>NZ_CP014263.1:2732500-3065000 GCF_001988955.1 Spirosoma montaniterrae | reverse complement strand
GACCCCGTGCACCTTTACTACAGCTTAGTAGTGGGTGCTGGTTGTGGCTGTGTAGGATAGGCGGGAGGCTTTGAAGGGGTGTCGCCAGGCATCCTGGAGCCAACCTTGAAATACCGCCCTTTCACAACCGGCGTCCTAACCCTTTATGGGGGACATTGCTTGGTGGGTAGTTTGACTGGGGTGGTCACCTCCGAAAGGGTAACGGAGGTTTCCCAAGGTCCGCTCAGGCCGGACGGTAATCGGCTGGGGAGTGCAATAGCAGAAGCGGGCTTGACAGTGAGGCAAACAGGCCGATCTGGTGCGAAAGCAGGGTATAGTGATCCGGTAGTTCCGCATGGAAGGGCTATCGCTCAAAGGATAAAAGGTACGCCGGGGATAACAGGCTGATCTCCCCCAAGAGCTCACATCGACGGGGAGGTTTGGCACCTCGATGTCGGCTCGTCACATCCTGGGGCTGGAGAAGGTTCCAAGGGTTCGGCTGTTCGCCGATTAAAGTGGCACGCGAGCTGGGTTCAGAACGTCGTGAGACAGTTCGGTCCCTATCTGTGGTGGGCGTGGGAATACTGAGGGGGTCTGTCCTTAGTACGAGAGGACCGGGATGGACCAACCGCTGGCGGATCGGTTGTCTGGCCGCAGGCACGGCCGAGTAGCTACGTTGGGTTAGGATAAGCGCTGAAGGCATCTAAGTGCGAAACCGGCCCCAAGATGAGTGTTCCGTGTGGTAAGGGTTGTTGGAGACGACGACGTGGATAGGGTGCAGGTGTAGGCGTGGAGACGCGTTGAGCTGAGCACTACTAATGAGCCCGAGAGCGTATGGTCAGGGCAGGTTGAGGGGCAGGCGGTTGGCGGGGTTCTGGTTATGGATTTCTTTCTGTAGGGTAAAAGACAAGCAGGTACGGCGATAGCGCAGGGATGCGGTATCGGTAACGAGCAAAGAGTCAGGCTGGTGCTGGTCGGGCGGGTGTACACCTCTATCCATTCCGCACAGAGCCGTTAAGCCCCGTACTGCCGATGGTACTGCCGTCACAGGTGGGAGAGTAGGTAGGTGCCACCTGACTTTTTTAGGATTGGGTCGAGAACCCGGCAAAGCGAGCTGATTCAGCTCGCTTTTTTTTGTTTTAAGTAGTTTACTAACCATCTGTTAGCCAGAGTACTCGACTTTTTCGTAACTTGGTCGAACCAATCCAATCGTACTCAATCAATGGCTATTTTTAACCTCTCTGTCAACGGTCGCGTATTGCGTGCTGATGTTGACGCTGATACGCCCTTACTTTGGGTGTTACGCGACACGTTCGGGTTAGTCGGCACGAAATATGGCTGTGGTATCGCTCAATGCGGTGCCTGTACGGTTCATTTGAACGGCGAAGCAACCCGCTCCTGTGTATTGCCTGTTTCGGCAATTGGCTCTGCGAAAATTACAACGATTGAGGGTTTATCAGCCACGGGTGATCATCCGGTGCAACGCGCCTGGAATGAAATCGACGTGCCACAGTGTGGCTACTGTCAGGCCGGGCAAATTATGTCGGCGGCTGCGTTACTAAAGCGTAATCCCAAACCAACCGATGCTGACATTGATGCCGCACTCGCTGGCAATCTGTGCCGTTGCGGTACATATCACCGCATTCGCGAAGCTGTTAAGGTTGCTGCTAAACCCACTCCTAAAGCCACCAAATAACCATGAAAACGCGCACAAACGAAAGCCGACGCGGCTTCCTGAAAAATTTGGCCGTAGCGGGTGGCGGGCTGATTATTGGCTTTAACTGGTTAGAATCAGAAGCGGCAGTTTCCACTGTATCTACGTTGGCCGAACCGTCTGGTGTGGGCTTCAATAGCTACTTATCGATAAGTCCGCAGGGCATTATTACCATTCTGTCGCCCAACCCAGAAGTTGGACAGGGTATTAAAACCGCTTTCCCGATTATCGTTGCCGAAGAATTAGACGCCGACTGGACGAAAGTTATCGTTGAGCAGGCTCCGCTCGACACAAAGAAATTTGAGCGTCAGGTAGCAGGAGGTAGCGGCTCAATCCCGCACTCGTGGCAGCGGCTGCGTACTGCGGGGGCCACCGCCCGGCAAATGTTGCTACAGGCCGCAGCCAATCGCTGGAACGCACCAGTCACCGAATGCACAACAGCAAGCGGGTTTGTGATGCACTCGGCCTCCAACCGTAAACTGAGTTATGGCGAACTGGCAACCGAAGCTGGTAAACTACCCGTACCAACCGATGTAAAACTGAAACAGCCGAAGGAGTTCAAACTCATTGGTAGCACAGTCAAAAACGTCGATAATCCGAAAATTCTGACTGGAAAGTCTCTTTTTGGCCTTGACTTCTACCGGGAAGGCATGCTGTTTGCCATGTTGCAACGCCCGGCTTTTGGCTATAAACTGAAAGCAGTAAATAGTGCTGCCATCAAAGCAATGCCGGGTATTGTCGATGTCGTAACGTTCGACAATAACGTAGCGGTGGTCGGTAAATCGACCTGGCAGGTGAAGAAAGCTAAAGACGCGTTGCAGATCGATTGGGAAAAGACCGATGCCGTTGAGAGCACTTCCGACCATAACCGGCTATTCAAAGAACTGTTAGATAGTAAAGAAGCAACCGTTCGGCGTAAAGACGGCGATGTTGACGCAGCTTTTGCCAGTGCAGCCAAAGTGGTGAAAGCTGAATATCAATGTCCGTTTTTGCCGCACAGCCCGCTGGAGCCGATGAACTTCTTCGCACACGTTCGCCCGGATGGTGTTGAACTGGTTGGGCCAACGCAAACGCCCGAACGCGCCCGCAACGAAACGGCGAAACTGCTGGGCATCTCGCCCGATAAAGTCACGGTAGAACTAACCCGAATGGGGGGCGGCTTTGGTCGGCGGCTTCAGGCCGATTATGTGCTCGAAGCGGTACAGGTGTCGAAAGCAGTCAACGCGCCCGTTAAACTCATCTGGACCCGCGAAGACGACATGACGGGCGGCAGCTATCGCCCGGCTGTTCGGTATCGGTTTGAGGCTGCACTCGATGCACGGGGTACTATGATTGGCTACAAACTGCGGGGCGTAGGCATTCGGTCGGGAAACCCACTGCGCGAAGATAACTTTCCGTCGGGGTCAGTCGATAACCTGTTGATTGACAGTGTTGAATACAATAAATCGCCCATTACGACCGGTCCGTGGCGGGCACCCATCACGAATTTTTTGGCGTTCGCCGAGCAATCGTTTTTAGACGAAGTGGCGCAGGCAGCGGGCAAAGATCCGGTGGCTTTCCGGTTAGAGTTGCTTGACAAAGCCAAACAAAAGCCCGTTGGTGCCATAAAATACGACATTGACCGGATGCGGGGCGTTATCGAACTGGCGGTTCAGAAGTCGGGATGGGGCAAGAAAAACGTAGCGCAGGGCTTCAGTGTTTATTTCTCGCACCGTTCGTATGTGGCGCAGGTGGGCGAAGTAGCGATGGTAAAAGGCAAGCCCGTACTACAAAAAGTATATGCGGTTGCCGACTGTGGTATCGTTATTAATCAAAGCGGGGCGCGGCAGCAGATTACGGGTTGCGTGGTCGATGGCGTCGGCCATGCCATGTACGGAAATCTGACATTCAAAGACGGATTGCCGGAACAAAAGAATTTCAACGACTACCGAATGATTCGGATCAACGAAATTCCTGATGTGGAGGTCCACTTCGTACAGAATGAGATAGAGCCGACCGGCTTGGGTGAGCCTGCTCTGCCTCCTGCCGGGGCCGCCGTTGCCAATGCCATTTTTAAGGCTACAGGTAAACGACTCTACAATCAGCCGTTCATGGATGAACCTGTTTTTAAAGGCATTTCATAATTATTCAGAAACCTAATTTCCCGGCCCGGTGTCTTCACGAAGCACCGGGCTTTTGTATGAAAAAAGTACTAATTCTGACTGGCTTGAGCGGCAGCGGCAAATCGACGTTTGCGCGGCAATTCTGCGCTGAAAACCCGAACTGGCTACGCGTGAACCGCGATGATTTTCGGCGGGCTATATTGCCGATAGCCCTGCCCGATTACTGGCGAAACTGGCCCGATAATGAGAAAAATCGCGTGGAAACCGTTGTAAACGCTTTGCAACAGACAGCAATAGTAGAGGGGCTTCGACGTGGCTGGCATGTCCTGATCGACAATACTAATCTGAAACTGCATTACCTCAACGAATTCAGAACGCTACTATCGGCGCAGTTCGATGCCGTTTCTATTGAGTACAAACTTATCGATACACCCGTTGCCGACTGCATACGGCGCGACAAAGGGCGCGAAGACTCAGTAGGAGAAGCTATTATTCTGAAACAGGCAGAACAACTGAAATCATTGAAACGGGTGTTTTCTTTCCAGCCCGAAATGCTGACCCGGAGTGAGGTTTTCCAACGGCAGCAGGATACAACTTTACCGCGCTGTATACTGGTCGATATCGACGGGACGGTGGCTGAGAAAGGTGCGCGTTCACCATTTGAATGGCACCGTGTGGGCGAAGACACGCCGAAGCAATCCATTATCAATCTGGTAAAAGCCATGCGGGCGTCGGGCTATGGTATTGTGTTTTTCTCGGGCCGCGATGCCGTTTGCCGACGCGAAACCACCGATTGGCTTTGTCAGTATTTTGGCTGGCAACCAACTGATTTTGAGTTATTCATGCGCCCCGAACGCGATAGCCGCAAAGATTCGGTGGTGAAGCGTGAACTATTTGAGCAGCACATTTCAGGCCGGTATTACGTCGAGTTTGTGGTCGATGATCGCCAGCAGGTTGTCGATATGTGGCGCCGGCAGGTGGGGTTAACGTGCTTGCAGGTTGATTATGGAGATTTTTGAAGATGGTGGTTGCTAAATCTTGCCAATCCAGTATTGAAGACGGTCATAATAAAGCGTGGAACCTATAACTGTTCGTGAAACTATTCCAGTTCAGCATCGTTGTAAAAGTAATATTACCATTACTTTTGCTTTACGCTACGAAACCTATTCTTACTTATGACGCCTACATTGGAACCAACCAAGACTAACTTAGACCCCTGGTTCGATCAATTAGTCGCCATGCTTCGCTCACATCAGGTCCAATTAGAGACTGAGACAGCATCGCCAGAGTTAACGAACTTCTACAAGATTGTTCTTTCTGGAAATGACGATCAGATGGGTTTTCTTCACAAAGTGACTGCTCAAAAGCACTTTGTGGGCAAGATTATTGTCGATTACATACAACTGCTGGGCAAGCGGCAGCCACGCAAACTGGCGTTTGATTTCAATGATTCAGAGGTTTTAGTTTGGGCTGAAATCAGCGATGATGATGCCGAAATGGAGCGTTTTCTGATTTTGACAGAAGCCCGAATTAACGCAAAGTATCATGATTTTGGCTTCGATATGACCACTATGCTCGTGGAAGCCAACGATGGAATGCCTGTTCCAAATCATTATCAAATTTTCATTGATTAAATTTCCATATTCGCGTTGGCAACATTTGACGAGCATATCAAACAGGCTCAGCATAATCTCCACTTTTTGTCGTCAATTAATGATAATACATCGGTTCAGAACTGCATAGACTGGCAAGTAACAGTCTGTTTCTACACAGCTCTACATTTGGTTAACGCCCATCTGGCAACGTTCAGCCTGCAATACCGAAGCCACACAGACGCGAAACACGCCCTGAACCCACAGAGAGCAGCATCGCCCTCAAAACTTCCCGAAGACGAATATGCGGCATACATTTCTCTGCAAATGTTGTCGCGTCGGTCGCGGTATTTGGTAAATGAGAAAGACGGACAGATAGGAGCTGGGCAGGCAGCCTACACCTATGATAAGCACTTAGCTAAAGCAATTCGTCACCTGGACCGATTAGCGCAATACTTCCAGAACCGTTACAAGCTTTCATTGCCTATCGTGTTGATGCGCTGTGCTGGCATCAAGCAGGGCGAATTGCATTATTTAATGCTGAGGTGAGAGAGATATTTGGGTCAATACGGCTTGGCTCAGCCTTTTTTATAAAATAATCCTTTCCGTCTTCATCTTTGTTACATGTGTATAAACGCGCTGGGACCGAGTTAAACATTCGCTCGTTCACGCTTTCGCCCTTTCGCCATCCATGAAACTCATTAAAGTAGCCGCTGGTGTGCTGAACCAGACCCCGCTTGCGTGGGAACATAACCAACAAAACATTATCGACGCCATCGAAGCGGCCCGGCAACAAAGCGTGAGCCTGCTCTGCTTGCCCGAGCTCTGTATTTCGGGCTATGGCTGTGAGGATGCTTTCTATGCACAAAATACGATTGATCAGTCAATTGCGTCGCTGCTGGATGTTGTAGAACACACGCACGACATTGTGGTGGCAGTGAGTCTGCCGCTGCGGCACAACAACCGAACCTACGATACAGCCTGCCTGATTGTCAACAAGCGAATTCTGGGCTTTGCCGTGAAGCAATACCTCGCAAACAACGGCCTGCACTACGAAACCCGGTGGTTTCAGCCCTGGCAAGTCGGCCTGCGTGACGAAATAAAAATCGGCGATTTTAGTTACCCATTCGGCGATTTGGTATTCGATCTGTCGGGCATACGTGTCGGGTTTGAGATTTGCGAAGATGCCTGGATTGCCAACCGACCGGGCCGGGCGTTGTATGAACGCGGAGTCGATATTATCCTGAATCCATCGGCCAGTCATTTCGCGTTTTTTAAGTCGCAGACGCGGGAGCGGTTTGTTATCGACGCGAGCCGGTCGTTTGGTGTGAGTTACATCTATACGAACCTGCTGGGCAACGAAGCTGGCCGGGTCATTTTCGATGGCGATGCGATGGTAGCCTCGAATGGCGAATTGCTGGTGTCGGGTGCGCGGTTGAGTTATCAGGATTTCGTAATCGTTCCGGCGGTAATCGACGTAGAAGCGACCCGGCTCAATCAGGTGCAGAACCGGGGTAATCTGGCCCTTGCCCTGCCCAACCTGCGCGTGTCAGACCGTTTCGACTGGCCGGAGGTTGCGCCTGTTATTCAGAAAGCTCAACTTGAAGGCTGGGAGCGGGGCGGCTACCTGAAAGAAGAAGAGTTTGCCAGGGCCGTAGCTCTCGGTTTGTTCGATTATCTGCGTAAAAGCCGGTCGCAGGGCTACGTGCTGAGTTTGAGTGGCGGGGCCGATTCGTCGGCGATTGCGGCTACCGTGTTTTTGATGATTCGGATGGCCGTACAGAATATCGGTATTGCGGGCATCAAGAAAAAACTTGGCTACATCCGGGCTATTCAGGACTGCGACACGCCCGAAGCGATGGTGGGTAAACTGCTGACGGTGATGTATCAGGGTACTGAAAATTCGTCGGACGATACGTTCAACTCAGCCAAAGAATTAGCCGAAGACATTGGAGCCACGTTCCTCAATATTAACATCAACGGGCTTGTTGAAACCTATCGCGGGCTGATAGAAAAGCAGTTAGGGCGAAAACTATCGTGGAACACCGACGATCTGGCGTTGCAGAACATTCAGGCGCGGGTGCGGGCACCATCTATCTGGATGCTCGCCAACATCAACAACGCCCTGTTACTCAGCACGTCGAACCGTTCCGAAGCCGCCGTTGGTTACGCCACCATGGACGGAGACACGGCGGGTAGTATTAGCCCCATCACGGGTATCGATAAGCATTTTCTGCGCGGTTGGCTCGTTTGGCTCGAGACGGTGGGCCTGAACATTACCAACGTTACCGAACCTACCGACCGCACGAGTTTAGCCATTGGCCCCCTTACGCCCGACGAACTAATCAAAGTCAACGGTTTGCACGCGGTGAATAACCTGCAACCTACCGCCGAACTGCGCCCGTTAGACAAAAAACAAACCGACGAAGACGACCTGATGCCGTATGACGTGCTGAACGCCATTGAGCTAAGTGCCATTCGCGACAAACAGCCGCCCGTTGAGGTACTGAAATTAACCGAAGTACAATTTGCCGGGCGGCATGACCGCGATAAGTTACTGATCTGGGTGGAGCGGTTTTTCAAGCTCTGGAGCCGCAACCAGTGGAAACGCGAACGCTACGCCCCAAGCTTCCACCTCGACGACCACAACCTCGACCCGCGCTCGTGGCTACGTTTCCCGATTCTGTCGGGCGGTTTCGAGAAAGAACTCGCCGACATGCGCGAATGGGCCGCCGGGCAGAAAGGAAACGGGTGGAAAGGCAATCCAGCCCGGGGCAAGATTGGGTTTTAGCGTATCTTTGTACAAAATCAACAGTGTTATGACTGCTATACATTGGCGGGATTATATTGTATCTGACCCGCGTATAATGTTGGGAAAACCTACAATTAAAGGAACTCGCATCACGGTTGAGTTGATCGTTGACCGTATGAGCTATGGGGAAACGATTGATGATATTCTGGAAGCATACCCACATCTGACTCGTGAGGGTATTCTGGCCTGTCTGCGTTACGCGGCCTACACACTCAATCAGGAACTTGATGATGTAGATGTGGCTGCGTAATGAAGATACTGGCTGATGAGAACGTTGACTTTCCAATTATTCATTTGCTGCGCGATCATGGCTTCGACGTTTCGGCTGTTGCCGAAGATGATTTCGGCATAATTGACGAGAATGTACTGGCAAAGGCTGTTCGTATAAATGCTGTATTGCTCACAGCCGATAAAGATTTTGGCGAGTTGCGGTATAAATTCGGTTTACCACATCGGGGCGTCGTTTTTTACCGTTTAGAAGGGTATAAACCTCCGGAAAAAGCAACGCTTATCCTGGACTTATTTCAGAAGCAGATGACGAATTTGGTCGATGCTTTTACAGTGCTTACTGCTCGTAAGGTGCGTATCATTAGGGGAGGCCAATGAAACAACTTCTCCCTGGTGTGCTCTTTGCGGCTTTATGGGCATCGGCGTCGGCGGCTACCAAGTTTGGCGTGCTGTCGGTGCATCCGCTCATTCTGGCAAATGTCAGATTTTTCATTGCCGGAACGGGTATGCTGCTGGTTGCGTATACGCTACGGCGGTCGGCAGATAGCTGGCCCACACGCATCGAATTTTGGCGGCTCACGGTCTTTGCCCTGTTAAACACTACCATTTATCTCGGTGCGTTTGTGTTGGCCCTGCGCGAAGTTTCGGCGGGTATCGGCAGCTTATCGACCGCTACAAACCCGCTGTTCATTGCCTTATTGTCGGCACTATGGCTGCGTCGGGTGCCGCGTCCGAACGAAATCGGTGGGCTGTTGCTGGGGCTGGCTGGTGTTGGGGTAGCCACCTATCCGCTCTTGCAGGATGCCCATGCTACGGTTGGGGGACTGCTGATTCTGCTGATTGGCATGGTGTCGGTATCAGCCGCAACCGTGTACTACGCCCGCTTCGACTGGCGGTTGCCGAGCCTCGTTATCAACGGCTGGCAGGTGCTGATTGGCGGCCTGTTACTGCTACCCTTTACGCTGGCGTTTGCTGATTTCGGCATGGCCCAATACGATGGTCGTTTTTGGGGAGCAGTGTTCTGGCTTATTGTTCCGGTGTCGGTGGCCGCGTTGCAGCTTTGGTTTTATCTTGTCCGCCAAGACCCTGTGCGGGCGTCGCTGTGGCTGTTTTTATGCCCAATTTTCGGATTTCTATACTCGTATGTATTACTCGATGAGCCAATTACGCTATTCACGTTTGTTGGAACGGGGCTGGTCGTCGGTGGGCTTTGGCTCGGTCGTCGCACGTGACGAGGTAATATCTTGTGGTTGAGGTTGAGACGCAAAATCTTGTGGTTGAGATTGAGACGCAAAATCTTGCGTCTCTACGTTCTGCCAATGGGTGGCGTCGTAGATGCGGTAAAACGTGCCCGATGCGGCCAATATCTCGCGAATCCGCTCAATGGGTGTTTCGGCCAACTGCGAAAACTTCAGAATGCCCGCCTTCGTCAGCATCTCGGCTACTTTATGACCAATACCTTCTATTTCAATAAACCGATCTACGCTGGTAACGCCCGGCTGATTGGTTGGCTCTTCTATAATGGTCAGTTCGATATTGGTGCCGTCGGCCTCGTTTACAATTTCAACTACTTCCACCTCGGCTCCGTCCATCGCATCGACCGTGTCCGACAACTCGGTGATCAGGCCGGTGGGGCTGACAACAATGTCATATGTTGTATTTGAGTTGAGTACGTCCCCAGCGGGTTCGTCGTCATTCGATTGCACGCTCATAGCTTTCGTTGAGGATTTTGGTGGATAAACAAGTACCTTCAAAACTCAACTGTAGCCTAAATGTTAAGTGCCTGCCTCCAACTTATTCCTTTGTGATAACCAGTTCAACGCGCCGGTTCTGCTGCCGGGTGGCTTCTTTGTTGTTATTGCCAATGGGTCGGGTAGGGCCGTAGCCGCGTGTAGCGATTCGGTTTGCGGCAATGCCATTCTGTACCAGATACGCCTTTACCACGTCGACGCGCTGCTGCGAAAGCCGTACATTTTCGTCAAAATCACCCTGATTGTCGGTATGGCCCGCCAGCAAAATCTCAACGGTGGGCCGACTACGCATAAACGCCAGCAGTTGCTCCAGCGCAGGCTGGGCATCAGGTAGCAGGTCGGCTTTGCTCTGCACGAACTGAATGGCTTTTAGCTGGGTAGTTTTGCCGGGAGGAGCCACCGTGAGCGGGGGCGAAAAAACCACTTTGGCGTCTAACGTTTTCGGTGGCGTAACGCGCTGATTGCCATTGCTACCCGAACCGGGCGAAGCCGTAGCCTTAACCATGATTTCGGGCACCGCCTGATTTGCCGTAAAAACAGCACCCCCCGTAGTGGATGTGGCCGACTTCCCGGCAACGGGTTTACTGCTGGGCTGGAGCAGAATTTTTTTGCCGTACACCCGGTCGGCAGTAGCCGAGGTAAACGTAAATGGCTGTTCGACCGACTCGTAGCCGCTGGCCTTAATAACAAGCTGGTATTGTTTTCGGGGGTCAAGCCCGCGCAGGGCAAACGTGCCATCGTAGGCCGACACGGTTTTTGTGCGCACACTTCCCTCTGCTGTTTTGGCCTGAAGAGTGGCGTTGGCGATTCCCTTCTGGGAAACGGCATCAAGTACCGCTCCTTCAACAGAAGCCGCTGGGCTAACCGCTGCCGACCGGCGGTTCGTTTGTGCCTGAACAGGATGAAACAGCGGCCTGACAAGCAGCAGTATGCCGAAAAAAATAAACTGTTTTCGAGTTGAAATCATTGTTTGATGCTAACGGAAAAACCCTCGATATAGTGCCATTCTCAGGCTGAAAAAAGACGCTGTGGCTCGTTCGGAAAGGGTATAAAAACAGGGTTGGAAAGTTGTTAAAAAATCATAGATAAACAACTGTATTTCAGTGTATTACGATAAGAAAATAGTTGATAAAATTTGAACGTTGAAAACGCCTTTTTCGTTAATAAAGTATGACACAGATAACCAGCGTTTCGATGCATTCCCCGACCGATCAGGCACCGCTTGCAACGGCTCCGACTGGCGCGCTGCCGCACGATGAGAACTGGCGGAGATCGATTCCGGCCCAGGTGTTTTTGAACCATTTTTTTGCAATGGACTACCACATTCAGCATCAGAATGACCTGCTCGATGTGGCTAAGTTCCCCGTGTTTCAGCAGTTTTATGGACGCCATACCGACGATACCCGCCGGGCACTGGAGAAACTGCTGTTGAATAGCTGGAGTGCCGAATACGCCCTACGGATTACGCCCGTTGTCAACGATGAGCAGTATCTGCAAAGCTCGCTGCACTGGACCTTTCCGCAGGCATACTACAGCGCGTTGTTTAGCGCACGGGCGTTTCTGGCTGTGCAGGGCGTGAATGTGAGTAACGAAGAAATTATCCGTAAGCGCATTGGCAACATGGTTGTCCGGGGCTATTACCCGGCCTCTATTGGCTATTACGCGCTCGGCCCCATCAACAGCTACCGTATTCAGCGGTTGCCAATGGCGAAGCGATTTGCCGTTCCGGGCCGCAGCGAATTGTTGTTGCCATCGCGGGCGGGATCGGCGCAGGCCGAGCTGGCGCAGTTCCTCAAAACCACCCGCGATCAGCGCGTCAGGGCGTTGCGCAATGCTATCCAGAATAATCCGAAAACGGCCCTGCGTAGTCCCAAAACAGGCGAGATTTTACAGAAATTCAGCGTTGAGCAATATAAGCAGTTGGCGAAGCAGATTGGCTATACCACGTATTTCGACATGTTGAGCCGCCTGCGCATCTCCTCGACCAACCGCGAGATTGAGCGGTTTGTCGACTCAGAGATTGATGTGAAGCTGTTTCACCAGAGCCTTGTGAATATTGTTTCTCACGTAAACAGCGTGCACGAAGCGTACATTGCAAAGTCACTCGGTATGATGGCGTACCGGCAGTTGGTGGCAAAATTACCTTCCTATTTACAGGAAAGTTTTGTGCGCGAACGAATGAATACCATCATTGCACCGATGCTCGAACAGCCGCAGCAAGATGACGAACCTGCTTATCGCATGGCTGCCTGAATGTTCTGATTAACAACGGCATACAAGCCGGATGGGCATAAGCCTGTCCGGCTTTTTTATACCCTGTCAATAAAGAGTCTATACCGCTTACTTAATTTCTCTACCACTTCATATCCTTACGCTGTTAATTGTCGACTTTCCCACAATTCCTCTTTTAACCGGATGAAAAAGCGATTACTTAAACTTGCTCTTGGCCTCGTAGGGGTCATCGTTATTATAGTCGTTGCGGGCCTGTCTTATGTGAAACTGGCCCTGCCAAACGTTGGGCCGGCTCCTAAACTGGCAATCAAACCCACAACTGCTCAGATTGAACATGGGCGGTACTTAGCCAATCATGTAGCAGCCTGTATCGACTGCCATTCCACGCGCGATTTCACAAAACTGGCGGGGCCAATGGTGCCCGGCACAGAGGGTAAAGGGGGCGAAGCGTTTGTCCGCGAAATGGGCTTTCCGGGAAACTTCTACGCAGCCAATATTACCCCGGCCAGTCTCGGCAGTTGGACCGACGGCGAAATCTTTCGGGCCATTACCACAGGCGTCAACCGCGACGGACGGGCGTTGTTTCCGGTGATGCCCTACCAGAGTTACGCCAGGATGGACCCGGAAGATATTTACGACATCATTGCGTATCTCCGCAGCCTGAAGCCGATTCCAAACAAGATACCGGCGGCTGAACCTGACTTCCCGATGAATTTCATTATCAACACCATACCTACCAAAGCTGCACTCGGCAAGCGGCCCAACCCTGCCGATACGGTTGCGTATGGCAACTACCTGACTACGTTCGCTTCCTGCACCGATTGCCACACACCCGCCGACGACAAAGGACAACCGCTGCCGGGTATGGAAATGGCAGGCGGGCGCGTGTTCCCGATACCAACCGGCACGGTGCGGTCGGCTAACCTGACGCCCCACGCTACCGGCATTCTGAACATGACTTGTGACGCGTTCATTGCCCGTTTTAAGGCACACACGCACGAAAGATACGTTAGCCCGACAGTAGCTCAGAATGAGTTCAATACCATTATGCCGTGGGCGATGTATGGCGGTATGTCGGAGCAGGATTTGGGGGCCATTTATGCGTACCTGCGTACACTGAAGCCCGTAAACAATGCCGTGACGCATTTTACCCCTAAATCGAAACTGGTTGCAAGCCGGTAGTTAAAACGGCGTATTTTTTACGCCGTTTTAACCAAATCGACCAGCGTTTCAACCCATAACGGGCTGTCGTTCAGGCTTTCTACTAACTGCCAGTGCTGGCCGCCCAGTTCTTCAAACAACTCTTTGTATTCTTCGCCGACTTCAATTGTCGTTTCCAGACAATCGGCTACGAAAGCGGGTGAAAAAGCCAGTACGCTCTTAATACCGTCTTTTGCCAGTTTCCGAATTGTATCTTCGGTATAGGGTTGAATCCAGGGGTCACGGCCCAGCCGCGACTGGAAACAGGTCGTGTACTTGCCTTCGGGTATGCCCAGTTCACGCACCAACCGGCGGGTAGTTTCAAAGCACTGCGCCCGGTAACAATGCTGATTGTCGGCGCGTAATGAGCCACAGCATTCGCCCAACTGGCAAACCGACTTTGTAATGTCGCCTTTGCGAATTTGCCGTTCGGGCAGGCCGTGGTAGCTGAACAGAAAGTGGTCGTACTCATAGTCGGCCATGTATTTGCGGCCAAGCTGTACGAACCCTTCGATAAATTTGGGGTGTTCAAGAAACCGATTCACGAACCGTACCTGCGGAATTACCTGCCAGGTCTTCAACACGTCCATCACCTTCTCATATACCGAACCCGTGGTGGCCGAAGCATATTGAGGAAAGAGCGGAATCACGATGATGTCGGTCAGGCCGAGCCGCTGAAACTCGCTCAGCCCCGCGTCAATGCTGGGGCTTTGATAGCGCATCGCCAGCCGAACTACATACGCATGGCCGAGAGCCTGCTGTAACTGCCGCTCGTTCACTTCGCCGTAATACTTCAGGGGCGACCCGTTTTCGGTCCAGACTTCTTTATACGTCTTGGCCGATTTTGGTGCCCGGAACGGGGCAATGATGCCGTTGACGAGCAGAAAACGCGGAATAAACGGAATATCGATAACGCGGCCATCCATCAGAAACTCGCGCAGGTATTTGCGAACGTCGGACACCGATGGGCTATCGGGCGTACCTAAATTAACAAGTAGAACGCCCGTTTTGCCGGGAGCTTTGGGGGCGGTGGCGAATTGTTGCAGAGCAGGTGCTTCCATGTACAGGGAAACAGCGGTATGAAGTAGTAAGTTTATTTTGCCTGTGGGTAGCGGCTCAGGTCGGTGCGGGTGAAACTGCTGAAGACTTCGCCGGGCAGTCCCGTAAATACCATGATGTCGGTCAGGTCGCGGTCGCCCCGTTCGCCGGAGAGCAGAATTTGGCCGTGGCGTTGATAATCAGCCCACGGAAGCGTAAAGCGCGGCTGTTCGTCGGTAGCTTTCGGATAATGTGCCCACTGCGTTACTAAATGCGATTGTTTATCGACCCAGACTTTGTACTTGTTATCGGGTGTAGTCCCAACATTCTTGAACGTCAGTTGCAGTACGTCGGCGGGGCGGCTATCCTTGGTGGCTTCTTCGCCGAGGTATTTCAGCGTCACGCCCGAATCTTTAAGTTTAAATGGCATCACCAACCAGTACGAGTCGTTTATCCAGGCATTCTTGCCCTGACGAACATATTTGGCTACCGAATCAGGTTCGGTCAGTTCCTGCCCATTTCTGAATACGCGGCCCTGATTGTTGTTGATATTCAACAGCACGGTCTGATCATCGCGCAGGTTATCGACCCGCACGTTACCCGACCATTTGTCCCAGACCAATTTCCGAAAACCGAAAAAATTCCAGGCAATCAGATGAGTTTCGTCCCAGGCTTTTCGGCCACCCATTGCAGCCATCACGTCGTCGGCAATCTGAACGGCTTTAGCGTCGGAACCAGCCAGGTCGAAACCCGGTGCGGGCGGGTTAGTCGTTTTGCGGGACTGCGCCTGTACCACGACTATGTTGAGCAGTAGAAAAAAGAGGAGTAGTTGAGGTGTTTTCATGAACGATGCGTTTTAATGGCAAATGTAGATGATTCAACGCTTCGTTTAGAACTTATAGGACTTAGATTTGTATAGATTTTATTGATAACACATAGGCATGAGCATGACCTTGTCGCAGTTAGATTATATTGTTGCCGTTGATACCTACCGGCATTTTGCCACCGCTGCCGAAGCCTGCCACGTAACGCAGCCAACGTTAAGTATGCAGATTCAGAAATTAGAAGATGAGTTGGGTGTGTTGGTTTTTGACCGCTCGAAACAACCCGTTGTGCCCACTGAAACCGGACAGGCCATTCTGACTCAGGCGAGGGAGGTGCTGCGGTCGGCCCGGCGCATTCCCGAAATTGTCAGCGAGTCGAAAAATGATCTTCAGGGCGATCTGCGCATTGGCATCATTCCAACGCTGGCCCCGTATCTGTTGCCCTATTTTATCGGCGATTTTGTGGTCAACTATTCGGCGGTTTCGGTGCAGATTCAGGAGTTGGTTACGGAGCAGATTGTGGAGCGGCTTCGCAACGGTCTCATTGATGTAGGGTTGGTGGTAACGCCTTTATCCGAAAACGGTATTACCGAACTGCCACTTTTTCGGGAGAAACTCGTTGTTTACGCGGCTGACTCACACCCGTTGTTCGGGAAAACGGTAGTAACGCCTGCCGACCTGCAAACGGATGGTTTATGGTTGCTCACCGAAGGGCATTGCTTTCGTAATCAGGTACTTGACCTGTGTGGTGCCGACCGCCAGCCGAACAGCAACACCCCGCTCCGTTACGAAACCGGCTCCCTCGAAACGTTGATCAAACTTATTGACCGGCAAAATGGCTTTACGCTGCTTCCGTTTCTGGCTACGCTCGATATGGACAAAACGCGCCGGGCCAGACTGCGCCCGTTTGCCACGCCCCAGCCAGTGCGCGAAGTGAGTCTGGTAATGCACCGCAGCTTCTTGAAACGCCAGCTTATCTACGCACTCAAAAGCGAGATTCTGGCCCATCTGCCCAACGAAGTGGAACGATAAAGAAAACCGGGTTACAGCGTTCTCAACCCGCTGTCGCTATTTTACGGGAGCAGGGTTACGCTTGTCCCGCTCCAGCCGACGGTATACGACACCGAAGTTTTCGCCGTTGGCAACAGCGTTCGTTAGTGCCGGAACGCCCGAACGGCCTGCAACCAGCAGCCAGCGCGACACCTCATCGGCGGCTGTCTGATAAGCCAGCATAACATCGTCGTAGTCGCCACCGAAGAAATCGCGGGTAGTTTCGAGACTGGTAAGCGGGCGCATGGCAGGAGGAGCAAGCGGCATGAGTTCGCTGTCGGCGTGTTCGGGGGGCAATTGACCCGGTTGCTCCCACACTGCCGGATCGGTAAATCGATAATCGACCATCAGTGCCAGACCTTCGTTGAACCAGACTGGAATTTGCTGCTTCACGCGCCACCACCCCAGCCGGGCAAACAGTTCGTCGTGGCAGAGTTCGTGGGCCATCACGTCGGCATTGTTACCTTCGGGGCCAAGCACTAAAAACGATTCGCCCCAGGGCGTGCCGAGGCTACACCCGGCTCCTTCGCCCCCTATACAATAACGTTCGTAATCAGCTTGTTGCGGGCAATAAATCAGCACTGCCCGGCCCCGCTGATCGCCCCAGAACCGACGTATGCGAGCACGGGCGGTTTTGATGTGTTCGCGGAGTTGCGTCTGCTGCCGGACTGTAGCCATGCGGCTGACATAAACGCCCGGTACGCCCGGCAACGTCTGAAACGCATCGGACGCACCAACGCGCATACACCGCAGGAGCTGGGGGTATAGCCAAACGAAGCCAATGGGTAGGGCAATGAGCAACGGAAGCAGGTATCGACGGATAAAATGCAAAAGAACTTTAGCTTTGCGGTCACAATTCAGTGGCAGTACGAAGTACGCCAAAAAATGCGAAATCTACCTTGTCTGTACTCATCATTGGAGCGGGAATAGCTGGCCTGACAGCCGCCCGCGAACTCACGCAACTCGGCTACGACGTTACCGTTCTCGACAAAGGCCGGGGCGTTGGCGGTCGTATGGCAACCCGACGCATCGACCGCGCACGCGCCGACCACGGCGCACAGTACATAACCGCGCAGACGCCCGAATTTCAGCAGTGCATAGAAACGCTCCGGGCAGCTAATACAACAGCAATCTGGCAATCGGAAGAGGCAGTGAATTACGTAGGCACGGGAGGCATGAGCGGTATCGCCAAACACCTTGCGCAGGGATTACGCATTGAACTAAACGAAAAGGTGGTTCGGGTAGCCGCTGAGTCGACTGGCTGGCTGGTGCAAACCGAAGCCGGAAACGAGTACCGGGCCAATGCGCTGTTGCTGACGATACCCGTTCCGCAGGCCCTCGCCCTGTTGAACGACAGCGATTGCAGGCTCGAAGCCGCCGACTGTATCGCGCTCGATGCTATTTCTTATGAGCCGTGTCTGACGGTGCTGGCAACCGTAGAGCGGTCGGGCCTGATACCGGCACCAGGTTTCTGGCAATCGCCCACGCCTGACGTGGCCTGGGTAGTTGATAATCAGCAGAAAGGCATCTCGCCCGAGCAGCCATCCGTCACGATTCATGCCAGTAGCTCGTTCAGCCGCGAAAACCTCGACGGTGATCTGGAGGCCGCTGGCCGCCAATTGCTGACTCAATTGCAGCGTCGGATTCCTGCCGAAACCGTCGGCGTCGTGCAGGTACATCGCTGGCGATATAGCCACGCCGAACGGCAACACCCGGCTCCGTTTCTGGCTGCGTCGGCACCATTTCCACTGCTGTTTGGGGGCGACGGTTTTGGCGCAGATAGTCTGAGCGATCTGCGTTCAGGCGTTGAGCGGGCATTTGTATCAGGTCGGGCGATGGCAGCGTTCATAATCAGCCGGGTTGACTCGGCGCGTAGCGTTTCGGTAGGTTGACGCCAGCGCGGGCCAGATGGTGGTATTGCGTCCCTGCGCGTCCATGTACCAGCTTCGGCACCCCGATGCCCAGACCGTGCCAATCATTCGTTGTTGAATAGTGTTGTTATACGCTTCCTGGGCATCGGGCCGAACGTCCAGAAACACGCCTTCACCTGCCCTATCCAGTAAATCGAGATAGCTTATCATGTAGTTAAGCTGCGACTCGATTATATGAACGATGGAATTATGGCCCAGTCCCGTGTTGGGGCCTACCAATAACAGCAGATTCGGGAAACCCGACACCGTAATGCCGTAATGCGCCTGTGGTCCGGTTGTCAGCCACTCGTCGAATAACTTCCTGCCCGCCCGGCCCCGTATGCTGAGGTCTGAAACAATAGACGCCACGGTAAAGCCTGTTGCGTAAATAAGCACGTCTACGGGCCGCTCGGTGCCGTCGGTGGTAACAAGGCTGTTCGGCCTGACCTCCGCAATCGGGTCGGTCACTAACTCAACGTTTGGGCGGGCGAGAGCCGGGTAATAATCGTCGGAAACCAGCACGCGTTTGCAGCCCATCTTATAATCGGGCGTGGCTTTGCGCCGGAGTTCGGGATCGCTGATTGCTGTTTCGAGGTGTTTGCGGGCAATGGATGAGCCAACTTTGTGCAGCGTTTCGTTGCCCAGAAACGACAAACCCGTTAACTCGTTCAGCCAGAAGATTGCCCCCCGGTAGGCTTTTCGGACGAGCGGAATCGAGGCAAACAGCCGCTGTTCAAACGCCGACGTCTGCCGGTCCTGACGGGGTGTTACATAAGGAGCTGTGCGCTGAAAAACAGTCAGTTGTGCCACCTTCGGCGCAATAGCCGGAACCACCTGAATAGCACTGGCTCCGGTGCCGACAACAGCTACACGCTTGCCTGTCAGATCCGTCGACGTATTCCAGTTACTGGTGTGAAAGGCGGGTCCGGTAAAAGTTTCGATGCCTGGCAGTTTCGGCAGGCTGAGCCGGTTGAGAGGGCCGGTAGCACCAACCACCACACGGGCTGTAGTAACGTTGCCAGCCCGGTCGGTAAGCGTCCAGAAGCCGGTTTGTTCCGAAAACTCGGTTCGGACAATGTCGGTACGGAAGCGAATGTATGGCCGAAGCGTAAACTGCTCAACTACGTTCTGGAGATACGTCAGAATCTCCGGCTGTGGCGAATACTTCCGCGACCAGGCCGGGTTGGGAGCAAATGAAAAGGAGTACAAATGCGAAGGCACGTCGCAGGCACAGTTCGGATACACGTTGTCGCGCCAGGTGCCGCCAACGTCGGAAGCTCGTTCAAAAATAACGAACGACGTTTTGCCACGCTGTTGCAGCCGGATGGCCGCACCCAATCCGGCAAAACCGGCTCCTACAATCGCTACGTCAACATCGGGTTTCATATTGCACGTGCTATCGGCTAATCAGTTCTGCCACTTCGCGACCTGTTTGCATGGCAGCATTGAGCGATGGATAGGCCGTCTGATCGCCACATTGGTACAACGTTGCCGACAGTTGAAGCGGCTGATGTACAGCCTCTGGGCCGTAGGCAGGCAGCGCGTGCGGAATGTGATACGTTTTCAGGTGACGCCACTGCTGCACGTCGGCCCCGAACCACTCGCTCAACTCCCGACGAATGTGTAGCGTCAGAGCTACTTCGTCGACCAGTTCCAGCCCCTGCGTACTGACCGAAACAAGCGACTGACCGGCGGGCGCATAAGCGGGGGCGATGTCGCTCATAACGGCAATATTATGCACGGCAGAACTACGTTGCGTATTCAGCATCAGTAACTTCTGGGTGTTGGGCGATTGGCTGGCTGCGAAGTAGGTGCAGGTTGTATGCGTAAACCCACGCTCGGCAGGCACCGAACGATGGAGCAGCCGGGCCGCCTGAGCCGCATCGACGGCCAGTACTATGGCGCGGGCCGATAGTGTCTCGCCCGATACCAGTTGAATGCGCTGACCGTCAATTTGAGCGACGGGGCTGTTCAGTCGGATCTGGCCGGGTGTGAGCCGATTAGCTAACTGTTCGGCAATGGCTCCAATGCCCCGCGCCGGTACGGCAGCATCGCCCACGAAGAACATGCGGAAGCAGAACTCGAAGAAATTACTCGACGTAAGGAGGGCATCTTCCAGAAAAACACCGCCAAAAAAAGGACGGAAAAACCGTTCGATTAGTTGATCGGAAAAACCCATTTCGTGCAGCAGTGCAAAGGTTGTGGTAGGCGTTTGTGCAAACAACTCGCTGATGGTCAGCGATTGCGTTCGACGCAACAGTTCCACAATTCGGATTTTGTCGGCAATTGTACCCACGGGCGACGTCAGCGTTTGAATCACCGACAATGGCTCCTGAAATGGGTTCAGTAATTTCATCCATTCTGCCGATGCATTAGGTTCGCGGTGCCGAATCAGCGCGCCCGACCGAAACAGTTGCAGGTCGAGCGACGAATAGTTAAGCAACCGCTTTGCTTCGGGATAAGCTGTAAGCAGAATCTGAAAGCCCCGATCTAATAAAAACCCATCGACAATATCGGTCCGAACGCGCCCGCCCACGCCATCGGAAGCTTCGAGCAACAGCGCGTCGATACCGGCCTGTTTCAGATAAACGGCACAGGTCAGACCGGCCATACCGGCCCCAACAATAATAATGGGCGATTCTGCGGGCATACGTCAGCGTAAATTGATGGACAAGAAACGTTGTTGGCAAATGTACGCAAGTCTGCGTTATACAAATGAGCCATATGGATAGCTCATACTGTGGTACTTTTTTGATAAATATTGCACATATCAATGATAATAAAAAAATAATATGCTGATAATCAGTATATAGGTAAATTACTGTTATTGCTTTTTTTTAGAAGGTGTTAATTTTGCCAAAGTAGATTAAGTATAGTGGTATGGAACTGCTGGTGATTGATAACTTCGATTCGTTTACGTACATGCTGGTCGATTACCTGCAACAGGCAGGAGCGACCTGCCATGTCATACGCAATAACGAATGGCCGGCGAAACTTCCCCATCATCGGCCCGACGCCGTCGTGCTGTCGCCGGGGCCGGGTATACCTCGCCGGGCCGGGCAACTCATGCAGGTTATTGATGGCTACTATCAACACGTGCCAATGCTGGGCGTTTGTCTGGGGCATCAGGCTCTTGGCGAGTTTTTCGGTGCTACGCTTACCCCTGCCGAACGGCCTATGCATGGCAAAGTCTCGCCAGTGCGCGTACTGACCGACGACGTGCTGACGCAAACGTTGCCAGACTGTTTCAACGTTACCCGCTATCACTCGCTGCTATTAACCAATTTGCCCGGTACGCTGCTGCCGCTGCTGTCGACTGATGCTGGCGAGGTTATGGCATTCCGGCATCGTTGGCTACCCATTTGGGGCGTTCAGTTTCATCCTGAAGCTGCACTAACGGAATATGGGACAGTATTGCTAAAAAACTGGATTGATTTTGTATCATTGCCAAATACCTATTCCGCCACAACGCTAATCTCACAACATGTATGAACTACCAACTGAAAGAAGAAGCGGGTTTCCGCTATGTTGATGAAGGGCAGGGCGATGTGCTGCTATTATTACACGGCCTGTTTGGGGCACTCAGTAACTGGGATAGTGTAATTAATACGTTTTCAAGGCAATACCGGGTCGTAATCCCGATGCTGCCTATTTATGACATGCCTGTGCGACAGGCCAGCCTCGAAGGGTTGGTGGCCTTTGTCGAAAAATTTGTCGATCAGAAAGATTTACACGACCTGACGCTGCTGGGCAACTCGTTGGGCGGGCATTTATCGATTCTGTACACGTTCAAAAATCCCGACCGGGTTCGGCGCATGGTGCTAACAGGCAGTTCGGGTTTATTTGAGAACGGTATGGGCGGCTCATTCCCCAAGCGCGGCAGCTACGAGTACATTGCCGAGCGGGTAGCCTACACGTTTTATGACCCGAAAGTAGCCTCAAAAGAACTGATCGACGAGGTATTCGAGATTACCAGCAGTATACCTAAATGTATGAACATTGTAGGTATTGCCAAATCGGCGCAGCGTAACAATGTTGCCAAAGATTTGTATAAAATCCGGGTGCCAACGCTGTTGGTCTGGGGGCTGAACGATACCATTACACCTGCCGAGGTTGGGCATGAGTTTAATCGGCTCATTGCCGACTCAGAGCTGTATTTCATCGACAAGTGCTGTCACGCGCCCATGATGGAATGCCCCGACCGCTTCAACCAATTGCTTTCCGACTGGCTCGACCGGCATCCCATCTACAGCGAACAGTTGGGGAATTTGGAAACTATGACGGAGTTTTCGTAGTTTTCTGCCGTATACCCGTTACGTTTATACCTACTTGTATGTTGGCAGCCGAACTTATAGACCCTATGCTCCCGGCCCTAAAGCCGTCCGATTCTGTCGGGCAAGCGTTAGACTGGATGCAGGAACACCGCGTTGGGCAGTTAGTGCTGGCCGATCAGGGTGAATATCGAGGAGTTATCAGTGAAGAATTATTGATGGACGTGGCCGATGATGAGCAACTGCTGGCCGATACCATGCGTTTGTTCGAGAAAGCCTATGTGGCTGACGATCAGCACATGTACGAGGTCATGGGGCTTGCCATTCAGAACCGGATGGAGGTGGTAGCCGTGCTGAACGAAAGCCGCGAGTTTATCGGTACTATCTCGGCCAGCGAACTGCTCAAACAGTTTGCTCAGGAACTGGGCGTACAGGAAACGGGCGCGATTCTGATTTTAAACATCAACGAACGCGATTACTCGATGGCCGAAATCAGTCGGCTGATTGAATCGAATCAGGTGAAAATCGTCAGCAGTTATTTTTCAAGCGCAGCCTACGGAATGCCAGATCGCTCGAAACTGACACTCAAACTCAACCGGCGCGACATAGGGCCGGTTATTTCGACGCTCGAACGATTCGGTTATAAAATTGAAGCCGCTTTTGCCAACGCCCCCGTCGAAAGCATCGATCAGGAACGGCTCGACTCATTGCTGCGGTATTTGAACACGTAAAATAAGGTATAGAGAGGTAAGGTTGTGAGGTGTAAGGCCCTTATACCCTACAACCTGCGACCTTACCCCTTACAACCCCTTCTCCATGAAAATCGCCATTCACGGGCGCAACTTTCCCGAATCGGCCAGGCCATATATTCAGTCGATGTTTGACGAATTGGCAAAACGACAGGTCGAAGTTATTATCTCGGCGGGTTACCGCGAATTTTTAGATAATGCCTCGGTAGCGCACTACAGTCAAATCACCTACACGATTGAGGAGGGCGTTTTAGAGGCCGACTTCATTTTTAGTTTGGGAGGAGATGGCACGCTGCTCGATGCCGTTACGCACGTTGGTCCCCGCCAGATTCCAATTGTTGGTATCAACATCGGGCGGCTGGGCTTTCTGGCTACGGTGGCGCCAAACTCGGTGCGACTCATGATCGATGCGCTGTATAACGGACAGTTCAGCATCGATGAACGTACATTGGTAGGCGTGCGCTCAACGCCCGATATTTTTGGTAATCTGCCGTTTGGCCTGAACGATTTTACCATCACCCGCACCCAAACGTCGTCAATGATTACGGTACATAGCTACCTCGATGGCGAGTTTTTGAATTCATACTGGGCCGATGGCATTATTATATCGACCCCTTCCGGCTCAACCGGGTATTCGCTCAGTTGCGGGGGGCCGGTACTGCTGCCCCAAACCAATAATTTTATTATTACCCCTATCAGCCCGCATAATCTGAACGTGCGGCCAATGATTGTGATGGATAGCTGCCAACTCGCATTTGAGGTAGAAAGCCGAAGCGGTAACTTTCTGGCCGCGCTCGATTCGCGTTCGTTTACGGTCGATACGTCGGCCCGAATTAGTGTACAGAAAGAAACTTTCGTGGCCCGGTTGGTAAAATTAAGCGATGATAACTTCCTGAATACCTTACGCAGTAAACTCAATTGGGGCTGGGATATTCGAAATTAAATTGCTTCGACGCCGAATACAGCACGGTTTTTGATAAAGGTTATATAGAAATCAGGGCTGTACAAGAAAATTAAGTAATCAACACCAATAAAAACGAAGGTTGGGCCGTTTCCGAAATGGCTGGCCTTAGAGCCATATGGGTTGATTCGTGTGTTGCTATGAAAGACAAGTGTAAGAGTGTACTAATTGGGTTTGTAGTCACATGCTGGCTTATAACCCTGAGTATGGAGGGGCAGGCACAACGCCGACCGGGTACGAAGTTTTTGCCGTATTCAACCGTTTCGTTCGGAGCGGGTTCATCGCACTACTACGGTGACCTGGCGGGGTATCGGCAAGTGCTTCGCTCCACGTTTATTCTGCCCCGCTGGAATGCTACCCTCGGCTACACGCGGCAGTTTACGCCGAATTTTGCCGCCCGCGCTTCGTTTACCTACGCCCGAATTGTAGGCGACGACTATACGTTCACCAAACATAACCCGCAGGCATTTGCCATTCAATATGCCCGAAACCTGCATTTCCGAAACGATCTCAAAGAGTTTGCTGTAACAGGTCTCTATAATTTTGTTGCCGACGGTCGAGATTCGCGGGTGCGGGCCAAGCTAACACCGTATTTGTTTGGGGGGGTAGCCTTAGTGGCGCACAGCCCCGAAGCCCGGACGCCCGCGCCACCCAACAACGGCGATTACGAAGCGCAGAAGTGGGTGAAGCTGCAACCGCTCCATACCGAAGGACAAAGCCAACCCGGACGCGATAAACCGTATTCGCTGGTAACAATTGCGATTCCGGTTGGGATTGGTGCCCGGTATCGCATCAACGATGATTTTAACGTTGGGTTTGAAATTGGCTATCGGTATTCATTCTCCGATTACCTCGATGACGTAGGTGGCAGCCCGTATCCCGACCCGGCTACTTTACAGGGCGTGGGCGTGCTTATGTCTGACCGGCGTTTTGAACGGAATGCGGCCCGTTATAAGAATGCGACCGACCGCTACACGGTAGCTCAGGAGTTGTTTACGGCTGATCCAACGCCGTTTCAGACAACGGTTCGCGGTGCCGACGGCATACTGAGAGACGGCTATATCCTGACTAATATTTCAATTCAATATGTTATTCCGGGTAAAATTAAATGTCCACCTATTAGGTAGGCACTGATGAAAGACTGCCTGCTTATGTACTTACAACATGTTTATAAAGCCTGGCTTTTGGTGGCCGGGCTTTTTATCAGCCTTGGCACGGAGGCACAAAAAATAGAAGTAGGGGGCGGAGTGGGCGGTATGCTCTATAAGGGCGACGTCTCAGCGTTCCTGAATCCGCGTTCGTATAGCCCGGCGGCCAATCTGTTTTTTCGGTACAATGCAACCCGCTCGGTGTCGTTTCGGGCGGGCTTAGCTGCTGGCTGGATTCAGGGCGAAGATCGTTTCAGCCGCGACCCGTTTCAACAGGCCCGCGATTTTTCGTTTCGGAGTACCCTGAGCGAAGCTACGGTTGATGTAGAATACAATTTTCGCAGTTATAAACTAACCCCCAAAGCTAAAAATTGGTCGCCTTATGTGTTCGGTGGAATAGGGCTATGTAGCTTTCGCAACGCCACCATTCGGGCGCGGGGCATGGTCAATTTTCCGCTTGGCGTGGGTATTAAGTACGAAATCAAACGCCCGTGGAGCGTAGGCGTGGAATTTGGCACCCGTTTTACCAATAACGATTATCTGGATGGTCTCGGCGACCGCACCTTCGGCGTCACAACCAGTAAACTCGGTCAGGGTAACCCGGCCCTGCGCGATAGCTATACCTACACGGCCATTACCGTCAGCTATACGTTTTATAAAATCGTGTGTCCGTGAAGTGGTGTTCGTTCCGTAATTTTACCCGCTCAATTCAGAACGAGTGAAACGTTACGTAACTTTATTCATGCGGGCAGTGGGTATTCTGGGGGCTATTCTGGTCGGTGGCTTAAACGCGGCATCATCGCAGGTGGTTATCACCAACTCCGACGAGCCTACACTCTATGCTTACTGTCAGCAGTTTCAGACGCTGTACACGCAAATCCGCCAGCAGCATATTACGCCCGACTCGGCCCGGATGCAGTTCAGCGGTATTATGCGCGGTCTGCAACAAGGTTTTCGTAACAACGGACCGTATCGCATAGATTCGCTCGAACGCGACAGTCTGCGCCGAACGGGTCGGTATTTTGCGTTTCCACTGCGGGGCTATACGGCCACGGCCATCGGCGGTACGCACGGCGAAGGCTACCGGGGTATCGGTTTCGATCTGTTCGATTATAAAGTACGCGGTAGCCACCCAGCCCAGGACATCTTTATCGTTGACCGCAATCAGGATAATTTAGATGACCGCAACGGCCAGCCGGTCGATATTCTGGCAATGACCGGCGGTATTGTTTTAGCCATTGAAACCGGCTGGCAACCCGGCTCCGAGTACCGGGGCGGCAACTGGATTTGGGTTTACGACCCCGTTATGCACGGCCTGTTTTATTACGCCCACAATAACCGGATTTATGTATCGCCGGGGCAATGGGTACAGGCCGGGCAAAAACTCGCCGAAATAGGGCGCACGGGCTTCAACGCCTACAAAAGCCGCTCACCAACGCACCTGCATCTGATGTATCTGCAAATTCAGCCCGATGGCCTGCCCAAGCCAATGAACCCTTACCAGTGGCTACTGACGGCGAAATTAACGAAGTGAACTCATGCTTCGCGTACCAGATTCACGCCTGTCACTAAAAAGATCATACCCACGATAAACGGCGCGGCAGATTCGGCTTTGTTCACGCTCAGACCCATTACGGGCTTACCGTCGGAGAGGAACGCGATCAGGGCAAATAAAACGACAATGATGCCGAGAATGGTTAGTGATGCGCCAAAGAACCGGCGAAAGTTGGTATTGTTTTCCATGTGTATTTTATAGTGATGAGTGATGAACGATGAGTGATGAGTAGGCTGACGCAAACACTCATCGTTCATCACTCATCGTTTTAACAAATAAGCCCCGTTTATGGCCCTCTTCGAGCAGGAACGGATAGGCAGATTCCATTGTGTTTGATACGAGTCCGTCCAGGATGGCTTCGCGCACCATTGTCTTTAACTCACCAACTTCTTTCGAGGGCGGCAGGCCAAAGGTCTCCATAATCAGCTCGCCTGTAATAACCGGCTGAAAATTACGCAGTTGGTCGCGTGTTTCGAGGTCGTGCAGTTTACGCTCTACTTTGTCAAAATTACGCAGGTGTTTCTGCACTTTCTCGTAATTCTTCGAGGTAATATCGGCCCGGCATAGGGCCATCAGCCCGTCGAGGTCGTTGCCTGCATCGACCAGCAACCGGCGCAGGGCCGAGTCGGTAATCGTTTCTTTGGTGAGAGCAATGGGCCGCAGGTGTAGCCGCACGAGTTTCTGCACAAAGCGCATGTTTTCATGCATAGGCAGCTTCTGGGTGCGAAAAATGCCCGGCACCCAACGTGCGCCCAGGTCTTCGTGGCCGTGGAAGGTCCAGCCAACGCGGGCATCGAAACGTTTGGTGGCAGGCTTGGCAATGTCGTGCAGCAGGGCCGACCAGCGTAGCCATAGCTCGTAGTTTTCCGGCTCAGCAGGCAACTCGCCTTTCTGGTTGCGGTGTGCTACGTTGTCTAAGACCTGCAACGTATGATAAAAGTTATCCTTGTGGCCTTTGCCTTCTATCGTCTCTACGCCCTTCAGCGCAACTAATTCCGGGAAAATGCGTTCCAGCAAACCCGCGTGATAGAGTAACTTAAATCCATACGAAGGCGTTGGCGACAGAATAATCTTATTTAGCTCGTCGGTGATGCGTTCGCGCGAAACGATACCAATGCGGTCATTCATGCGCACGATGGCATCGAACGTATCCGGCTCAATGTCGAAGTTCAACTGCGACGCAAACCGAATGGCCCGCATCATCCGCAGCGGGTCATCAGAAAACGTAATGTCGGGGCCAAGCGGGGTGCGAATAATCTTGCGTTTCAGGTCTTTCAGGCCGTCGAACGGGTCGAGCAATTCACCGAAGGTTTTTTTGCTGAGCGAAATGCCCATCGCATTGATGGTGAAATCGCGCCGGTTCTGATCGTCTTCTCGCGTACCGTCTTCTACAATCGGCTTGCGAGAATCGCTGCGGTACGATTCTTTGCGGGCACCTACAAACTCGACTTCCCAGGTTCCGGCCCGCAGCATGGCCGTGCCAAAATTTTCAAATACGGCCACGTTGGTAGTCAAGGCACGGCCTACGGCGTTGGCAAGCGCAATGCCGCTGCCAATGCACACTACGTCAATGTCTTTTGAAGGCCGATTCAGCACCAAATCGCGCACAAAGCCACCAATCACGTAGGCATCGACGCCCAGCACATCGGCCTCACGGGCAATGGTGTCAAAAATCGAATGTGTATGTAAGATTTCGCTAAAATTCATTTTCTGATAAACCCAACTTCGCCATTTACGCCCAGCCGCATAATGCGCATCCGCTTAGGCATAGGAGGCAGCATACCGAAACGTTCGCTGATGGCATCGGCAGCAACCTGTGGTAATAACAATGATTCGAGCGGAATGGTCAATAATCCGCGACCAAAACTGCCAATCAGCCGCTGCACGTCGGTGTTGAGCGACCGCCGGACAGCTACCGTTATGTGCTCATCGAGCAGTTTTACCGACAGGTTTTTACCCTGATCGTAAACTACGGTAAGCGGATTTTCGGCAAACTCAACCAGGTCGTAAGCTACGTCGGGCAGTTTGGCAACGTACATGCCCAACTGATCGGTGTTCTGAATCAAGACCGTAGGTTGCTGACCGGGGGGCAACAGTGAACGCAGCAACAGCAGCCGCTCAACAGCCGTATCGCTGACCGGATCGGCGGCTACCGACCAGCCAGTTTCGTCGGCCAGCGCAATGAGCTGCCCCTGCCGAAGCTGGTGCGCAATGTCACGAATGGGAGTCATACTAAACGAAACCGCAAAGATACGTCTGAACCGGGATTAGCCAAGATTGGCAGGATTAAACAGGATTTTACGCTGCGCTTATTTACAGAATCGAATGAGCAAAGCGTAGCATCTTGTTTAATCCTGTCAATCCTGGCTAATCCTGGTTCAGATGGTTCACGAATACAGTTTCTTAATCACTTCCTGTTGGGTGCGTACAAAATGCTGGCGTTCGGCTGTTTGCCCCAGCAGTGTATCGGGCGGGTAGATACTCGTGCTGGCGTAGCTCTGGGCGTAGAGTTCGGTGCGTTGGCGGGCCAGCAGGTTGCCTATTGCCGGGCGTTGCCGAAACTCGCGCAGGGCGGCCAGATCGATGTCGGCATTGGCAACCATGCTCTCGCCATAACCAGCTTCGGCCAGCACAATGCCCTTTGGATCAATGATTTTCGACCCGGCATCGGTTGAGCCAAACGGAATCGGGCTACCGGCCATGCCCGCCGAATTTGCCGATACCACATAACCCATGTTTTCAATGGCCCGCGCCAGTTTGGCCACGTTTTTCTGCGTTAGCAGCGGGCTACCCGTCTCCGACGTTGAATGCAGCAGCACTTCGGCCCCGCGCATCGACAGGCACCGGGCTACTTCGGGGTATAGAATCTCTTCCGACGCTATGCAGGCCAGATTACCGATATTGGTTTTTGCCACCGGAAACAGCGAATCGTAGCCGTAAGCGTCGAGATACAGCTCCCAAACGTCGTGGGGTGTGGGCGCAAACATCGAGTTCAGCCGCCGGTAGCGCAGCAGCACATCGCCGTTGGGGCCGATGATAAAGCTGGTCTGAAAGTACAATTCAGGGAAAAACGGGTCCTGTTCGTAGACATTTCCTGAAAAGTAAATCTGCTGTCGTTGCACCACCGCGCTCAAGGCTTCGTAAATACGCCCATCGATTTCGAGGGCGGCTTTTTCGCGCCATTGCTCAATGGTTTCACCCATCGGGAAGCCGGTCAGGAAATACTCCGGCACAACCACCAGCAGGGTGTCGCGCCCGATGAAGTTGATGGAGGCCGCAATCTGTTTTTCGATTCGTTCAATAGTTTGCAACATCAGCGTTTCGGCTTCGTCGCGGGTTTCACAATGATTAACGGTTTGACAAGTTAGCTGGAGGGCAAGAGCTTTGTAAGACATATGGTAGGGGTGAAGTGGGGTCGGAATCAACGCAAAATAACAGATTTCGGCTAAACTGGGACTATCTACACGCAGTTGTGGTTGATGGATAAGTACCGGCCAGTAACTTTACCGGCCAAACAAACCACAACGAACAGACTATAGCATGAAGGTTGATGTTTTAGCCATTGCGGCCCACCCCGACGATATTGAAATGACCTGCGCCGGTACGGTGCTTTCACTTGTGAATCAGGGCCGTACCGTTGCAGGTGTGGATCTGACACGGGGCGAACTGGGTACACGCGGAACCCCCGAAATACGGCTACAGGAGGCTGCCGAGGGAGCAAGGCTGATGCAGTTGGCAGCCCGCGAAAATATGGGTTTCCGCGACGGGTTTTTCCGTAACGACGAAGAACACCAGATGGCTCTGATTCCTATTATTCGCCAATATCGTCCGCAGATCGTGCTGACCAACGCCCCCGACGACCGCCATCCCGACCACGGGCGGGCCGCTCAGTTGGTCGTTGAAGCGTGTTTTTATGCTGGCCTGCGCATGATTGAGACAGTGGGCAAAGATGGTCAGCCGCAGGAAGCACACCGGCCAGCCTACATCTACCATTTTATTCAGGATCGTTCGCTGCAACCCGATTTTGTGGTCGACGTGTCGCCGTACTGGGCTGGCAAATTAGCGGCTATCAAAGCCTATCAAAGCCAGTTTTTTAACCCAAACAGTACCGAACCGGCGAGTTATATTTCGGGCGAACCGTTTATGAAGTTTCTGGAGGCCCGCACCCGCGAACACGGCCACCGCATTGGCGTTGAGTTTGGCGAAGGCTTCATCACTAAGCGGATGCTGGGTGTGAAAGACTTGTTTCAGTTGATTTGACATCCTCCCCGGCCTAAAGGCACGGGGTTTCTCGCTCTTTTATCATGAACGAAACACTAACCTGCTATTTGATTGATGATGAGGGGGCTGCTCACCACATCATGACAAAGTACATTGAGCGGGTGCCTTATCTGCGGCTGCTCGGCAAAAGCACCGATCCGTTCGATGGGCTGGACAAGGTGCAGGAGCTCAAACCAGACGTGCTGTTTCTGGACGTGGAGATGCCGTATTTGTCAGGCGTCGAATTTTTGCGTTCGCTGCCCCTGCCGCACCCGGCTGTTATTATGGTGACGGCCTCGCCTGAGTTTGCCGCCGAAACCTATAATTTCGACGCCGTAACACATTACCTGCTCAAGCCTGCCGGTTTCGACAAATTTCTGGAAGCCATCAACCGCGTGGCGAAGCGGCTGAATTTTGTTGCTGACCCGAATGCGCCCGTGCTGACGCGCCCGGCTACCCGCCCGCAATCCGACGAACTTGCCGACCCACGCGAGCGGGTGCCGTATTTCCTGATTAAAGCCGATAAGAAATTAGTACGGGTAGCGCCCGACGATATTGTGTTCGCCGAGGGTATGAAAGACTACGTTCGGCTGCAACTAAACGATCAACTCCTGATTACGCACATGACCATGAGCCGATTGGAGGAGATGTTGCCCCCCTCCAAATTTTTGCGCGTACATCGGTCGTTCATTGTGCGTCGGCAGGCTATTAAAGAAATAGACGGTAATCTGATTAAAACCATCGACGGGCAGAAACGCGTACAAATTGGCGTTACCTACCGCGATGCCGTGATGGAAGAACTGAGGAAGAACCTGTTATGAAACCTGTTGCCGAACAGCCATCACAATCAGGTCTTGTACGTTCAGGTTGATGAGGTCTATGAGACTGATGCCGTACAGGGCCGAAACCTGCTGCAACACCGTCAGCGATAGTTCGGTGCGGCCTGTTTCTTTTTTGCTGTAAGCGGCCTGGCTAACGCCCAACTGAAACGCAACGTACTCCTGGGGGTAGCCGTGAATTTCGCGCAGCTTGCGGATTTTTAGAGCAATTGGGTTCATGACGGAAGTTGGTTTTGCGGTTGTTTGCGTGTTTGGTTGCTACAAAACAATAAGGTCAACGAATGCATTAAAACTAATTTCGACCAATACACAGTTTTTTTCGACCAGTAAACAATAGGCTTCGACTGGCACGAGATATGTAAAGTCATTCCCGTTCACACGCATCGTTTATGTTACTGTAAAAACTAACAATGGCAAACTGGTTAACCGCAAACCGTAAGAGCCTGACTACGCACATCGTGTTATGGATAGGATGTGCGCTAATCATGCGACTTATTCTCGTTGATTTTTTCTTTCACGACAACAAAAAGGTAGAGGATTGGATATCGGTGGGGCTGGTTCTGCAAACAATAGCTATCTATTATTTCTTAGGCTATTTTGTTTTTCCCCGCTACATCTACAAATATCGGTTTGGGGTAGGGCTTGCCTGGCTGTTTTTTGTCCATACCCTTATCTACGAGACGAATTATCTGCTCTTCTGGTATCTGCAACAAATTAACGATGGCCCCCGTATCGAGCGCGACTGGAAATTGTTTCTGGACGCCGGTTTGCTGGGATTTGCCAGCAACTGGCTGGGAGCTTTATGGAGTTTTATGTATAGCTTTCCGTTTGCGTTAATCATTCTGACCGTGCGGGTCGTCAATGATATTATTCGGTTACGAACCGACAATCTGAACCTGGAACTGGCTTTTTTGAAAGCGCAGGTTAATCCTCATTTTCTGTTCAATACGCTCAACAGCGTTTATGGCCGGGTTTTCGATTCCGATCAGCAGGCCGCCGATTTAGTGTTGCGGTTGTCGGAGTTGATGCGCTATAACCTCTACGAAGCAAACGTGCCCCGCATCGATTTGGAAAAAGAGCTGGCTTACATTCAGAATTACCTCAGTCTGGAACGCAATCGGCTGCTCGATGAAGATGTATTGATCGAGTACGACCAGCAGGGCGACCCGGCTCCATATACTATTGCACCTTTGTTGTTGATTGCCTTTGTTGAAAATGCTTTTAAACATGGCGTCAAAGGAGCCGCCGAGCCAGCCTATGTGCAGGTGCGGGCCGAAATTGGCTCGGGTGTATTACTGTTCGAGGTTGAAAACAGCCTCATAAGCAGGCAAATACCGGAGTCGCTGATTAGAAACAAAGGTAAGAAGGCTGGGGGAGTAGGACTGTCGAACGTGCGTCGGCGGCTGGATTCGCTCTACGCGGGCAGGTATGAACTGAGCCTTACGCCCGATTCTGATTCATATACGGCCCGGTTGCAGATTGAGCTTCAGTGATTTTTCATTGGCGCATTGGTCGAAGAAACAGTGTCATTAGTCGAAAAGCAGGGGTGAATACGTCTAAAGTTGTTGATTATGCTGAAATCGGGAATTTATCTTTGACCTGTCGATACCGACAAAGGCTCTAAAACAATACTAAAACCATATCAAAACTTTCGTCATGAAAACGCTGACTACTGCCAACGCCACCCGCTTAACACTGAAAAAAGAACGGCTCGTTTGTTTGACAACAGCTAACGCTGGCCTGAAGAATACCGGAAAGACCTGGACCATCGCCACAATAGTATAACAACCTTGCAAGCTTATCTCACCCTTAATTATTCGAGGGCGAGCCGGAGTCAGCTTGCCCACTATCTACAACGCATCGGCTGGCTGGGCGTCGGTCAGGCCGGTGCGTTTACCGATGACATGCTTGCCTGTCTGCAATCGGCTGACTGTGAACTGGTTTTCTTACGCTTGCCCGACCCCGATACGAGCGTACCCGACGATTTTCTGGATGCATTGCGTCGGCACCCGGTAGTGATTGCAACGTCGCCTTATCCGCAGCACCTTTTTGACTACCTGGATCTGAACCCCTTCGATTTCCTGACAGAACCTTATTCATTCGACCGCTTCGCGCAAACAATGGAGCGATATATAGCCAAAAAAGGATGACCAGGTTCTAATCTGATGTAACTTTATGGCTACAAAGAGAATTATATATGTTGGTTATTGAACAAGTAGTGCATTGGTATGCATCAATAATAATTTAGTAAAAAATAAATGCTTAATATTCGCTATTAATCAGGTACACAGTTAGTTTAGGGAGATGATAGCAATTGGCTTTATCTTTCTATGATCCATCCTGCCAACTTTTTCGTACTACGACAGCCTGTTTTTTCCCTACAGCACATTTACCGTTTCTACGAACGTCTGCTCACCGAGCCGCTCGACGGCCTGCTGCGCCAGCACTACCAGAACGCTGCCGCACAACGGGCTATATTAGCTGCTTCGCCTGCCCTCTACGAACGCTTGCAGCGGTGGCTATTGGGCGAAACGCTGCCCGAACACGATAAACTGCTTACCACGCTGCATAAATATTTCGTGCGGATGTGCAGCCGCCCAACGCCCTATGGCCTGTTTGCCGGCTGTGCCGTTGGCGCTTATGGGCCACAAACACAACTGCAAACAGGCGGAATAGCAGCCCTTCACACGCACCAGCGTTTGGATATCGACAACCTGCTTGCGATTCGCACATGGCTCACGCAACAGCAGGCCATACGCAACCAACTCCAACTGGTTCCCAATTCGTCGGTATATCCGGTCGGTTCTTCGTTACGCTATGTTGAACAACAGGACAATGACGGGCAACGGCATTATTTCATCAGCGCGGTCGAAGAAAACCCGTACCTGATGGCGGTGCTGGAAGCAGCCCGTAACGGAGCTACTATTCAGGAGCTAATCGAACGGCTGACCGAACTGGATGCGCAGCCCGATGAAGCTGCTGCTTTTATAGAGCAACTGATAGAGGGTCAACTGCTCGTTTTTACGATTGAGCCTGCCGTAACCGGCCTGTACGCGCTCGATGGATTGATAGCACGGCTCGAAGCCCTGCCAACTGCCCAAACCGTTGCAGGTGAGCTTTGCCAACTGCGAACCATACTCCAGGATACCGACTTCGAGCGGGTGTATCACGATGTCCGGCAATGGCTTACCGACCGCCAGATTACTCCTCAAACTACCGACGTTTTACAGGTCGATGCGTTTTTCAATGGGACAAAGTTGCGGCTGAGCGAGCGGATGATGCAGCAGCTAAACCGTAATCTGGAGAAACTATTAGTGCTGAATCAGCCCCATCGATGCCCTGATCTGGACGAGTTCAAGCACCGATTCTATAACCGCTACGAAGACGAGGAAGTCCCGCTGGCACTGGCCCTCGACAGCGAGTTTGGCGTTGGTTATGGCTCCGGTTCAACGTTGGGCGTTGGCTACGCGCCCTTAATCGATGACTTAACCTTTAGCAGCGAACAGGTCACTCAAACAACTACCTGGGACTGGTGGCAAACGTTTGTGATGGATAAATATGCCAACGCCCTCAGAACCCAGCAGCGCGAAGTGCTACTGTCTGAAGACGACCTGAATTACATCGGCTCACAACAGCGAACGTCGGCTCCGTTGCCCTACAGTTTTTACGTATTTGGCACCCTGCTGGCAGCTTCGGAGAAAGCCATCGACAACGGCGACTTTCGGTTCAATCTACTGGCCTATCGCGGACCGTCGGGCCTGAGCCTGCTCAGTCGGTTCTGCGAAGGCGAACCCCAGCTTGAGCAGCATTTGCGGGCTTCGGTGGCGAAGAAGGAGCTTTTTCACGCCGATGTTATTTTTGCCGAGATTGTTCATCTGCCCGAAGATCGGGTGGGTAATATTCTGTCCCGTCCTGCACTGCATCGGTACGAAATTCCGTATCTGGGCCAATCGTCAGTATCGCCCGATTACCAGATTTCTCTGGCTGACCTGATGGTGTCGATTCGGAACAATACGCTGATTCTGCGCTCCAAACGGCTGAACCGGCGCGTTATTCCAAGACTGACCAATGCCCACAATTTTACGCATGGCCTGCCAATTTACAGGTTTCTATGCGACCTCCAATCGCAGGATGCTCACCTGAACGTAGCCTGGAATTGGGGTGTGTTGCGAACGCAAACGTATTTGCCCCGTGTGCGGTATCACAACATTATTCTGAGCCGGGCTACCTGGCAACTCAAATGTCGGGACCTTACGCCCGAAAATCCGCTTCGGCTGGTAGCACAATTGACCGCAGCCGGTTTGCCCGATCAATTTTTACTGACTCAGGGCGACAATGAACTTTGCATTTCCATGCACGTACCGGCTTCGCTCGCCCTGCTGGCGGGCGAAATCAAAAAGCATGATGAGATTCGTTTAACCGAGTTTTTAGCTTCACCCGACAACTGCCCCCTGTCGCACCAGCGCGAACGGTTTACGCATGAATTGATTCTTCCCTTTTATAACACACAGGCCAAACCACTGCCCGGCCTGAGTCAAATCAGCGGTCAGTTGCCACAGCGTAAGTTTTCGGTTGGCAGCGAGTGGTTTTATCTGAAGATTTACACTGGCGAAAAAACGTCTGACGCGCTGCTGGTTCAGGCCATTTATCCGGTGGTGCAACAGTTGCTGAAAACGCAGATTGTGCAGGCTTTTTTCTTTGTCCGGTATAAAGATACCGACCCGCACCTGCGGCTGCGGTTCCGGGGAAACCCGCACCTTGAGTTTTATCAGTACGTTGTTCGGGCTACCGAGCGGGCCTTGCAACAATCCATTGAGGCTGGCGTGGTGTATCGGGTGCAGGTCGATACGTATCAGCGCGAACTGGAACGGTATGGCACAGAACACATAGACCGCTGTGAAACGCTGTTTCACCACGATAGTCTGTCAACGCTGGCGTTTCTTACCCAAACCGGCGACGTGTTCGATGAGAATACGCGCTTTGCCTTCGCCGTTCGCAAAATCGACGTATTGCTAACCGATGCGGGCTTGTCGGTCGATGCCTGCCTAACGATGATTACGCAGCTTAAAGAAAGCTTTTTTCAGGAATTTGGCGGGCGTTCTGAACTGCGCCAGCAACTGAATGAGAAATACCGTACCTATCGACCGCTACTGGCTCAGGCGTTGTCGGAGCAGTTTGGCGTTGATGAAGACGTACACGACTGGCGGCAACAGCAGGCTACGCTGCTCCGGCAGTTGGGCGAAGCCATAGGGCCGGGCGAAGCGTGGCAGAACATCCTCAAAAGCTTAGTACACATGCTCATAAACCGGCTTTTCCCGTCCAAGCAGCGGGCTTACGAATTGGTGCTATACCATTGTTTAGCCAAACATTACGACTCGGTTCGGGCGCGGCTGCAACCGAAGAAAAGCTAACTATACTACCGGCTAAGGCCGGTTTTTTTATGCCGTTTGGGCAGGCGAATAAGTTATGCCCACACTGATTACGATATAACGTCAGGTTGTTGAGAACCAATAAATAGCCTGCCAACTTTGACACAACAAAAACAAGCTAATTAATGATAACATAAACCGGATAAACTCATGAAAACGCGCATCAACTCCGAATTCTCATTTGAAGTATGGATTAACAATGACATCGATTCAATGGCCGATGAAATCGGTGTGTTCGATGACAATTGGATTGTGTCGGCGGGTGATCTGTTTGGGCAGATGGAACTGCCGGTTGATGAGCCTATTGCTTATTACGAAGAAGCGGCCTGAGAGGTTTATAACCTATTTGACTAAACTATAATGGTAAGTTTTTGATACATAACGAGTTAGCTCACAACTTTGCATCATCAATCAACCAACAACAAACCTCATGAAAAACCAACGCACAACCAGCAGCGAACTGCCCGCATTAGGCCAGAACGAACTGCAACAAACATCAGGTGGCTCTTTGGTAGGGCGCATTCGTCCGCTGCCGTTCCCAGTTTTTCCTAAGCCATTACCCATGCCGCTGCCGTTCCCGATTGGTGGCCCAATTGTGAACCTGCCTATTGAGTTGTATCCGCCCGTGGCGTAGTATAAGGGCCGTGTAACGTACAAAAGAAAACATACCTATATGCGATTGTAGAAGGCATATAAGTCAATTACCGGCTAGCCACACCGTAGTTGCGCCGGGAAGTGATACAAAGTAAAGATAAAGGTGGATAGGGCGGAGAACAGCAACCCCCTCGCCCCAGTAGACGAGGGGGTTCTTCTCGCTGAAACCTAAACAAAGTCGTTATAACCTAATCGAATAAACTACAACGAGAGGTTGTTGAAATAACGGAAGAAAGCACAAAACTTTGTAACGAAATAAAAACGCAAACTACTGACCATGAAAAAGATAGAAAACAATAATCGCACCCTGACCGTGCCTGGTGTTCAGGAATTAGACGGTACCGCCCTCAACCGTATTACGGGAGGTTATTATCAATGCTTTACGGGCCTGTCGCTCTTTTTGCTTGGCCTCAAGCGCATACCGGCTGGCGAAGACAGATTCTTCAGCATTCCGCCCGACAAGCAGTGATTAACCACTCCTCCGAACGGGGCGTATAGCCGGAGTCACTGAGGAGACTTTGTCACCTGTAAGAAAGCGAAACCATGAAAAAGCTAATTCGATTGAGTTGTCTCGCTGGACTGGTATTACTGGCGAGTGCCTGCGAACGTGAGGAAACAACCGTTCAGCCTGCCCGCTCTGTGCAAAAGGAAGTCTCGGCTACAACGCCCCAGACTCGACCAACGGAAAGCGATTCCATCCATCTGGAAATAAGCCCGACTCTACCAATCCGGGTTCGCAAAACTAATCTGCGAGTAGGTAAGGTACTCGGTTAAGCGTCAGAAGCGTATTGTCTAATTACTATAAAAGAACCTACAACCATGAATACTGAACAACAAGAGCTAAGTCAGGAAGAAATGCAAACTGTAGCGGGCGGAGGCATTGTGGACGCTATTGTCGATGCCATCATCGATGCCGTAAGCGACCTGCTTCGCTACAAAGGCCCTCAGGCCTGACAGGGTCGCAACTATATGCGGCTGTTTTAAAGAGCATCTGTACAGACGGGCAACGTGTTTGCCAGGTTCTAAACTCGACCAGGCGGGCATCTACTGTAATGCCGATAACTGAAGTTTAGCAACCCCGATTAAGCACAGCGCAACGCCTGATGATGATAGCAGCAAAATCGTCCATTCCGGATAGTGACGAGGTGCTGCGTGTTACAAAGTGTTTACTTAAATTTTAAACCTTAAAACAAACAAAACAATGGCAACTTTCAACTTTGATCAGGCTGAAGTAGTAGAACTGAACGCAAACGAACTGGAGCAAGTACAAGGTGGCAACCCGTTCCTGCTGGGCGTTATTGTAGGTCTGCTTCTCTCGCAGCGATAGTTTCTGCTAAACGTTTTAGAGAAGTCGTAGTATTAGCTTTTAGTAGATGAGTACGAATCAATTTTTTCAAAAAAACAGATTAGACAAAGCAATGTTAACCGCACAATTTTCTAATGCCGACGTATTGTCGCTCGATTCTTTCTTAGTAGATAATGAGAACGCTGGCTTGGTTAGTCTGAACGGCGAAGAAATGGAAGGTACTGATGGTGGTATTTTCCCCCTCGTGATTGGCGGGGTAGTTATTACTGCTAAAGCGGCTGGTTGGATAGCTGCCGGAACCGCAGCAGCCGGTATTTTTGGAGCTGGTGTATATGTAGGATATCAACAGGCTGCGAAATAATCATCATGGAAGCAATGAACTTATCATCAGGCGATTACAAGGTGGTTGCTATAGCTGACGATGAAATGCTTGTTATCAAAGGTGGCGGCTTTCTGGTTCCCTTTTTAGCCATCGGAGCTGCTGCTGCTGCTGCTGTAGCCATCTACGAGGCAGGAAAGTACACCGGCGAAGTTATCTATCACCTCACGCACAAGAAATGAACGTGGTAGAAAAGGCTATAAAGAGTATGTTAGAACTGTCGGACAATAGATATGTAGCTTTCGTTCTCGTCTTGCTTTCGGCATACTTCATTTATAGGTTCGGTAAAAGTGTAGGTGAGTTTATTTATTACGTGACTCACTGATTGAACGTGTGGCATCTCCCGAGCACTTGCTGATCGGGAGATGCTTTTTTAATGGGTCGATCATACTACAGGCATAAGCTATTCCGGCTGGTTATAAAGTACAACGCCTTGTTATTGAGTTCGCTGCGGCATCGCCCGACCTTTGAGATAAGATTTTAAGCCTTATCTAAACGTCAGAGAAACGATGCAAACCGAACTCCATCCGCCCGCCGTCATTGACCACACGACGGAGGCTTACCTGCCCCAGGTCACGGTGAGGGGGCAACTCATCTACAGCACAGTAGCCCTGGCTATCGTGGCCGCGCTGCTCTCACTGCCTTTCATTTATACTGAGGTGTCGGTGCAAAGTACCGGCATCATCCGCCCGGTGGCCGAGCGCAACGAAATCCGCCCGCTGGTGGCCGGTACGGTAGCTCAGGTTCTTGTTCGCGACAATCAGCCCGTTCGGCGGGGGCAACCCATGATTCGGCTGCAGACCGCCGTTCTCGAAACCCGGCTCCGGCTCAACCGGTCGCAGCAGGCCGAAAAACTCCTCAACATCCGCGACCTCGAACGGCTCGTCAGGGCCGACCGGCAGGCTCTGCTTAACGTCGCGAATCTGCAATCGCCCCTGATTCGGCAGCAGTACGAGCAGTTTCGGTTTATGCTCACCGAAAACACGCAGGCCCAGGCCAAACGCAAACGTGAGTTGGACGTAACGCAGCAACTGTATCAGGATCAGGTACTTGCCAAGCAGGAATTTGAAGACAAAGAATATGCCTATCAGAGCGTAGTGGCGCAGTATGCCTCGCAGATTGAACGGCAGGTGAGCGACTGGCAGGCCAACCTGACTCAGCAACAATTAGCCCTCGACGAACTGCGGGCGCAGGAGCGGCAGATTCTCAATGAGCAGACGCTGCATACCATCAAAGCACCCGTCAACGGCACCGTGAGCCAACTGGCGGGGCGGTATCCGGGGAGTTACGTGCAGCCGGGCGAAGTGCTGGGCGTTATTTCGCCCGATTCCAGCATGCTGGTCGAATGTTACGTATCGCCCAAAGACATTGGTCTGCTACGCCCCGGCATGACCGCCCGGATTCAGGTCGATGCGTTCGACTACAATCAGTGGGGGCTGGCCCACGCCAAAATCACCGACGTATCGAACGACATCGTGGTGATGAATAACCAGCCGGTTTTCAAAGTGAAATGCCGCCTGGAGCGCGATTTCCTGACGCTTAAAAATGGCTACAAAGGCAACCTGAAAAAGGGTATGACGCTGCGGGCCAACTTCGTCGTGACCGAACGCAGCCTGTTCGACCTGCTCTACGACAAAGCCGACGACTGGCTCAACCCGAAAAATACGCCGGTCGTAGCCCAGAAGTTATAAACTACCCAACTCCATACAATCGCCCTATTATCAGCCATGAAGAAGAAAACTATTGTTAAGCAACACGATATAACCGACTGCGGAGCGGCCTGCTTAGCGTCGATAGCGGCTCATTATAAACTGCTGATGCCCATTGCCCGCATCCGGCAAATGGCGAGCACCGACCAGAAAGGCACCAACGTGCTGGGCATGATTGAAGCGGCCCAACGGCTGGGTTTTCAAGCCAAAGGTGTGCGTGGCACGTTCGAGAGTCTGACCAAAATACCAAAACCGGCCATTGCCCATGTTATCGTAAAAGACGTGTTGCAGCACTTCGTGGTTATCTACGACGTTACGCCGAAGCACGTAGTAGTGATGGACCCTGGGCCGGGTAAGTTCGTGAAATACAGCCACGAAGAGTTTCAGAAAATCTGGACGGGCGTACTGATTCTGCTGCTGCCCGACGCCGAGTTTCAGACCGGAAATCAGAAGGTATCTGCCCTGCAACGGTTCTGGCAATTAGTTTTGCCGCACCGGAGCGTGATGCTGCAAGCCCTGTTTGGGGCACTCATTTACACCGTGCTGGGGCTATCGACTTCGATTTACGTGCAGAAAATCGTGGATAACGTCATCGTGGAGGGCAACCGCAATCTGCTCAACCTGCTCAGCGTGACGATGATTCTGATTCTGCTCTTGCAACTGTTTATCGGCACGGTCAAAAGTATGTTCGCGCTGAAAACGGGGCAGCAGATCGACGCCCGGCTGATTCTGGGGTATTACAAACACCTGATGAAACTGCCGCAGCAGTTTTTCGACACCATGCGCGTGGGCGAAATCATCTCGCGCATCAACGACGCCGTGAAGATTCGGGCGTTTATCAACGATGCCGCTACGGGGCTGGTTGTCAATGTGTTCATCGTACTGTTTTCGTTCGGTATGATGTTTACCTACGACTGGAAACTGGCTCTGATTATGCTGGCCGTGATTCCGTTCTACGGGATTATCTATTACCTCGTGAACCGGCTGAACAAAAAATACCAGCGGATTCTGATGGAAGATTCCGCCGAACTGGAGTCGCAATTGGTCGAATCGCTCAACGCCGTAGGAACGATTAAGCGGTTTGGGCTGGAATCGTTTGCCAACATCAAAACCGAAACCCGCTTTGTTAAACTGCTGCGAACGATTTTCAACTCGGCCCGCAACTCCATCTGGTCGGGCAACGCGACGGAGATTGTGTCGCGCCTGTTTACGATTATTCTGCTGTGGGTAGGAGCGGGCTATGTTATTGATAATCAGATTACGCCGGGCGAACTGATGTCGTTTTACGCCCTGATTGGGTATTTCACCGGTCCCGCCAGCGAATTGATTGGCATGAACCGCACCGTGCAGGACGCGCTCATTGCCGCCGACCGCCTGTTTGAAATCATGGACCTCGAACGCGAACAGACCGAGAATAAGATTGAACTGCGCTCAGACATGATTGGCGACATCCGGTTCAACGGCGTATCGTTCCGCTACGGAAGCCGCACGCAGGTGTTCGACCACCTGAACCTAACCGTGCCAAAGGGTAAAATTACAGCGGTAGTGGGCGAGAGTGGCTCCGGTAAATCAACGCTGCTGTCGTTGCTACAAAACCTCTATCCGCTGCAACATGGCAGCATTCACATTGGCGACTACGACATCAAGCACATCAGTAACGACAGTCTCCGGCGACGGGTGAGCGTAGTGCCGCAGAAGATAGATCTCTTCGCCGGTGATGTCATCGATAACATTGCCGTAGGGGTATATCAACCTGATATGGAGCAGATTATGGCCATCTGCCAGCGGCTCGGCATCACGGAGTTTATCGAAAAGCTGCCCAACGGATTCCATACGTACCTCGGCGAAAACGGAGCCAGTTTGTCGGGTGGCCAGAAGCAACGGATTGCCATTGCGCGGGCGTTGTACCAAAACCCTGATATTCTGATCTTAGACGAGGCTACGTCGTCGCTCGATTCCATTTCGGAACAGTGCGTACAGGAAACCATCCGGCATCTGCGCGAACAGAACAAAACCGTTATTCTGATTGCTCACCGGCTTAGTACGGTCATGAACGCCGATAAAATTGTGGTAGTCGATCAGGGCAAAGTAATTGAAGAAGGTGCTCATTTCGCGCTCATGGCCCTACAGGGAGCCTACTTCCGGCTGTGGGCTTCGCAGATGCCGCTTACGGCGGTTCACCCGCTTGCTCCGGCTGCGCCCATCGACCTGCTGCAAATCAGTGCCAATGGCGACATACTCCCTCACGCAGTCAACACGACCGAAACCCAACTAACAGCATGAAAACGACGTTTCTATGCATCGCTGCGCTGGGACTGGCGGGGCTGGTTCGAGCGCAATCATCAACCACATTTCCGGCGGCTATGACCGTCACGCTGGAGCAGTGTATTACGCTGGCGTTGCAAAATCAACCGGTGGTTCGGCAGGCCGATCTGCAAAAACAAATTGCCGATAACTCGGTAGAACAAACACGCCGGAGCCAGTTGCCAACGCTGCTGGGCGTATCGAATCAGGCACTGAACTTTGGTCGCAACGTTGACCCGTTTACCAACGGTATTGTTAACAATCGGATTACGACCAACAACGCCGGCCTGAACCTGAACTGGGTGGTATTCAATGGTTTTCAGCTAAAACATACCCTTGATCAGCAAAACCTGCTGGCCCGCGCCAGTCAGCACGATGCCGACGCCACGCGGAATAACGTGACGCTCAATACCCTGCTCGCGTATTTGCAGGTGTTGTCGGCGCAGGATATGCTGGCCGCCAGTGAAGTTCAGGTGAGTGTGGCGCGGGCGCAGGTTGAGCGAATGGAGAAATTGGTAAAAGCCGGTACGGTATCGCCCTACAACCTCTATGACGCCCGTAGCCAGTTAGCCAACGACGACATGCAGCGGGTGCAGGCACAAACGAACCTGAACACGGCCCATCTCGCGCTGCTCCAGGCATTGAACCTGCCATCGGGTACGTTGCTCGCGGTAGCCCGCTTAGAAACCGATCCGCAGCACACCGCCCGGCTTGCCAACCCCGCCAGTGTGAATGCACACATGCTCTATGAGCAGGCTCGTTCCATCATGCCCGACGTGCTGGCAGCAGATTTGCGCACAAAAGCGGCTCAGAAAGGTGTCGATATCGCCCGGGGATTGGCCTACCCCACCGTGTCGCTGCTGGCAAACTGGGGAACAGCTTTTTCGAGTGCGGCCCGGCAGGTCATGATGGGTAATGAATTGGTAGAGCAGCCTACGTCGGCCTTCGTTACGGTGGGCGAACAGGTGTATCCGGTGCGGATGCTGTCGCCGGTGTCGTCGCAGGAGCGAATCAATTATTTCCGGCAATTGGATAACAACCAGTTCAAAGCCATTGGCTTTAGCGTTCGCGTACCGATCCTGAATGGTTTTCAGGTGCGCTATCGGACAACAAATGCCCGTTTGCAACAGCAGTTGGCCGAATCGCAGGGCGAAGACGTTCGGCGAACGTTGCGGCAGGCTGTCGATCAGGCCGTAACGGCCTGGCAAAATGCGTATGATCGCTACGTAGCACTTGACCAACAGGTAACGGTGCTACAACAGTCGTACAAAGCTGCCGAAGCCCGATACAACGCGGGGCTGCTCAACGCCGTAGATTATAACCTCGCCAAAAGCAACCTCGACCGCGCATCGGTCAACCTGATTCAGGCGCGTTACGAAACCCTGTTGCGGGCTAAAGTAGCTGAATTTTACCGAAACGGAACCCTGTAAATCGTTACGTCATGCTACCAAACGACTTGCTTAACTCCCCGGTTCAGGCTGAACTGGCGTGGCTCCGGCCCCGTGTGGAGAGTCTCACTAATCGATTGAATACCTTAAACCGCCGTCGGCAGGCTCACGACTACCGGCGACTCCTCGAAGAGCGCGACCGACTGGCTTTGTTGCTGCTGCCAGGCGCGGCTACGTTAACCGATATGCTGACGCTGCTATCGATGCTGACCAGGCCGGTTCGGGCAGTGGGTTATCTACTGGTTCGCGCTCGTTTGTTACACGACCCCAACCGGTACATTCATTCGTTAGAAACGCTGTCGCCATCGGCCATGCTGCTCTTAGAAGGTGTGTTTGAGGGCGTGGACGTGCAACAACCGGAGGCCGGGCAGTTTATTCGGCGGGTTCGTCTGCTGGCGGGTGCTGCTTACGAGCAAATCGTGTGTGTCCACGCATAAACTATAACCCAACTGACTACACTAAAACCCTTAGTTATAGCTATTTGAAGCGTATTGCCAGAATTTTGATACGAAATCAATTTACAACTAACACAATCTATTAGTAGTCATGGAAAAACGTATTATCGACAAAATCAACGCCCTGAAGGGTAAATCTGCCAGCCGCGAAGAACTGATGAGAGCACTGGCGCAAATCGACGAAAACGGCCAGCTAACCGCCGAGGCACAGGCTGCTATCGATGGAGGGAAATCGTTACCGTTCGAGGTCAGCCGATGGCCCACGCCCATCCTGATTCCGCCCATTGCCGGTATGCTGCCGCCCCGTGAGCCATTCCCCGGAACTGATTTGCTGACCAAATAACACACAAGGTTTGACATTGGCAGGATATGAAACACTGCCAATGTCAAACCGCTCACGTTAACTACCTATCCGTATGGCTTCGCTGCTCTGCCCCAGTTCTATTGCTAAGCCCGGTGCCGAACTCTTCGGCATTCAGAATGAATCGGGCCACATTGAATACCTCGATGAATCGATTGTTATCGACCAGACCTTTGTGGAAACAGCCCGGCGCGGACGTGCCCCGGAGGAGCGGTTTCGATTTGCCAGCAACTGCGCTAAAAACGGCTGCGGCCACTGGACCGGCGAAGGAACGGGTTGCGGTTTGGTCGGTAAAATCGTGGAAGCCATGAACCGCAAGGCCGATGTCCCGCTCGTTGCCTGTGCCATTCGTGATCGCTGCCGCTGGTTTCATCAGCAGGGGAAACTTGCCTGCGCCAACTGCGACGAGGTAGTACGAAACATGCGAACGCAGGCCGTGCTGGCGGCTTAAACGCCAAGTTTTTGTCTGACTAATGCCAGCCACGTTGCCCGGCCCTCGCAGGTCCAGTGGGTGTCGCCTTTCAGGTACGACGATTGGGGATTTTGGCGGTAGGCATCATACACGTTAACAACCGGAACCTGTAAGCGCGGATGTTGCTGAACCCGCTCAATCAGGCGGTTATAGGAACCCCGCTCTGACTCTAAGATGCTGATTTTGTTGGGGATAATACTCAGATAAACGGCATCGAACCCTGCTTGCCGGTAGTAAGCTGCGGTGGCGTTCAGGCTATCGACAACGGCATCGACGTCGCGGTTGGTAAGGGGCGAAAACGACGACTGCATCACGGATGAATCGGCATCGGAATGCAGGAAAATGGCTTGCCTGTTGCGCGATACGCTCACGCCCGTGCTAACCCGGTCGAACCAGCCTTGTGTCAGGCTGGCTTTTTTTTCTTTGAACCAGAACGCCCAATCCTGACTAAACAGAGCCGATTCGAGCCGCTCTTCCACGTCTTCGCGGTGAAAATCATGATAAACACGCTGATACCAGGCCAACGGCTCAGTTGGCGTTTGGGTAGTATCGGTTTCAATCATCACCTCACGCACGGGCCGCGACAGGTGTTCGCGCAGGTGCCGCTCCACCGACTCAATCAGCAGCACGTTTCGTCGCGTTGAGTCTAACTGCACACGCTGCGGAAAATCCCACTTTATCCGCTGAAAATGGCTGACGCTGAAATCGTTGCGGCTAATGCGCTCGGGTTCGGTGAAACTATCGCCAAGCAGATACAGGTGCGTTGCTGCTGTATCGCTGGCGCGGTTAGAGGCCGGGCAGGTGGGCTGCGGTTGTTTGAACTGCGGCAGAGCCGACAGCCGGTATAGGTCGCCGTAGCGATAATCGTCGGCAATAACGCCCTGCTCATAGAGCCAGTGCGAAACCGTACCCGACAGCCCAGCCGCCCAAAATACGCTGGCAATTAACAGGATAGTGTAGCGTAAATAGCGCATCATTTTTGATTAAACTACCGAAGTCGGATGCTAAACAGTTGCACGGCTTGTTTGGCTCCGCTTAGTACATATAATTCGTTCGTGCGTTCGTCGAACTGCACCGCCACCGGAAAGTCGCTCGGAATGGGCCGGTCGCCAACAACGCGCCCGTTCAGGTCGTACAAGGTAGTGTATCCGCCCGATTTGACGCTGATGAGTTCGACACCCGCGCCGAGCCGGTGATACCGAACGTTGTTGCGACCCGATTGCAATGCCCGTACCTCAAACCGCCGTTGACCCTGCTGGTCCAGCACGGCCACTTCAGTATCTGTATTTCGGAGCAATAGCCAGTTGGTCTGCTCCTCATCGGGAAACAGCCGGAACTCGCCATTCTGAACCGGGCGATAGAGTTGTGTTCGCTTGGCAATCAGACCGTTGGTATTAATGGATAGTAGCTCCCCTTCGTCGGTAATAGTCTGAATAAATGGTTTGCCGGGCGGTAATAGAGCCGGACCGGCGAAGCGAATTTCGACTTGTTCTTCGTTTTGTCGTTCGATGCGACTCGGAAAAAGGGGTTTCTGCTTACCGTTTTCGTTCCAATAATTGAGCGTACCATCGGCCTGAACCGCCAGAACGTCCATACCTGCTGGCGTTGCCATCACCTGAAACGGTAGCAGCAACGGGCCTTTTCGCGGAGCTGTCAGCATCCGAACAAAAGCCCGCCGTTGCCGGTCAAGGGCGTAAATATGCCCGTCGGCGTGTGCCACCAGGGCTACAATCGCTCGTTGTTGACTACCGCGTGGTCGGGCCAGATAAGAAGGATCTATTCCTTTGGGCAACCGAATCGACTGCAAACGCACTTGTTTTCGACCTGGGTCGGCAATGTAGAGTGCCCGGTCGGTCATGAACAGGTATTGTAGCTGCCCATTGTCTAAAAAGTCAACGGCCAGCGCATTACTACGAATAGGGCCATCGGTCGTATCCTGTACAATTTTATCGCCTTCGGGTGTCACCAGCACAAATTGCCCGGCGTTATTCTGGGCATAAAACTGAGCCGTGCCGTCGCTTAAACTCCCTGCTACCACGGGCGCAGCAATCAGCGGAGCATTAAACTCGGTTCTTTTCTGCAACAAGACCTTGTTCAATACGGCCTGACTGGCCCGGCGTGTGGTGCGCCCCAGTACTACCGTCGATTGAATGTTTTCGTTGCCGTAGCTGGCCTGATAGGCCATATTTTCGAGATTCGCCAGCGCGGGCGTTCCTGTTAGCGGGTCGGGCTGGTCGAGCAGATTTTGCCAGGCGGCAGGCCAGGTGAGCGGCACGGTTGTTTGTGCCCGGTTCAGCCGCACAAAAGCCGTGAAGTTGGCCGGGCGCAGGGTTTCGTTCAGTAATTCAGCCTGCCGCGCATCGGCAGACCAAACGGCCTTCCGCTGTACCTGTTGCAGGTATTCCTGCATAACCTCTTCACTATTAGCAATAATCAGTGAGGAGCCATGTTGTGTAATCCAGCTTTGCGGGAAACCCGCAAATAAACTGCTGAACAGCGATGCGGGCAACTCTGGAACATTGAGTAACAGCGTCTTATGGCCCAAAAATGTTTTCAGTGGTGCCGGTGCCGACGCGCCAGCCCGGTAAGCGACCTGCTGGTAAGCGTTGGCTAACTCCTTACCGTCGCGGGCGGTCAGAATCAGTACCTGCCGGGCAGAACCCGTTGCCGATTCGAGCCGACAGAGCAGAATATCGGACCCCAGCGCGTTATAAAGCGGCCCCGTTGCCGATTCAATCTGACTGAATCGGTCACGCAGAAAATCGCTGGACGCTGAACTTAACAACTGGCTCAGCGATTTGCCGAATCGCCCGGCGTCGCTGATACCGATGTGATAGAGGGTGGCCGTCGTTTGCGGAATCAGGTTAGCGTGCGTGATGCGTTGTGGTGATTGGCCGGCGAAGAGGACAGCAACGTCGCGCCGACCGCCAATCTTATCAATCGAATACCCAATCAGGTGCGAAGGCGAGGCCGACGGTCGAAAGTGCAGATTCAATTCTTCGGGCAAAAACAACCGCACCAGCGATCCCGCATTACTAAACAGCGATTGAATGACGCTGGGGCGGACCGATACACCTGCCAACTCGTCGTCGTTGCGCACAAATGAAGCTCCGAGCCGTTCACGATTTAGAAGTAGCGTTTGGTGCATGTGCCGCGCTACGTTCTCTACTAAAATTCCTGAAACGCTGCCAATCAGATAGTTATTGGTCAGAATAAACGACCCAACCGGTTCATTTCCCCGTGCAACCAGATCAAATATTTTTTCGCCTGAAAATGTGTGGTTCAGCACCCGATACTGGCGTGGGTCGGGGTTTGTCAGGCGATTAAGAAAAGCCCGGTCGCGCTCGGCGAAGGGAATGTAGAAGATAAAATCGAGCGTGTTTTTTGATAGGTTATGCAGGGAATACTGTACGTTTTTGCCTTTAATGAAGCTCAAAACGGTGGATGTGTCGGCAGTAGTATACAGAAATCGGTCGAGCCGTTGTCGGGCTTCGTTGAAAACCGGAAGTTGCCGGAGCGAAATGGCTGATCGGAACGCCTGCGCCGAAACCGTATCCTGCAAATGGTCGCTGGTCAGAATGAGTAAGGCACCCGGCGGCACCAACGCTCTGGCTTCGTCAGATGCCGGGCGCAACCACTGGTAGCCGAGCCATCCGCCCACCAGTAAGACCAGGCCAATCACCCAAAGCCAGAGACGTCGGTTCATTTTGTAGTTATAGGGTTGTAAAGTTATAGGGTTGTAAAGTTGCTCCGTTAGCTGGCTGGGCCAATAACTGTACAACTTTACAACCCTACAACTTTACAACTATTTTTCATTTTCCCCACATCGCATTTGCGGTTTCGGGGAAGGGGAGGGTTAGTTCAGGAATGTTAGCGGCAACGCGGTTGGCCCATTCAACGCCCTGCATCAGCGAGTGATCCTGATTGCTAACTTCATATTTCCAGGCTCCAAACCGGCCCCGTGAGTAAATACCGAACGGTTCAAGTTTGGGCAATACAGCTTTCAGAATCCCGTCGCGTTCAACCGAGGGCGTTGGATAACCGTAATCGAACGCCATATGCCAGGTCGAAATTACGTCTTCTTCCGATTCAATCAACTGATCTTCTTTCAGGGCGCGAATTGTGTCCTGAATCAGCGTTTCGCGGTTTACCGGTTTGGCCGACGACTCACTCGTTTCGGTCATCAGCGACCAGTGCTGATTGATGTCGGGTACGTTGTTGGGGCTGTAATTCGAGAAAACCGTGACGCGGTAGTAGGGGCTGTTATACTCCGGGAAGTACATCCAGCACATGGTTTTCAGGCTCTCTTTCGGTTTGCCCTTCAGCCCAATGCCAACCACGTTGGTTGATGAGTGTTTTAGCCCCTGTGCCAATTCAACCACCTGCGAATCAAGCCCTTCTATCTTGCGGGTGAAAATGTCGAGCGGAACCGTACTCATCAGGTGTTCGTACTGAATTTCTTCCCCGCTGCTCAGAATAATCTTTTTCTCCGGTCCGATAACCCGCTCAACATTGGCGTTGAGTTTGATGTATTCGTGACCAACCAATCGGCCAACGGCGTCCCAGATGCTACCCGTGCCGCCCTGTTTCGGGAACTTAAACGTGCTGTTTGGCCCCCACGAGAAATCGTCCTGATTGAAGATAATATTCTTCGTAACCCGCTGAAGGTCAGTGATTGCTACTCGTTCGCCTACCCATACGGCGTTCATGTCTTCGGGCGGATAGGCCCAGACTTTGAAGTTGTACGGGAACATGAACGTTTCGGCCAGCCCCGACCCAAACGTGGCCAGAATCCACTCGCGGAAGTTGGCCGGTTTCTGGTTAGTCGGAAACTTGTAGTTGTGAATGATGCCTTCGAGGCATTTCCACATAGTTTCGGGCGAGAGATACTTAATGTTGTTCTGAAACGGATACGGTACAAACCGCCCTTCGATCCAAACCCACGACTCGCGCTGGTGACTGAGCCAGCCATCTTCTCCCAACGCCCTGACCATCAGGTCATCGAAGTATTTGTAGTGCGAAAACTGCACATGACCGCCTACGTCCCACGTAAACCCTTTGTCATCGACAAAACTTTTCGACAGGCCACCGATTCGGTTTTCTTTTTCTAAAACGATGAAGTCAGTAATGCCTAACTCCTTCAGGCGGTAAGCCGCTCCCAGACCCGTAGGCCCTGATCCGATAATAACGTATTTATAATTCATGTTGAGCGAAAATTCAAGTCGTATGGTTGTCGGGTTATAAAGTTGTAAAACGGCTGACAGACGCAACACAGACGGAGCCAACTATACAACGCTACAACCTTATAACCGTACAACTCTTTTTCAGGCCGCTACAGGCTCCGGTCTTTTGAGTGCTTTTACTTTGCCACCCAGGTCAAAGCGGAACTGCGCCAATTCTTTAAAGCTTTGCATGCAAACCTTCAGCAGTTTCCATTTCAGAATCGAAACGGTGCCGGTTTGACGCTCTTTGTGGGTTATTGGAATATCGAATGTTTCGTTCCCAGCTTTTTTTGCCATTACAGCCAAGAAAATATTCGGCGCGAATGGCGTTGGATTGGGCAACTGCTCCAGCAACCGGCGCAGGAACGTGCCACGAATTAGCCGGAATGGAATGTTGCTGTCTTTGATGTAGGTGCCGTAGATGAAAGCAATACTGAGCCGCAGAATTTTGGTAATCACCAGCCGGGCGGGTGCATCGTAGCGTTCTTCGCGGTAGCCCAGTATAAACGGCGATTCGTTGCGTTTGGCCCAGAGTTTACCAAAATCGTCGGTAACAAACTGATCGTCGCTGTCGGTCTGGAACACGTATTCCGAATCGAGCGCAACGGCCTGCCGATAGCCATTGACCACGGCGTTACCATGCCCACCGTTGGGCTGATGCACCACAATCAGTTTGGGGTATTTTTCTTTGATTTGATCCAGAATGGCCCCGGTATTATCGCGCGAACCGTCGTTCACTACGATCAGGCGCGTATTCTCGGTCGGAAACTGGCGGGTCAGCAAATCGGTCCACTGCCTGACAACTACTTCAATTACTTCTTCTTCGTTGTAAGCCGGCATTACAATTGACAGCAGGAGACTCATGCAGGGGTCATTAAATGAATGAATACTGAACAGCGTATAATGAACAGCATTCACTATACATGCTATAAACTCCGCAAATATAGGAAATTGTTATGGCCTCACTGCCGAAACTGTATGTAGATTATCGAACGGAAATACCCTACTTGCTCAATAAGCGTACCGATCTTTCAGGTTGTTAATCGGTTTTTCAATCAAATACCACGATACTGTTGCCAACAGAATGGTCAGAGTCAGAAAATACGAAAACTGGAAAAAATAGCTGCTGTTCAGGAACGGTAACAAATCAGAAGCGCGTCGCCAGATGCGTAGCGTAATATGCGTTGGCGGTGTATGATATACGTTGAAAACAAAGTTATGAAACAGGTATAAGCCATAACTGATACGGCCCATATACTGACTGACTGGGTTTTCGAGTAGCCATTTCATCGCAGGATTCGTGAAGCCAACAACGGCCCGGCCAATTAGAAAGAAGCCAATCAGTGAAGCCACCAATCGTTCCCACACGTCAGACATGATATTGTGGTGGCCGGGCAGACCAGTGCTGTCGGGGATGGCCGGTAAAATTTTTGTTAAATAAATTACCAGCGCAAACAACGCAATGAAAACCCAAATCCAGACCGAATGTCGAAACACCCGCCCGAAACGTTCGCGCTGATACAGCCACCAGTAGGCCATAATAGCCCCCAGCCCGAACGAATCTAAACAGGCGGGCATAGTCACGTAGCCAATAAACCACGGCATTCGGGCGCGATAGAGCACGTATCGCATGGCAACTGCGCCCAAAATCATAAGCAGGGCCGTGAGCGGCACCCACCGGCGCGGCACGAAAAACAGCAGCAGCGGGAAAAATAAATATACCTGCTCCTCCACCGCCAGCGACCACAAATGATCGACTGTACCCATCCAGGTGGTGTAGTAGGCCATGTAAATGTTGGTAGCGTACAGTGCCAGCCAGCCAATGGTTCGGCGCACGGGCGGCTCGTTGACCACATACAGTACAAACAGAGTGATGTAATAGATCGGAAAAATGCGCAGCGTTCGGCGGATGTAGAACGTTTTCAGGTATTTGCCCAAGCCGCCGTTGGGTTGATGACTGAGTTTGTCTTTGCTCGACAGCAGAATGCGCGTTATCAGGAAGCCACTGAGGACGAAGAAAATAGTAACGCCCAGCGCACCCAGCGGCAATTCGAGACCCCGCTCGGCCATCCAGTGGTCGAATAGCACTAAGCCAACGGCCACAAACCGAATCCCATCCAACTGGAGTAGATGATTTAGAGCCGGGCGGGCCGGGGCCGTGAGAGGAACACTCGATTGCATAACTTACCAGTTTTGTTTAAACGTCGGATCAGCTTTTTTTGCCAGCGTAATAGTTTGTCGGGTGTCGACCAGTACCGTTTTGCCGGGTTCGCCCGATACGGTCAGCAAGAGAAGCTGATAGGTGCCGGCGTCGAGGTCGGTAGCAAAAATAGTGGTGCGGAAGCCGTTTTTAAACAACCAACCCGGCCAGAATCGTGCCTGCCACGCCGTGTGCTGCTGTTGTCGAACGGGAAACAGATGGGTTCGCTGTGCTGACCGCGCTACGATGAACGTGGCTTTGTCGCGTAAACTCAGCGGCTCCGCCGATTCGTTGTCGATCTGAAAGCCGGTAGCCGTTTTCGTGATCGTGACTATCGACTTTGTGGTTTCTGCCGGGCCAGTCCAGGCCAGTCCAGGCCGGGCCGGGCCAATCCAGGCCGGACCAAAAATAGTTGGCAAAAGGGTGTCATAAAAAGCCGGGGCGGGCTTGGTATAGCGGGCCGTAACGGAGTCAACCCGTGCAACGGGGCGGTTGGTTGTATATGTCCAGTTGAACTGCTGATTCGTGAGCAGCCAGTGGCGCAGGCCAATGGTTTCGTCTAAAAAAGACAGATACGACAGCCATGCCAGCGCAGCACCACCCAGCAAACCCGCCAGGCCAACAAACGGTCGAACAGAGCGGTTAACGTTGAGGCATACGTAGGCGTAGAGCAATGCCAGCAGCGTGCAGGAATACAATTTGTAGCGGCTGGTAATCAGCAAATCCAGCCCAAAACCCACCCGCGACCAAGCCACGACAATTGCCGTGCCAAGCAGAAACGCCGAACTGCCTGCAAAGAAATAATCTGCCGCCGTGAGCCGTTCGCGCCGGAGTTGTTTCAGCGCAATCAGGACGAGCAGCCCTACGGTCAGAAGCGTCATAACCGCGCCCAGAAGCAGGCTGTTCTGAAAAGCGGACCGAAACGGAATGGCTTCAGCCACCGAACCCGTAAAGGCCAGAAATCCTTTCAGAAAGTCGGTGACAGGGCCACGAGCGGGCGGATTGCCGTCGGGTTTTTGGTAGCCGACAAAATACAATCCCATAACCACAACGCCACCTAATAGCCAGAGCCAGAGTGATTTTCGGGGAACAGGGCGTGGGCTGGTTTTCGGGAAAAAGTGCTGATGAAGCAATAAAACAAGACCAATGGGCCAGACTGTCAACCCGTTACCACTCGTTAGCGTTGCCAGCGTCGCCAGCAGTATGGCGGCATAAAGCCGATTCGTGTAGGCCAGCAAATACAACGACCATAAAACCCACAACACAACCGTGAAGTTTTGCAACGCAGCCATGCCCCAGAACATGTTTTCCCAATGCGACAGATTGAACAGCAAAAACGCCACCGGAGCCGCATACCATAGTGATTGATCCCACAAAGCCGAACCCGACCGACGCAGCATCTGCCCGAATAGTATCAGCAAACCCACCAAACTCAGGTTGCCAACCAGCATCAGGTGCGTGTAGCTAAGTGTGCCGAATACCCGGTAGTCGAGGTATGTAACGACCCGGTCAAACACAATCCGGTGTTCGTTATGTTGTTGGAAGAATTGATAAATTTTGCCTGAGAAGGTGCTTTCGAGGGAAAGATTGTGCAAAAAGCCGCGCAACGCATGGTCATCCCACTTGGGTACGTTCACGGCATAATACTGCCATACGCCGAAAAATACCAGCACGGGCAGCAGCACCAGCAGCCCCGCCGGAAGCCAGCCGAAACGACGGGTTGGTGCCAATGCCGGGCGGCTTTGGGCGGTATGAGTAGACGTTATCAAGCGCAAAATTAGTTTGTAAACGACGCTAAATGTCGCGCAATGTTAGCCGGGTCGAGGCCCGACAGTTGCTGATGGTACTTTTGGTCGCCATACAATCCGTTAGGGTATCCCTGTGCCGACAAGCTGACGAAGTGGCTTGGTGCGGCACCGTCGGCCAGCAGTTTCACTGACAGTTGCTGGGCTAACCCACCAATAGATACGTGTTCTTCAACTACCAGCAACGGCTTTTTAGCCCAGCGATGCGCCAGGTCGGCGGGCAGGTCGAGGGGTAAGTTCGTAGCGGTGTATACATCGAACTGCCCGACGAGTAGTTCGTCCTGCAAGGCGGTCATCACGTTGGCTGTTACGGGGCCGAGGGATACTACTGTTCCAATAGGCTGTTCGGCCCGGACAATGTGTTTAAACGTGCCAATGGTTTCGGCTCCGTCGGGTGTTTTGGGGCCAACGCCGAGCCGCAGATAAGCGGGGCCACCTTCGCTCACAATCTGCTGGAGCATTGGAGCCACTTCATCGGCAAAGGCCGGCACATAGGTATTCACGTTTTGCAGACTGCTCAGGCAGGCTAAATCTTCGATAGCGTGATGGGTGCTGCCCATGATACCGTAGCCGTAGCCACCGCCGTTACCTACCAGAAATACCGGCATTTTATGCAGACAAACATCGTTGCGAAACTGCTCCAGACAGCGGTACACGGCAAAAGGCGCAATGCTGTAGCAAAACACCTTGAATCCTTTATAGGCCATGCCAGCGGCCACACCAACCATGTTTTGCTCGGCCACGCCCGCGTTGATAAATCGCGGCCCCAGTGCGGCCTGTACGTTCTCAAGGGCATTGTAGCCGAGATCGCCGGTAATAAAAACTACTTTATCGTCGTCGCGCCCGATGCGTTCGATAGCGGCAGAAAATTCGTTTCGCATAGTTTATTAGATGAACTACTTACTCCGTCGTTGCTCAACCAGCGTACTGATTTCAGCCGCTGTGCGGTACACGCGCTGCCCTTTACGAACCATTGTCCGAATGAATTTCGGACGTTTTTTTGTCTCCTCAAAAATTTTGCTGATGTACTCTCCTAAAAACGAGATGCCTAACAGGTTAATTCCGCCGAAGAACATAATCAATACCAGAACGGTCGAAATGCCGTAAGGCGTGTTTGGGTCAAAATTGAGCAAACGGGCCACAATTTGCCACAAAATTCCCAGAAACGACAGTCCCGTCAGCACGAAACCGGCGTAGGTCATTAACTCCAGCGGGGCAAAGCTGAACGAGAAAATCGCCTTCTTCGCCCACCAGATGTTCTTGGTCCAGTTGTTGGTCGATACGCCAAACATCCGTTCGGGCCGCACATAATCGACGCCGGTTTGTTTGAAACCAACCCACGCCCGCAGCCCGCGCAGAAACTGCTCGGTTTCGGGCAGGTTGACCAATTCGCGCACGACCTTCCGGTCGATCATCGAAAAGTCGCCCGCATCGACCGGGATGTTAATGTAGGCCGTGCGCCGGAACAGGCGGTAAAACTGCTTGTAGAAAAAATGAACGTGCGGGGCCATTTCGCGCTGCACCCGAACGCCGTAAGCTACATCGAAGCCCTGTTGCCACTTCTCATAAAACTTCGGAATAATTTCGGGTGGGTCCTGCAAATCGCCGTCCATCAGCACTACGGCATCGCCAGTGGCGATTTCCATCCCGCTCAAAAACGCCGACTGCGATCCAAAATTCCGCGAGTGCTTTATAGCCATAACGTTCGGGTCTTTGGCGCAGATTTCTTCCAGCACCTCATCCGTATTGTCGGGCGAGTTGTCGTTCACGAAGATAATCTCGTACCGCACTTTCATCTCGTTGAACGTTTTTACGAGCCGTTCATACATGTACGGAATGGCCTGAGCGTCTTTGTAACACGCAATAATGGGCGAGATTACCGGGTTGAGCGTAGGCGTCTGAAAAGCCGGCAATACCCGCTCAGTGTAGTTATGGTTTAGCTGCCAGTCGGCGGTTTGGCGCAGGCCGTCGCTTAAACTTGTGGTGGCTTTCCAGCCGAGGTCGGCTTCGGCGGCTGTGGGGTCGCCATACCACTCGGCCAAGTCCCAGGCGCGGTTGCCCATGCTGCCCCAAACCGGCTCGGGCTGAACCGAGAACGTTTGCCGGGCCACCTCGACCAACTCACGCATGGTGGTTTTCTGGCCGGTTGCAATGTTGTACGAGCGTCCGCTGATTTCCTTGTTTACGCGCAGTGCGGCCAGCACAAACGCGCCGATACAATCATCGACGTACACAAAATCGCGGCTGATGTCGGGCGATACTAACGGGGGCCACTTGCCACTACGCGCTTCTTCAACCAGACGCGGAATGAGCCGGTCGGGTTCTTCCCAGCCGCCATAGATGGAATAAAGCCGCAGGTTGAGCGTTTTCAGTCCATGCACACGGGCGTAGAATTCGAGCGTGAAAGCTGCCGATACTTTCGATACAGCGTAGTGGCTGTTGGGCTCAACCCGGTCGGTTTCTTTTGGAGCCGTACAGTTGAAACCGTACTCCGAACTGCTGCCTGCGTGGATATAGACCATGTCGGGCGTGCAGTTTTCGAGAATATTGACCGTGCCGAGTACGTTGGTTTCGTAGGTAAGGCCAACGTTTTTCTGCTTGCTGTAGGCACCGTAAGCGGCTAAGTTGAAGATGGTTTTGGGCTTTATCTTCCCAAAAACGTCTTTCACCGATGCATCGGACAGAATATCGCAGTGAACGATGTTCTCGGCAGGTACATCCAAAAGCTTAAGCCGCCATGCTTTGGTGGCGTCGTGTGTGAGGGCGTAAACGTCCTGACGAATGCGGAAAAGCTGCTCAAACAGGTTGGCACCGATGAAGCCGCTGGCCCCAAAAACGACGATGGGGCCGTTGAGCCGGGCAATGTTAGCGGATAGCAAAACGGGGGTGTTCTGGTTCATTCAGGGGGCAAACCTACGAAAAATACCGCGCTTTCACGTCGGCGGTGGCCTGTTCGTATTGAGCGGGCGTCATGGGCAGGTAATGCCATTCGAGCCGGTTCTCCATGTACGACACGCCTTTGCCCTTTACCGTGTGAGCGATAACTGCCTTAGGTTTACCGTTTTGTGCCATCGTCAGCGCGTCGATAGTAGCTGTAATCTGCTCTACGTCGTGGCCGTTAATCTCCACGGTTTCGAAGCCCATCGCAGTCCAGGTACGGGCATCGGCGGTGTCGCCCAGCACGTCGGTGGTGTTGCCGAAGCCCTGTAATCCATTTTTGTCGATCAGTACAATCAGATTATCCAGCCCGTGCTGTACGGCAAAATGGGCCGCTTCCCAGGTAGTGCCTTCGTTGGTTTCGCCGTCAGACATGAGTACGAATGCACGCGCGTCGTCGCCAAGTAATTTGCTGGCCTGTGCCACGCCCGTACCAATGGGCAGCCCGTGCCCGAGCGAACCGGTTGCAAACGGAATGCCCGCGTGCTGATTAGGGGCGGGGTGGGCGGGTAGGGTAGTGCCGTTCTGGTAGTACGTTGCCAGTACCTCGTCCGAAATTTCGCCGAGGTGGTTCAGGCAGGCATAGAGCGACGCAGCCGCGTGGCCTTTCGAGAGCAGAAACGTATCCTGTGGCCGTTTACGCAGCACGAGTGTACCAACCATCAGGTCGATGCAACTCAGCGAGCAGCCAATGTGGCCCGCGTGTGCCTGATTGTACAGCCCCAGAATGTTGAGCCGCAACTGCCCGCAGAGAGCTTTTATATCAATTGCTTCGGTTGTCAAAGTCATAGTCGGTTGATCGGTTCGTACTTACTCGCCGTAGCGGTACGTCCGGCCTTTGAAGTCAAAAATAACAATTTTCTGGCCCGTATCCCCCTTTTTTAAGATGATGCGGTCGCGTTCGTTGGCGTCGATGTGCTGCACGTACTGCGCGTCTTTAGGCAGGTACACGTTCACTAATTGCGCATCGAGCAGCGAAACCGGCGAGTAGGTCCGATCCATTTTTTCGGAATGAATAATCCGTGTCTTGTTCGGATACAGCACCGTATCGCCGGGGGCATACAATTTTTTAATCTGTTGAGCCGAGGACCAGTACGGGTTGGCGATGCGCGGTTCGGCAAAGTAGGTGTATTTGGGCGCACGGTCGGCGTAGATGTCGCCCAGCAGCGTTAGTAGATGAACGGCCTGTATCAACAGCACCGCCGTAATAGGGGCCGCAAACCACCACCGAAGTTGCGTAAGCTGATGCAGACCCATTGCCACCAACATACAGACGTATGGAAACGAGAAGCCGGAATACCGCTGCGTAATACCGAACGTATGCCCCGACCGCCACGCCATGAACAGCAGAAACAGCGTCGGAACGAAAGCCAGCAAGAGCAACAACACAACGGGCCGTTGCTGCCTGCCCCCAACATGCGTAGTGATATACCAGCCAATCAGATACACAAACGGTACGGACACAGACAAAACCAGCAGCCGCAGCGGAAGCACCGTATAGATCAGCACGCCCGTCAATAACACTAATGTAACGGCTCCGTAGACCCAAACCGGTGGTTTTGTTACGGGCCGGTATAGGTGAATGATAACGGTTGCAACGGTGCCGAGCCCCAGTGCCAGCAGGGAGTTACGCAGCCCGGCCAATACCCCCGCCAGCCCATTGGTGGGCATGAACAAATCCGTGAAAATTGGTACAGCCCGCACCGCAATATTCGGAATCGTAGCGGGCAGGATTGTACCGAAGCCCGAATTATACGGATTGGTCAGCGCGATGTTTCGGTAGAAATTAGCCTGATAGTTCAGCGTAAAGAACGTGTATTTGCCTCCGCCGAAGATGAACCAAAGCGATACCAGCCCCAGCCCGATTACAGCCGTTGCGCCCAGTGCTACCCAGGCGCGGGCATTGCGCAGATACAGCAGCGCGTACAAACCGTGGCAAAGAAATACCGTAACCGTCAGATAATGAGATAAAACCGAAGCAACGAATGTGATGCCATAAGCAACATATAACCACGCAACGGGCCTACAGTCGGTAATGCGCTCGAGGATAAGCAGAAACAGGTGCGTTGCCAGCAACGTCAGGAAAAACGTCATCGAATAGTTGCGGGCAATGTGGCTGTAGGCTACGAAAAACGGCTCCACGGCAGCAATAGCCGCGCTGGTTAACGCTAAGGTATTGACCCGCTGCTCGCCCAGAAAACGAAAATGCCGCCTGACGAAAACAAAGATCAGGGCCACAATCAACACGCTGAAAATTACCGATGGCATCCGCAGCGACGCGTCGCTCAGGCCAAACAGGTTTAACCAAACCTTCAGAACGGCATAGTAAGCGGGGCTGTTGCCAATGTCGCCCCGGATATTGGCTTCGATAAAATCGTGAACCGTTTTCGGCTTCCAGAACTCAGCCGGAGTGAAGTACGGCTTGGCAAAAACATCTTTCTGATTAAAACCTTCCAGACAAACGCCCTGACTAATAAGCAACGTCGATTTTTCATCGAAATAAATGGCATAGGTATCTAAGCGATAAAGACGCAGGGCCAGCGATAAGGCCAGAAGAGCACCTAAGCCAAGTAGTGCAGTGCGGTTGGATATGGTAAACATTGCCGCAAAACTACGGCAAAATCCTGGTCATTACATTTTCAGAATGGTGAATTCTACCCGCCGGTTCTGTTTGCGCTTCTCTTCGGTCTCGTTACTCGCAATGGGCTTGCTCGGCCCCCAGGCTTTGGTCTGAATCCGATTGGCGGCAATGCCTTTGCCGGTCAGGTACTCTTTCACCACCCGAACGCGATCTTCCGACAGCTTCATATTCGGCTCCCAGTCGCCCTGATTGTCGGTATGACCTTCGATGAGTAACTCCATCGCCGGGTGTTGATTCATCATGGTAACCAGCCGGTCCAGCTCAACGTTGGCCCCGGTTAGCAGAGCGGCCTGACTTTGTTGAAACAGCACTTCGCGCATCGTTATTTTCTGGCCCGGCTCTATTTTGGTCAGATACAGATTGCGCCGGATGTCGCGGAAACGTTTGTCTTTGCTCAGGTCGAGGGTTTCGGTGGTGGGGAAATAGCCTTCTTTCTGGGCGGTGAGGTTATAGGTTTTCTGCGTGGGCAGAATCATTTTGTACTCACCTGTTTCGGGACTGTAGTCGACCTTGACCACTTCTTTGTGATCGTTGAACAGTCCTGAAACGACTTCCGACGAAACCGGTTTTTTGCTTTGTGCATCGAGCACCTGCCCCGATACAATGGCAACCGGATCGGGTTTGATGGTGGGATAGAGTTTGAGCCGGAAAATATCGTCTTCGCCCATCGACCCCGCCCGCGAACTCAGGTATGCGTAATCGCCCGAAGCCGGAATGGTGAAGTAACCGTCCCATTCGGGCGTATTAATGGCCGGGCCGAGGTTTTCGGGTTCGCTCCAGTTGCCCCATGAGTCATCGAGCCGACGCGCCACAAAAATATCGCCGTTGCCAAAACCCGGATGTCCGCCCGACGTAAAATAGAGTGTGCGGCCATCGGCGGCTAAAAACGGCGAGCTTTCAAAATCGGCGGAGTTCACCACCGATCCCAGCGATACGGGTTCGGCCCAGGTTTTGTCTGGTTTTTGAAGGGATACGTATAAATCACGGTTGCCGCGCGTGTCTTTTCGCTGTACGGCCAGAATGATAGCCGTTCCATCGGGCGAGATGCAAAACTCCAACTGATTCTGCTCGTGCAGATTATAATTGTTAGCGATTTTGCATTCAACCGGTTGCGACCAGCCCGCTTTGGTCCGAATCGACTTTGAGATACCGAACGTCAGCCCACCATCGGGTCGGTAGACATTGATCAGGTAAGCCGTGCGCCCGTCGGGGGCCATGCCACTGATGGCATTATCGCCCGGCGTGTTGATAGGCGCGCCAATATTTACGGCTTCACTCCAGCCAGGACTGCCGCCCGCAGCCGAACCGAGCGACGAATACCAAACGTCCTGATGGTCAGATGAACCGATGTTGGCTTTATTATAGTTTCGGGTGAAATAAAGTGTGCGGCCATCGGGCGAAATCACGGGGGCCACTTCCTGCCCCGGCGAGTTAACGGCCTTGCCTAAATTTTCCTTGACGATTTCTTTAGGCGTATCTTTCGATACATTAATACTGACCGTCAGTGGTTTAGTTTCTTCTGAGATGCCAATAGCGTCAATCTGATTGATGCCTCTCAGCGTGGCTCCATTCAGAAAGACCTTGATTTGGTGGCAAACGTAACCCGAATCGCGGGGGAAAATATGTAGTAGCGGGTCGGGCCGGGGCTGTGCACCAGTTCCCTGATAGACAATATGTTCCCGCTTTTTCTCGTCAATAACCACAACGCGCACAATGGCACCCGGATTTATGTTCTCCGCAATGACGATTTGCCGGGCGGGCATGGGTTTGGCAAAACTAACCTGAATCCATTCGTCCTGCGTTCCATCGGGATAAAACGGTGCCCACGCGCAGGGTGACTCGCCCATCTGCGGCACCTTACTGGGCCTGCCCAATGCCTGCGATGCCTTGTATTGATCGCCAGTAGACTCCCCCTTTTTCTCCGACGACACACCCACCACCCGACTCGCCCATTGGATCGACTGGGCCGATCCGGCAGTGGTTAGAATGAACAGCCCGATTAAGGTTAGATAAAGCCCTGTACGCATACTTGATAATAATGAATGTTGAGTTTCGACTATCGACTGTTGGCTTGTGGGGTGTAGCGAGGGAATTTCACTATATCATAGTTACAAATCAACATTCAACATTCAAAATTCAGCATTCAATATTGCTTATTAATTTGTCAATACCCTATACTCCCATGGGCGGAGTGTAACAATCATATTGGGTTTCAGTTCGGCGGGTTGGTGGCTGAACACGTCGGTATATTTACCTTCGTAACCGTCGCCGTCTAACCGAACTGTCTGCGGCTGATTGCTTAAATTAACGAGTACAGCTACGGCATCCGTATCGCGCTGCCGGTGAAAGGCATATACTTTATCGTCGCGGTCGGTCGGAATTTTGACCACCGGCCCACCATCCAGCCCGTTCCAGAGGGCGTGATTGCGGTGTTTAAGTGTCAGTAACGCTTCAAAAAAGTTGGCTCGTGGGTAGGTTCCCCAGGCAATGGTATCCTTCTCGAAAAAGGCCAACCGTTTGTTCAGGTTCGACTCCATACCGTTGTAAACCAATGGCATACCTTCCAGCGTACTGCTCAATACAATGAACGCATCAGCCGCCGGACCGAATGATTCGGCCAGCGTTCCATTCCAGGTATTTTCGTCGTGGTTCTGCGTAAACAACATCTGATAATACCACTTCGGAAAACGGCTCTTGTTGGCCGCCCGCAACGAGTCGATTTTTGAAATGGGCGCATTGCCTTTGGCAATATCTTTCATAACGTGGTGCATGGCCCAGCCGTAGTTCATATTGAAACAGCTCTTGAACTGATCCGGCTCGTCTTCCCACTCCGAGAGCATGAACACGGTCTTGATTTTGTCTAACTCAGGCCGAAGCTGCGCCCAGAAATCGTTGGGCACGAACCCCGCCACGTCGCACCGATAGCCATCGACGTCACATTCTTTCACCCAATATTGCATGGCGTCGATCATGCCTTTGCGCATGTTGGGGTTGGCGTAGTTCAGGTCAGCCACGTCGGTCCAGTCGGTAGGTTTGCCGGTTTTGGGGTCGAGGGGCGTCGTCATTTTACCATCAACGAGCGTGTACCAATCGGGGTGCTGCTGTACCCATACGTGGTCCCAGCCGGTGTGGTTCGCTACCCAGTCGAGCACAACGCGCAGCCCCAGCGCGTGCGCACGGTTAACGAGCGATTTGAAATCGGCGAGGGTGCCGTAAGCGGGATTAACGGCTTTGTAATTGGCGATGGCGTAGGGGCTGCCAAGGGTTCCTTTTTTGTTTTTCTGGCTGATCGGATAAATTGGCATCAGCCAGATAATATCGACGCCCATTTCTTTGAGACGGGGTAGCTGTTTTTCAACGGCTTTAAACGAACCCTCCGGCGAAAACTGCCGCACGTTAACCTCGTAGATGGTAGCGTTTTTAGCCCAATCGGGGGCAGGGGGGGAGTGGCAGATGTTGTGTCGGCAGGAGAGGCCGAAGCTTCAGTTTGGGAGGTTCGCGTCTTGCAGCCACTGACTGTCAGGAGCAATACACCTACAGCAACAGCTAAAATCGTATGTTTCATAGATTGGTTTTGTCGTCTCATACTGGTTGGTGTGAAGCTATCAGGCCATTGTGGGCTGGCGACTGCTTTTCAGGCGATGAATGGCCGCTATGGGGTCGTCGGACCCAAACACCGACGTACCGGCCACCACATAATCGGCACCGGCATCGAGTAGTGTGGCTGTGTTCGATAGATCCATGCCGCCATCTACCCCAATCAGGGCCGAACTGCCCGCCCCCTGCAATAACTGCCGCAGTTTACGAACTTTCGGAACAGACAGCGGCAGCAGTTTCTGACCGCCGAAACCGGGGTTGATGGTCATAATCAGCACCTGATCGAAGGCATCGGCAATATCGGCCAATACGTCTACCGGTGTTTGCATGTTCAGGGCCACGCCCGCCTGGCAACCGGCCTGCCGAATCTGGGTCAGCACCCGGTGCAGGTGCGTACAGGCTTCGTAATGAACCGTGATATGGTCGGCTCCTTTCTCCGCAAATTCGGCAATGTATCGCTCCGGCTGCACAATCATCAGATGAACGTCGAGTGGCTTCGTCGTATGCCGCCGGATGGCTTCCAGCACCGGAAAACCGAATGAAATATTCGGGACAAACATGCCATCCATCACATCGACATGAAACCAGTCGGCCTCGCTGCGGTTCACCATTTCCACGTCGCGTTGCAAATTGGCGAAATCAGCGGCCAAAATCGACGGAGCTATAATTGGCGGGGTCATGCGTAAATAATTTAACTCGTAAAAGTACTTTTTTTTGGCCGAATGAAGAAACAAAACCAATATTGCCGGTTGTAATTTGAATCGTCAATCGGTAATAAACCCACTGGCTACTCGTAGTGGTTGCTAAGGTTGTACTGCCAACTGAAAAAATGACCCCCCAGCAACGAATCGCCGAACTGACCCGTCAGTTAAACCACTACAATTATCAGTATTACCAGAACAGTATTTCGGAAGTCGATGATTTTACGTTCGATAAACTGCTGACCGAGCTAACCGATCTGGAACGTCAGTACCCCGAATTCCGGCTACCCGACTCGCCTACGGCCCGCGTGGGTGGCACCATCAGCAAAGAGTTTCCGACGGTCTACCATCGTTTCCCAATGCTGTCGTTGGGCAATACCTACTCCGAAGAAGACCTCGTAGAGTTCGATAATCGGGTTAGGAAAGGGCTTGATGGGGCTGATTATGAATACATCTGCGAGCTCAAATTCGACGGTGTAGCCCTCAGCATGACCTACGAAAACGGTGTGCTCGTGCAGGGAGCCACGCGGGGCGACGGTGTGCGGGGCGACGACATAACGCCTAACATCCGCACCATCCGCACGTTACCGCTGCGCATTCAGAGCGATAAGATACCCGCGCTTTTTGAGGTTCGGGGTGAGGGTTTTTTACCACTGGCCGAGTTTGAGCGGATCAATAAAGAGCGCGAAGACATTGGCGAACCGCTATTGGCGAACCCGCGAAATGCTGCATCGGGTACGTTTAAACAACAAGATTCGGCGGCTGTCGCCAGGCGTCGGCTCGACTGCTATCTGTACTCGTTTCTATCGGAAGAAGACGTCTTCAAAACCCATGAAGAAAGCCTGATTGCGTTGAAACAGTGGGGTTTCAACGTGTCTCAAACCTGGCGGAAATGTGCTGATATCAAAGACGTAATGATTTATATCAGCGAGTGGGAAACCAAACGCTTCGACCTGCCATTAGGCACCGACGGTATCGTACTGAAAGTAAACCGTTACGATCAGCAGCGAGAGCTGGGTTATACAGCCAAAAGTCCGCGCTGGGCTATCGCCTTCAAATACAAAGCTTTAGCGGCCAGCACTACGCTCAACGACATCACGTATCAGGTTGGCCGGACAGGTGCCGTTACGCCCGTAGCCCGGCTGACGCCCGTGTTGCTGGCCGGTACGGTGGTGAAACGGGCGTCGCTGCACAATGCCAACGAAATTGCTCGCCTTGGCGTAATGCTGGGCGATACGGTATTCGTGGAGAAAGGGGGCGAAATTATCCCAAAAGTAACCGGCGTTGACCTGGCGAAACGAACCGGGCAGGAGCGACCTATTATTTACCCCACAGAATGCCCGGCCTGTGGCACTCCGCTGATTCGGCGCGAAGCGGAAGCGCATTTTTACTGCACCAACGAAAAAGGATGCCCTCCGCAACGGCAGGCCCGTTTCGAGCACTTTATTCAACGCCGGGCCATGAACATCGAAAGCTTAGGCGAAGGTAAAATTGAATTGCTCATCGAACGCGGCTTAGTGCAAACCCCCGCTGACCTCTACAGTCTGACAAACGATAATCTGCTTGGTCTGGAGAAAACGTATCCGGCTACTCTGATTGTACGGGAAGACGGTTCGGAAGAGCCGGGGAAGGCCCGCACGGTGAAATTTGGGCAAAAAACGGTCGATAATATTCTGTCGGCTATCGAACGCTCGAAACAGCAGCCGTTCGCCAGTGTGGTGTTCGCGCTGGGCATTCGCTACGTAGGTAATACCACCGCCGAACGCATCGTAGATTATTTCGGCAACATCGACGATCTCACAAACGCATCGCTCGAAACGCTGGCGGGCGTTCCCGACGTTGGCCCGCGCATTGCCCAAAGCCTGTTCGAGTGGTTTGGGCAGGACGAGAATCGGGCCTATGTGGAGCGATTACGGGCGGCTGGTTTGCAGATGGCCGGAGAGCGCAGGGTGGTTGAGGCCGTGAGTGATGCGCTGGCGGGCAAAACGTTTCTGTATACGGGCACGTTTCAGAACTACAGCCGCGAACAGATCGAAGAACAGATTGCGGCCCACGGTGGCAAACTGCTTAGTGGCGTCTCGAAAAAGCTCAATTACCTGATTGTAGGCGAAGGGGCCGGACCATCGAAAGTGAACAAAGCGCAGCAGTTAAATGTACCGATGATTAGCGAAGACGAGTTTACGGCCATGCTGGGTTAACGAACGGATTCTATTAACAAATTTGTTAGTTTTGTGCGAATACATACGCCCACCCAACTATGGAAGCTAACACCAGCTTAGACGAAATTCGAGCCATCCTCCGGGAGATCACCGAAAAACAACGCGAGATTACCGAGAAACAACGCGAAATGATTGCCGACCGTGAACAGCAACGTGAACAAGAGCACCGTGAACGCCAGCAAGCGAAGCGTGAAACGGATAAAGAAATAAATCGCGTAGCTAAAATAGTGGGCGACATTGGTAATAAATTCGGCTCATTCACAGAGGGCATGGCGTTTCCGTCGATGGAGCGGGTATTGCGCCGAAAGTTTGGCATGACCGACGTAGCCATGCGCTACAAAACGCAGCGCGGGGGCGACACAATGGAAATTGACGTGCTGGGCCTGGCAAACGGTGACGTGAATACGGCGGTGTTGGTCGAGGTGAAAAGCCATCTGAAAGAACGGGATATCGAACAGATTCTCCAGATGCTCGACCGCTTTGTTCGCTTTTTTCCTGAGCATCGACACAAAAAGATTTATGGCATACTCGCGTTTGTTGATGGGGCAGAAGAAGTCCGTCAACAGGCCACGCGGGCGGGGCTTTACACGGCCCCCATTCACGATGAGGTATTTGACCTATTGCGGCCTAAAGGATTTACGCCCCGCGATTTCTCGCAGGAACCTGTAACGGCGTAACGCACTTTACGGGGCATTTCCCGTAACTTTGTCATAACATCACTTTTGCGGCATCATGTATTCTCAGTTTCACGGTGTGGGCGTTGCCATCGTAACCCCGTTCAACGCCGACCACTCCATTGATTTCGACGGCTTTGGCCGCGTGATCCGGCACGTCTCCGAAGGGGGCGTTCGGTATATTGTCCTGCAAGGCACCACGGGCGAATCGCCGACCGTGACGAAGGCCGAGAAAGCGGAACTGCTGCAATACCTGAAAGAAAATAATCCGAAAAACCTGCCCATCGTATATGGGGTTGGGGGTAACGTTACGGCAGACGTGGTTTCGGGTATGAAAGCCATCGATTTTAACGGCGTCGATGCTATTCTGTCGGTTTGCCCGTACTACAATAAACCCGGTAAGCGCGGTGTTATTGAGCATTTTACGCGAGTGGCCGATGCAAGCCCGGTGCCGGTCATTCTTTACAACATTCCATTTCGGACAGGTATCAACATGACCGCCGAAACAATCTGCGAGCTGGCTCAACACCCCAATATCATCGGGGTGAAAGAAGCCTCCTGCGTAATCGAGCAATGCATGGAAATCGCTCGCGACAAACCCGATGATTTTCTGCTGATTTCGGGCGACGACGTGCAGGCTGTGCCCATCATCAGCATCGGGGGCGTGGGCGTGATGTCGGTAATTGCCAACGCCTTCCCGGCTAAGTTCTCAGCTTTGATCGACGCGGCTTTGCAAGGCGACTTTGCCTTTGCTCAGAGACAACTCGGTCACTTTCTGCGTATCGACCCGCTGCTCTATGAAGAAGGTAATCCTGTGGGTGTCAAGAATATAATGGAACTGATGGGCCTGATTTCGGGCGAAGTGCGGCTCCCACTCATGAAAGCTTCCGACGAGTTGAGCGAAAAACAGAAAACCGTTCTCCAACGCGATGGCCTGCTGGAGTTAGTAGCCTGATTTATTTGTATCTATGCCTCTGGATGACTTTACACCGATTTGACGTTGCATTGGCGTGTTGCTGACGCGAGGGAGACGCAAAGGGTTGCGTCTCTACACTGGATGGCCAATTGTAGAGACGCAACCCTTTGCGTCTCCACGTGCGTCAGCAACACGCCATACCTGATTCAATGTCGTATTATATGCCCCGACGTCCTCCGCCGAATAATTTTGAAACCAGCCAGATAACAACCGCGATAACGATAATAACGCCGATGATCCCCGTGTAAGCACCGGCTGCGAAAATATCGCCGATGAGTTCGCAACTGGTCAGAAACAGTGTCAGAAATAGGGCGACAATGGCCGTCGGTAAAAAACGCAATAGAGCTTTCATAATTGTTGAGCAAAAAACGTGTAGTGCCGTGGGCAACCGCACCCGGCGAATGGTCATTTAACTACACGCGAAACCGTTTGTTCAACGTTCTGATTATCAAACGTTCCACCAATACGTCCACTTTAAGACCAACGCCCGGTTTCTGACCGAAAATAACCCTGGTACGTCCTGCCCAATCTGGGCTGAGTTCGGCAGGTAGTTGTCGGTGAAAACCAGAAAAAAGTCGGAAGCAGGTTTGTAACGCCACTGTACGCGGGCATTCACGTTCATGTTCTTTTGCTGCTCGTTGTACTGCACAAACGTGGTCAGATACAGCGTGTTGGTCATGGTCAGGTCGAAGCGGGGGCCAACCAGCCAGAACCGGGTACGCCCCCAGGGCTGCCCCAGCCGAATGTCGGTGTAGCTGATGTTGGCGGCTAAACTGACGTAGGGCTGAAATCGGTAGCCAAGCGTACCGGTCAGAAACAGCCGGGTGCCATCGGCATAGTAACCGCCGTAGCGCGACGAAAAACCGTAGGTGAATAAGCTTTGCGGTTTCGACAGAAATTCGGTCCCCCAGGCTCGCCAGCGGTGTTCTGTACCGGTTTCGAGTCTATCCCGGCCCGTGTTTGTCGGGTCGAACGGGGCCAGCAGCCGAATGTAGTCGGTAGCTATCCAACTCTGAAACGTGGCCCGGCTGCGAAACGTGACCAGATACGCCAGAAACGTCTCGGCATCACTTTGCCGCCCGGCAGGGTCGAAAAACCGGACACTCTGAACCAGTGGGCCGTGGCTCAGTACCGAACCGCCCGTCGGGAAGAACGTATAACCCGCCGTTGCCAGTGCCTTCGTGTAGCCCCGGCGTGGTACATAACCTGCTTCGGCGGTGTAGTTTTTTCCGACCCGTTCGAGTTGCCCACCCAGCACCCACCGGCGGCTATTGTATTGCAGATTACCGGCCACTACAGCGTCTTCGCCGGATATAAACGGCTGAAACGACTTCAAATACAGGGCTTTACCCGACCATAAGTTATTCGATGAAGCCAGATTATACTCGAAGCCGAGATTTCGGTTGTATTGCGAATAGGTTGGTTTGTTGGCCTCAGGCCTGTAATTCAGCGATTGTTTGTTCACGAACAATACGCCCACGTTCGAGCGGGCAAATACGCGCCGTTGCAGTGCCAGCACCGCGAAGTTCTGAGCAGGCAAACCCTGTTCATCTACGCGGCCCGTTTGCATGTCCATCACACCTAACCGCCAGTCTTTGTTGAGTTTGCCGCTTAGCCGCGCCCCAAACCGGATCGGAACCCCGCCCAGCCCAATCCGGCGGCTGAAAAATGGGCGAATGTTAGTATAACCGAAGTTGGTAAACTGATCGCCATTTTCCAGAAAAAACTGCCGCCGTTCGGGGAAAAACAGCTCAAAACGGTCGAGGTTCGTCACCTGCTGATCAACGTCGACCTGCGAAAAATCAGGATTAACGGTCAGGTCTAAATTGAGCGACGACGTAACGGCAATTTTAGCGTCTAAACCCGCATCAAACCGGCCTTTGGTAGGAACGCTGTTCTGATAATCGCGCGTCAGGCCCGTCAGCAGGTATGGAATCAGCGAGATATTCGGGCCGGGCGATGGCGGTGGGGCGTCCCATACCAGCACGCCCGTGTAGGCCAGAGAGGCCGTTGGAAACTGACGCGGTACGGGTGCCCAGGCCGATTTTTCGGTAGTTTTCAAATCCTGCCTACTGAAATTGATACCCCAGCGCGTTATGCCCTGTTTGTACCGAATGGTTTTGAATGGAATTGCCAGTTCGAGTACATATCGGTCGGCGTAGTTGCGCACCACCGATGTCCATTTGTTATCCCAACTCAGGTTGGCTCTACTCCCTTCGTAGAGCAGACCATCCCACTGCGCCCCGGCGGCATTGGTGCCGAACGTGAAACCGTTGGTCTGGTCGTCGAAGGTGTCCATGAAAAAGATGAAGTTGTCGTTGCGCCCGAAATTCCAGTCGCGCCGGAGCGATTCAACAATGTACGGCCCCGGCACGTTGCCGTGGTAACAGACTGCGCTCAGATACAGGTTGTTATCGTCGTAGGCCATACGAACGTCGGTACGCACATTGGCCCGGCTGGTATCCATTGGCAGTACCATCGAAAAATTACCGGCTACCTCAGCCGTCTGCCAGGCCAATTCATCGACAGACCCATCCAGTACGATGGGCGATGTAGCCCGGCTGATATGCAGTTGATAAGCTTCATTTTTCTTCTGAGCCAGCAGTGGCACCGACAGAAAGAGGGCGTTGAGCAGAAACAGGAAAGGTTTCACCAAATTGAGTTTGTTAAATTCTTAGCAGAAGAAGACAATGCCTTCTCTGATTTACCCCGCCGAAACGTAAAAACATGAGTCATCCCGAATTTTGAGTGAGGGCGAAGGCCACCATTAAAGCGTTTGAGATGGCTAACCGCAGTCTGTAAATCGGCACCGACGAGCATCGGTGCCGATTGCCTGTTCGGGGTACCCACCGTTTCAAAAATAGGGGTATCCAATCCGGCCAGTGGCGTAACAGCGATAACAGAAAGTCATACACTAAACTGACTATGCCCAACAGCTTTAGCCGGTTCTCCCAGAACCACAGCCGGGGCGACTCCAGGCCGAACTCGGCCTTGCCCGCTCGAAAAGCCTGTTCAATCTGCCAACGGTGCATGTAACTGTGTACCAGTAGCCAAGCCTGATGCACATCCCGGACGGGTACGGATGTGAGCAGGTACATGGGCGGTTGCTGATGCCTGCGATCCCGGACCACCAGCAACCATAAAGGCAATAGCTCATGCTCCGCATGACGAACGGCCAGCCAACCCACACTGACCTGTTTGGTAATCTTACGTTCCTTGTCGCGCAGGAGCTTACGGCTCTGGGGCGCACAACTACGGGCCAGCAGATGGGTCTGTTTGGTGCCTTTTTCGCCGTGAGTCAGTAGGTGATTCTTTTTCCAGCGCACCAGAAAGTCCTGTTTGAAGTGGCTCATCCACTCAATCGTCCAGCTACTGGCATAGCCCCGATCCAGCACATGCAGCACGGAAGCTGGCAGATGGGCCTGTAACTGCCTAAGCAGACGGAACATGATGTTGGTACCCACCTCTTTATGCTTGCCCCGCGTCGTCCACCAACTCATCTGGCACACACTGGGTGTTTCGCCCAGCGCGGCCAGTAATACACCCGTCCAGTGAAAGCCCGGCACGCAGATGCGGGCTGAAGGGGGCTTGTAGAAGCCTTTCTTGATCTTGGTGAGTCGTTTCCCCTTGCTACTTTCGACTGAACAAAGTCCTTCGACAAACCAACTTTCTGGCTTCTCGATGCGACTATCATCCCACACCAGCAAAGGCCGTTTGCCCATAGTCGCCAGTTGGGCAATGCGTCGTTGGGTCTTGGCCCAGAAAAACTCCTCGATAACAGCAGCGTCCCAATAGGCGCATCGTAAGAGGTTGCTTAGGCGTTTGGTACCTGCCGGGGCGTGGGCATGCCCAGCGATATAGCCTCCTAACTCACTCAGTAGCAGTCCCATCTTCGTGTTACGAAAGAGCAGAATGCTGCTAAACAAGGTCGCAAAGGTAGCTACGAGTCGCTTGTCGATTTGCTGGAGTAGCTGGTCTTGAATGGGTTGGAGATAGTGCTGTATTCGGGCTTGTAGAAAGTCATTCGCGGTTGACTTTACGCGCGTCGTATTGTTATTTTGTGTGCATGGCGTTGCCATAAAAAAGACCTCCTTTCTGGCTTTGGCGTTGTGGTGATGCTCAAAGCTAAGAAAGGAGGTTCTTTTTTCAGAGTGTCCCTAAAATTCGGGATGACTCATGTTTTAGAAACCTGTATTTCTGGGTCGTTAATTCACCATAAACACGGCGTTGCCGAACAGCAGTTTGCCGCTGTACCAGAATCCCCGAAACAGCGGGTTGTCGGCTAAATACACCACGCTGCCCCGCCCGTAGCTCTGAACGCCCATCAGCAGGGTATTTTTAAGCTTCTCTTTGGCATTTTTGCCCGAAAAACCAGCCACATAATTGTTGCCTTTCAGATAGCCTACGTTCCAGCCATCTTTCAGAAAATCGAAGTTGTAAGCATTCTGAACCAGCGTGTAATAACCCCCCGTCAGGCCAAAGCCAAGCGGGTGTGTGGTGTCGATATTGACGCGGTAGATGCTGCCCGGCGTTTCATCGGAAATGGCCGTGCGTTCACGGTCGCCGTAGAGTTTGAGCGAATCGACGGGGGTTGGTTTCTTATCTTTGTCTTTGTTTTTATCTTCCTTCTCTTTCAGGTCGAATCCGTCTTTACCGGCCAGAAAGGCAGCCGCCCGTTCCATCGCAATCAGTTTGCCGCCCGCCTGAATCCAGCTTTTCAGGGCTGTCAGCACCCGGTCGTTCAGGATGCGGCTATAGGCGTAATTTGTCGGCAAAATCAACACGTCCAATTTATTCCATTCCACGTTGCCGAGTGCGTTGCCATCAAAAAGCGAGATGGGGTAGTTGAGTTCCTGATCGAAATAATGCCAGACTTCGCCAGCCGCCGGAGGCAGGCCACCGTCGCCGATCACAACGCCCACGCGCGGAGCTTTCAGGCTGGTTACGAAGTCAGAACCAAAGTCAGAGCCTTTTGTGACGAACCCTGTCGAAACCGGCGTCAGTTCAGCACCAGTGCGGGTAGCCTCGGCCCGAACGAGCGCGTCGAAGCGGTCGCCAAAGCGTTCGTTACCAGCGCGGGGAATAATCAGCGTACCCGACGGATAGGTTTTGCCATCCAGTTCAAACGTCTTCTCCGACGCCCGTACTTTCACTTTCTGTTTCAGCAACCCCGCCAGCGTCTGTACTGCCGGCATCGACTGCCAGCGCACCAAGTACGCGTAAGGCCGCCCGGTTGCTGTTACCGACTGGCTGGTGCTTACAACTGGCGGTTGGCTGTTCGCCGGATTCAGGCGCGTTGTGAAGCCATATGTCTGCAACCCAAACGCGTAGGGCAGCGACCAGGCCGTGATGTCATACGTTGCTGAATCTTCGAGTGTCGATTTCGGCTCGAACAGAATTTTCAACAGTGTTGATTTTGGCTGATACGCGCTGATAACCAAGTCTTCGGCAGCTACCGAAACACTCTTGTCGGTTTGCTGCGTGAGGTAGTTGAAGCCGCCCGTTACCGTCTGCGCCTTGCCCGCGTAGCCGTAGCTGATCTTGTTCCGGTCAAGCAGTTGTTGCAAGGCTTTCAACCGTCCGGCGTCGCCATTCGATTTAATGACATAGCTTTTGTAAGCACCAACGGGCGTGTTGCGGGCTTTGTCGAAAAACGCGCCGAACTCCTTTACAACATCGGGCGCACGGTCGGCCACCGATTCGAGCGTGGCTATACTGGCTGCTACGTGGTGATCGATGCGTTGGCGGAGCGTAAGGGTGTCGCCGTCGGCTTTTTCGACGGCCAGCCCGGCCCGGCCACTGCCGCCCTGCTCGTAGGTCATGCCGATGGCTCCGTTGTAGGTTGGGTAGGTGTCGCCGTAGCTGGGGTAAAACAGGTCAAAGCGTTCGCGGGTGTAGTAGAGCCAGCCGTTACGGTCGAAATACCGACTGCAATATTGGCCGATAGTCTGCTGGAAATCACGCTGAAACTTCGTAATGTCTTCGTGGTACGGCTTAGCCGAAGGCGCAAAATAATAGGGACTTTCAACGCCCATTTCGTGGAAATCGCCGTGCAGGTGCGGCATCCATTGCTGGTAGAGGGCCATGCGTTGCTGCGTGATTTCCTGCGTTTGCCAGGCCCAGTCGCGGTTAGGGTCGAAGAGATAGTGGGTGTAGCGACCGCCCGGCCAGGGTTCGTTGTGTTCGCGGGCTGCGGGCGTAGGGTCGGCCATCCGGCCCATCATCTGATTATACCAGTTCACGTAGCGGTCGTGCCCGTCGGGATTGGCATCGGGGTCGAGAATCACGACCGTGTTGTTTAGAATTTTTTGCGAAACAGCCGATTGGCCGCTGCCATTTTTGGTGTCGAGCAACTGATATAATACATCGAGAAACGTTTCGGTGCTAACTGCTTCGTTGCCATGAACGTTGTAGGTCAGCCAGGCAATGGCTGGGGTAGCGGCAGAGGGCGCACCATCCATCATACCGATACGCTTGAGGTTGTTGGTTCGGATTTCTTCCAGCCGGGCCATGTTAGCTTCCGATGCCACGGCTACTACCATCAGTTGTCGGCCTTCGTGGGTTTGGCCGTAAGGAATCAGCTTAACGCGGTTAGGTGCCTGCCGGGCAACCAGTTCGGCATAGGCCAGCACACGATGATGGGGAGTAAACCGGTCGCCAACCGAATAGCCAAGAAATTGGGCGGGCGATGTCAGGCTCGTTGAGGTGGGGGAGGCTGTTTGTGCAGCAGCCGACAGCGACGCGACCGCAAGGCCCGCCAGCAGTACGAATTGTTTCATGTATAGGGGTTAAAAAAAATGAACAGGCTAACGTGTTCAAAAATAGGACGAAAACGCACAGGAACCGTTTTTTGAGAAAAATTTTACGATAGCCTATTGCATTATCGGTTTATTGCCCTACTTTTGCACCACGATTCGCCAACGCAGCGGCACATAAGCCAAAACGTTGGGTCTTTTTACAAGACGGCCGATTCGTCTAGCGGTTAGGACATCGCCCTTTCACGGCGGTAACACGGGTTCGATTCCCGTATCGGTCACTAACATATACAACGGATGTTGTACAAAAACCCCTGAATACACTGTTATTCAGGGGTTTTTTGTTTCTTTAGCGTTCGATTCAACAGCTTGTCATATTTACGAATGCCTGTATGACTGAAGCCGATACCTGGAATGCATTCCGGCAAGGCGACCGCTCGGCGTTTGCCAAAATCTACTTCGACCATTATGAGGGATTGCTCAACTACGGGCGTCGGTTTGGCCTGCCGCCCGAACTGGTCGAAGATACCATCCAGGATCTGTTCGTAGAACTCTGGCAATACCGCGCCACCACCAGCCCCACTACCTCCATCCGGTTTTATTTGCTGCGTGCGCTGCGCAATCAACTGAGTCGACACCGGAGAGAACCGTTGTTTACCGACATTGAACACGATACGCTGTCATTTACCGCTGAGTTTTCCTTTGAACAGCAATGGATCGATTCGTTAGATGAACAGCAGCAGACTCAGGCACTGCAACGGGCACTTAATGCCCTGACACCCCGGCAACGGGAAATACTCTACCTACGCTTTTTTAATAACCTCGACTATCCTCAGATTGCCGCCGTCATGAACCTGAGTTACCAGGCCGCCCGCAATCAGGTCTATCTGGCATTGAAAGCTATACGCGAACAATTTCCAGCCAACTGGCGGCTACTACTGGCCCTGATGCAGGTAGCGTGGACGAGCCAGTAAACCGCTTAATACATTTCTCTTATTCTAAGAAAAAATTTCACAATTCACTTATTACAAAGAGTGCCCTGTCTGTCATTGTTGGATATAGGCTATACACTATGTCCGAAAAACCGTTTGACCATTACCTGTCCTTCGAGCCGCTCGACTTTGTTATGGACGAGGATGTCCAGAACTGGGTGCTTCAGGGCACGCCCGAGCAGGAAGCCTACTGGCAGGCGTTCCGGCTGGCTTTCCCTCAGAAAGCTGATACCATCGACACCGCCCGGCTGCTAATCCGGCAACTACGGGTAGCCGACTGGCAAACGCTGACGCCCCATCAGCTTCACGAACGATTTCAGGCAGTACTAACCCAGATCGACGCGCCCCCGGTACGCATCATTCCGCTGTATCGCCGAACCTGGCTTCGCGTAGCAGCCTGCCTGCTGCTGGGACTGCTGGGCTGGCAGGGGTATCAATATGGGTGGGCCAGTGACACGTATCAAACGGGCTTTGGGCAACAGCGACGTATTCTGCTGGCCGATCAGACTGTGGTTACGCTGGCGGCCAACAGCAGTCTGCGGGTGCCGGGCCGCTGGTCGTTTGGGCAACAGCGCGAAGTCTGGCTGTCGGGCGAGGGCTATTTTGAAGTAACAAAACAGCCGGGGCCAACTCCCGCGAAGGGGCGCAATTTTGTGGTTCATGCCCGTGAACTAACCATTGAGGTGCTGGGTACGCGCTTCAACGTCAACACGCTCCGTAGTAAAACAACCGTTTCGCTCGACGAAGGTAAGATACGTCTTTCGTCGGCTCGTGAACCCAGCCGGACGCTCGAACTGCGACCCGGTCAGACTGCTCAGCAACCAGCCAATCGACCCGCCATTCAGGTTATGCCTACTGCCGACCCCAGCCTGACGGCGTGGCGCAACGGACGGCTGCTCTTCCGGGCGGCAACCCTGTCGGAACTCAGTCAGCGCGTTGAAGAGGTATACGGGCTGACCCTTGTGTTCGATGGGCAGGGTTGGAAAGAAACTACGTATACGGGCGAGCTGCCTACTACCGACACTACGCTGCTGACACGCATTCTGGCCGAAACGTTTGGGGCCGACGTGGTACAGGAAGCCAATCAGTTAATTCTCCGCAAACCACTTCACAATCCATAAACCCATCTACTCTATGTTGTCTTCGCTATCCATCCGGCTCGGCTGGGTGTTCGTCATCGGGATGCTCCTGCTGGCACTACCCACCCAGGCACAGGTACTGGCTCGGGCCTACGCCGGGTCGGCTCAGCAGCAGACTGGTCAGAAACCGCTGACCTACACGCTGCCCAAATTGCTCGACGCGCTTGAAAATCGCTATAACGTGCGCTTTAATTATCAGGCGAATTTAGCCCGTAAAATAACCGTGGAGGTGCCCTCAATCGATACGTTCGAGGGTCGTATTGAAGCTACACTGACCCGGCTGCTGACTCCGCTCAACTGGCAGTGTAAACAGCTTGGCCCCACCACTTTTGTGCTTCAGCCAACGCTGCCGGTTAAGCCCGTATCAGACCTTGCCGATCCACAAACGGCAGTTTCTTTACCCGAACCAGCGGAAAAAACGGTAGTCGAAGCCCCCAAATTTGTGGTGAGCGGGCGCGTAACCAGCGACGATGCCCAAAATGGCATTCCGGGCGTTAACATCCTGCTGAAAGGTACGGGAACCGGAACCGCCACCGACGCCAACGGGAATTACCGCCTGAGTGTTCCCGACCCCGGCGACGGTATCCTGATTTTCTCGTACATCGGCTACCAAACGCAGGAGGTCTCTATCAACCGGCGCAGTCGGGTCAACGTTACGCTTCAGGCCGACGAGCGGGGGCTAAACGAAGTGGTTGTAGTGGGCTACGGTACGGTCAGGAAAAGTGATTTGACCGGGGCCGTTTCGCAAATTAAAGTCGCCGACGTCAACCGGGCCGTTACCACCTCGCTCGATCAGATGTTGCAGGGCCGGGCCGCCGGTGTGTTGGTAACACAGACATCTGCCGCACCGGGAGGTGGGCTTCAGATACGGGTGCGGGGAACCAACTCCATCAATGGCGGAGCCGAGCCGCTGTATGTGGTCGATGGCGTTCCGCTGAATATCGACAACAATACCAATGCGTCGTTTACAGTACGTGGTTCGGGTAGTAATGCTGGCTCTCAGGTCAATACGTTGTCGAGTATTAATCCCAACGACATTGAGTCGATGGAAATTCTTAAAGACGCTTCGGCAACGGCTATCTACGGCTCGCGGGGAGCCAATGGCGTGGTGCTGATTACAACCAAACGCGGCAAAGCCGGTACGTCGGTCGTGAATTTCGACGCGTCGTATGGAGTCCAGAGTACCGAACGCCGGTTGTCGGTGCTCAACGCCCAGCAGTTTTACAACCTCAACACCGAAGCCCGTGCCAATACGTTTGGTGCCAATGGCGTACCCAATCCACAGGCACCCGTAACAGCCCTGAATAACGAATACAACACCGACTGGCAGAACGCGCTTTTCCGCTCAGCCGCCGTGCAAAACTACCAACTGTCGCTGCGTGGAGGAACCGAGAAAACCCGCTACGCCCTGTCGGGCAACTACTTCGATCAGCAGGGTATTGTAAAAGGCACTGCCGCTAAACGCTATGCCGTGCGACTCAACTTAGACCACAATATCAGCAGTCGGGTGCGGGCGGGCATTAACCTGAACGTATCCCGGTTCGATACGGAGTTGGGCTTCAGTGATGGCGGGTCCAGTTTGATTACCAATGCCTTACGTATGGTGCCAAACCAGCCCGTGACGCTCAACGGTATCTATCAGAACAATGCCAATCCGATTGATAACTTCAACGCGGGCGTGAACCTCGGGCTAAACGCGGCTGGAATCACGTCTATCCTGCCCAGCCCCATGTATTTTGCCGACTTAGTGACGAACCAGCGTTCGGACGACCGCATACTCGGTAATTTCTTTACGGAAATCGAGTTCATCAAAGGGCTAACCTACCGCCTGAATCTCGGCGTCGACAACCTCACGGCCAAAGGCATCTACTACGAACCCACCAACGGCGGCATCCGGGCGGCTGGCGGCTCTTCTGACCGGAGTGTCAACTCAAACCTGAACACCCTTATCGAAAACACACTCAGCTACAACCGCACGTTTGGCCGGCACGTGCTGTCGGCTGTGGTTGGGCAAACCGCGCAGAAAAACGTGTTCGACCGGTTGCAGGTGGCTGGCGAGGGGCTGAACGATAACACCGGTCCGTTTTCGTATGATGGCGATTATTTAGTGTCGCTCAATCGGTTTGCCAACAATAACTCATGGCAAATGCTCTCGTTTCTGGGCCGGGTCAATTACAGCTTTCGGGACAAATATCTGCTAACTGCTTCGTTCCGGGCCGATGGCTCTTCGCGGTTTGGGGCGGGTAATAAGTTTGGCTACTTCCCGGCGGCATCGGCAGCCTGGGTGGTCTCGAAAGAAGATTTTTTTGCTCCACTGACCAACGTTGCCAGCAGCCTTAAGTTGCGGGTAGGCTACGGGCAAACGGGCAGTCAGGAAATTGGTCTGTTCCGGTCGCTGCCCATTCTTTCGTCGGTTACAACGGTTTTCAACAATGCCGCCTTTGTGGGGCGTCAGCCGGGTCAGATTGCCAACCCTGACCTCAGTTGGGAGAAAACCTCTCAGTTCAACATTGGCCTCGACGTGGGCCTGCTGAAAGAACGGTTTACGGTTTCGGCCAACTATTACGACAAACGCACCGATGCGTTGCTTTTCGACCGAAGCATTCCGCGCACGAGCGGGTTTGGCACCGTTACGCAAAACTTAGGGTCGGTCAGCAACCGGGGCTGGGAGGTCGAAGTGTCGAGCAACAACCTCGATGGTGCTTTCCGCTGGAACACCTCCTTTAATATTTCGGGCAACCGCAACCGCATCGAACAACTACCCGTTGCGCGTGCTTTTGCCGGTAATATCATTCTTCAGGAAGGCGTGGCTGTGGGGTCATTTTTTGGCTTCCGCACCAATGGTCTCTTCCAGACGAACGACAACACGTCGATTCAGCCCGGTGCCCTGCCCGGCGAACGGCGGTTTGCAGACCTCAACGCCGACGGTCGCATTACGCCCGACGACCGTACCGTGCTGGGCGTTCGCGACCCAACCCTGCTCTACGGAGTCAATAATACGTTTTCGTATAAAGGCTTTAATCTGGCCGTCTTTTTTCAGGGCGTTAGTGGCAATGTCATCTACAACCTAACCCGCGCCAACCTGCTCACGCTCGACGGTCGGTTTAACAATCTGGCCGAAGCCGCCGACCGCTGGACACCCACCAATACCGACACCAACATACCCAGGGCCATTCAGGCAGGGAGCCGGAATAATTTCGGCAGCAACGTAAATGACTTCTTCGTAGAACGCGGAGATTACATGCGGCTGAGAAACATCACCCTGTCATACACGATTCCGCAGACGGTTAGCCGGGTGGTCAAATTAAATCAGGCACGGATTTTTGTCAGTGCCGACAACCTGTTCACCTGGACCAACTATACCGGCTACAACCCCGACATTGTGGGTACGAGCATCAGCGGTTCGAGCAATACCGCTGCCGGAGCTACCAATGCCGGGGCAGGCACCATCGGCGGTATCGACAACGGCCCCTATCCGAACCCCCGCGTCATTACGGGCGGTATATCGCTCACCTTCTGATTCAGTCATTCACTTCATATGCAATACAACATCATGAAAGCCACTACGTATCTACTTCTTTTCCTGCTCGTGTCAACAACGGCCTGTAGGGAATTTCTGGAAGAAAAACCAACCGCACTGATTGTTGGCAATCAGTTTTATAACACAGACCGGGATTTAATTGAAGCCGTCAACTCCGTCTACGGGCAACTGTCCTCGAATTATCAGGAGCGGATACCCGCCTTCAATGAGTTGCGCTCAGATCTGGTGCAGTTTGGGCCACAGGGCGACAATGCCGCTGCCTGGCAACCTTGGGATTTATTTACGTTCAATGACCTGGACGGCAACCTGTTGAATGCCTGGAGTACGTTCTACACCGCCGTCAATAACGCCAACGCCCTTATTGCCAGTGTCCCTTCGGCAACCGGTGCGTCAGCCCTGATTAAGAACCGAACACAGGCCGAGGCTCGTTTCCTGCGGGCTTTCACGTATTTCAATCTGGTTCGGCTGTGGGGGTCGGTGCCATTGATTCTGACACCCACTGCCGGACTGAACAACATTCAGCCGCCAAAAAGTACTGAAGATGACATCTACGCAGCCATTATCGCTGATTTGCAGTATGCAGCCGGCGAAACCCAGCAGAACCCCGGCCTGCCGCTTATTTATGGGGGTGCCGACAACGGTCGGGTTACGCTGGGAGCCGCCAACGCTCTGCTGGCTGAGGTCTATCTGACGCGCCGAAACTGGGCCAAAGCTGCCGAATATGCCAAGAAAGTGATGGACTCGGGCCGGTATGCGTTGTGGCCCAATTACAACGATGCGTTTTTGTTTGCCAATAAATATGCCGCCAATTCGGCTCCCAATGGCGAGACTATTTTCGATATTCAATTCAATCAGGATGCTGCGGTGCCGTCGTTCATTATGCGCTGGACACCCCCGCGTGGGGTCATCCTACAGGGTATTGCCGGACGGGAAGGTCTTGGTCGATATACGGTTCCTCCGCTGGGCTTCCGGCTCTTCAGCCCGCAGGATGACCGCCGAACCGCCATTTTTCCGCCCACAATCGTCAACAATCAGGGGCGAACCATTCCTTACACGCCGTTCCGGGGATCTGCCGGAACGGCTGCGCCCGACACGCTCAACTATTACACCCTGAAGTATAAACTGACCGGCCAGAACGCCCCCTTTGCCAACTCGGCCAACAACTGGCCCATTTTGCGCCTGGCCGATGTGCTGCTGATTCAGGCCGAAGCCCTCAACGAAGCGGGTGGCCCCACCGCCGATGCTTACGCAGCCATTAACCGCGTTCGGAACCGGGCGCGGATGCCGAACCTGACAGCAGGGCTGAATCAGGCCGCTTTCCGTGATTCGCTTTACGCCGAACGAGCCAGAGAATTGTTCCTCGAAGGCGACCGCTGGTTCGACCTCGTGCGCACGAACCGGCTGGTTTCTGAACTGGCCAAAGTGGGTATTACCGTCACCAATAATCAACGGTTCTTGCCAATTCCGCAGTCAGAGAAGGATTTGAATCCGAATTTGAACTAAACGGGCCAGAATCGGGGGTTGTTCTCTTGAAAACAAAACGCCTGTACAAAACGTCGATGTAACGGCCTTACAACGTGAACTCTGCGAACGCCCCCTGGCGAACGCTGATTAATGAATTATGCTTGATAAAATTGCTTGTACCGGCTGGCGGGTCTGGCTTCTGACCAGCCTGCTTTTTCCGCTGCGGAGTTACGCTCAGACGACCAAACCCGCCGATAGTCGGTTTACAAAGGTTGTGCTCGACGATGACCTCAACGAACCTATGGAAGTAGCCGTAGCTCCCGATGGCATTGTTTACTACGTCGAACGGCCCGGCTGGGTCAACCGCTTCGACCCGGCAGTGGGCAAACGGCAGCGACTGGCCAAACTGCCCGTGCGCTTCAAGGGCGAAGACGGTCTGATGGGCCTGGCGTTAGACCCCAACTTCAGCCAGAACCGCTACGTCTATCTTTACTTTGGCGACCCTAAAGTAGTAGCCGATACAGCCTATAACGTACTGGCCCGCTTCGTGATAGGTCCCGATAGTTTGCTGCAACAGACCCGGCGCGATTTGCTGCGTATTCCGGTCGTGGCCGAGGGCGTGAGCCATTCGGGCGGTTCGCTGGCCTTCGACCGGCGCGGCAACCTCTACCTGAGCACGGGCGATAACACCAATCCGTTCGAGTCGGACGGTTACGCGCCCACCGACGACCGACCGGGCCGACAAAACTTCGACGCGGGCCGTTCGGCGGGCAACCCCGCCGACCTCCGGGGTAAGATTCTGCGCATCCGCCCCGTGGCGAACGGTACCTACGCGATTCCTGAAGGTAATCTTTTTCCACCCGGTACGCCGGGCACGAAACCCGAAATCTACGTAATGGGTTGCCGTAATCCGTACCGCATCGACATCGACCCGCGCACCGGCGTACTCTACTGGGGCGAAGTAGGTCCCGATGCCGGGCGCGACAGCCTGGGGCGCGGCCCGCGTGGGCACGATGAGTTTAACCGGGCCGCACGAGCCGGTAATTTCGGCTGGCCCTACTTCGTGGGCAACAGCAAACCCTACCACCGCTTCGATTTTGCCAGTAAACAATCGGGAACGGCCTACGACCCGCTGGCACCCGTCAACGAGTCGGCCAACAACACGGGGCTGCGCAACCTGCCGCCCGTTCAGCCCGCCCTGATCTGGTATCCGTATGATGCGTCGCCCGAGTTTCCGGCCTTAGGAACGGGCGGGCGAAATGCCATTGGCGGGCCAGTATATTACCCACCGGGCAACCCATCGGCCCGGCAATTCCCGGCCTACTACGAGGGAGCATGGTTCATTGCCGACTGGATGCGCAACTGGATTTTCACGGCCCGTGTCGATTCGGTGGGGAAACTGACCCGGCTGGAACCGTTTCTGCCGAACGAAACCTTCAGCAAGCCCATCGACATGACCTTTGGGCCGGAGGGTGCCTTGTATTTGCTGGAATACGGAGCCTACTGGCGGGCTAAAAACACGGATGCCCGGCTGGTCCGCATCGAGTACACCGAAGGCAACCGCACCCCCATTGCCAAACTAACGGCCAGCCGTACGGTAGGTGCCGCCCCGCTGCGGGTCCAGTTCTCGGCCAGCGACTCGTTCGACTATGACGGGGCTGATTCGCTAACCTACCGCTGGCAGTTTACGGGCCAGTCGTTACAGGCAACGGGTAAAAATCCGGCATTTACCTTCACCAAACCGGGCACCTACACCGTTCGGCTAACCGTGACGGACCCGTCGGGTAGTGCGGCTACCAATCGACTCACGGTGCGCGTAGGCAACGAGCCACCCCGCGTTAGCATTCGACTGACCCCCAACCGGTCGTTTTATTTTGGTGAGGGGCCGCTGCCCTACCGGGTGCACGTAACCGACCGCGAAGACGGGCAATTAGGCAAACCAATTTCGTCCCGGTCGGTGCGGGTAACGCAGCAATACCTGCCAACCGGCTACGACTTTGCGGGTCTGGATGCCATAGGAACAGTACGCAGCCGGGGACAGATGCTGATGGCCCAGAGCGATTGCGGGGCCTGCCACGCGCCGGAAAAACAATCGGTCGGTCCCAGTTGGCAGGCCATCTCGCGCCGATACGATGCCACGACAAATGCGTCGGTGGTGAGTCAGCTTGGCCGAAAAGTCATCAACGGCGGAGGGGGCGTATGGGGCCGTGAACACGTTATGTCGGCACACCCGCAACTGAGCGAAGCCGACGCAGGCGAGATGGTGCGCTATATTTTATCGCTCAGAGACGCCCCCAGCCCGGTGGCTCCGCAGGGTGCGCTGACGGTAGCGAAGGGGTCGGGGCGGTATCTGCTGACGGCGGAATATACCGACAAGGGCGGTTTGACCGGACGCGACGTGGTGTTGCTGCGCTCGCCCCGTGTGGCAGCACAGGAGGCCAGTGCCAGCCAAGGCGTTGCCAGTCGCAATCTGAGTGCTACCGAAGCCGTGATGGCCTACAACGAGCCGGGGGCATGGCTGGCCTTCAATGGAGTAGACCTAAGCGGTATTCAATCTGTCACGGCCCGGCTTACCTCCCCCGGCCTGAGAGGGCAACTCGAACTACGGCTCGACTCGCCAACCGGTCAACTGGTGGGCGTGTTGCCTGTTCAGCCGGGGCCACCTAACCAGCAAATGCCCATAGCTTCGTTAAACCCTACCGCTGGCGTACACAATCTGTACGTGGTGTACAAGCCAATAGCGGGGGAGATCGGTATCTGGCGCAGGCTGGAAGTTGCCTGGCTGGAGTTCGGTCAGTCGCGCAACAACTGATCCAGTTCATCGGAGCTGATGCGTACCAGCACTAATCAATTTGATGCTCGTTGAGTAGAATCAGCCCCAGATCTGTTTATAATCAGTTCGCCTGAAACAGTGCAGTTTGTACTTTACGGCTATGCTACCAGAGTCTTCGCTAATGCCGGGCCTGACCGATGAAGCCGTTGCTGCCTCGCGGGCTAAACACGGAGCCAACACGCTTCCTGCCAAAGCCCGTTCGGGCTTGCTGGCAACACTGAAGGACGTGGCGACGGAACCCATGTTTTTGCTGTTGCTGGCTTCCTGTACGGTGTATGTCGGCTTGGGGCAGTTTGCCGAAGCCATCACGCTGGCCACCGCGTTATTGATGGTCGCGGCCATTTCGATCTATCAGTCGATTCGTAGTGATCGTGCCCTGACCGCCCTCCGTGAACTAACGCAACCCCGCGTACAGGTTCGGCGCAACGGGCAGCAGGTGTCTATTGCTATCGACGAGTTGGTGGTTGGTGATGCCGTGCTGGTCAGCGAGGGCGAGCGCATACCTGCCGATGGGGTCATTGAAGAAGCCAGCGATTATTCTGTAGATGAGGCTACTCTGACGGGCGAGTCGATGGCCGTTGCGAAGAAGCCGGGCGACCTGCTTCTGGCGGGAACGAACGCCATGTCGGGCAATGCCTGGTTCAGCGTATCGGCGGTTGGTGGGCAGACCCAACTGGGCCGAATTGGGCAGAGCCTGGCCACCATTCCGACCGAAAAAACACCTCTGCAACGCCAAATAGGGCAATTTGTGGGCCGAATGGCGTGGATTGGCTTTGTTGCCTTCGTGCTGGTTTGTGGGGTCAACTATGCCCGTTCCGGCAATTGGGTTACGGCCCTGCTTTTTGGCCTGACACTGGCCATGTCGATTCTGCCCGAAGAAATTCCGGTAGCGTTCAGCAGTTTCATGGCTCTGGGAGCCGCCCGCCTGAGCCGAGCCGGGGTACTAACCAAACAACCGCAGACGGTCGAAAGTCTCGGCTCGGCCACCGTGATCTGCACCGATAAAACCGGCACTATTACCCAGGAGGGCATGAGCGTCAGTCAGCTCTACGACGGAGCCACCGACACGCTAATACCGTTGTCCGACGTGTTGCCGGACACGGCCAAATCGGTGCTGGCCTATGCCCGCTGGGCCAGCGAAACCGACCCCTTCGACCCGATGGAAAAAGCAATCGTTGCCGCGTTTGGCACCATGCCCGCTGATACATACCCACTGATTCATGAGTATCCGCTGGCTGGTATGCCCCCCATGATGACTCACGTTCGGCAGTCGCCAGCGGGAGAGGTCGTGGTGGCCGGGAAAGGTGCCGTAGAGCATATTCTGGCCGTTTGCCATCTCCAGCCGGCTGTAGCTGAACGGATTCGCGCCGTGACGAAAGAACTCTCAGTAGCCGGATTTCGGGTGCTGGGCGTAGCGAGCGGCACATACGTGTCGCCCACGTTTCCGGCAGAACAGGATGGGTTTATCTGGTCGTTTTTGGGCCTGATTGCCCTTGAAAATCCGCCCAAACCCAATGCCAAAGCCGTAATGCAGGCCTTTGCCGACGCGGGCATCCGGGTTAAGATGATTACCGGCGATTTCCCCGAAACAGCGCAGGCTATTGCCCGGCAAGTGGGCTTGCCCAATGCTGATACGTTGCTGACGGGTCAACAAGTAATGAGCATGGACGAGCCGACGCTTCGGCAGCAGGCGGGGCAAACAGTGATATTTGCGCGGATGTTCCCCGAGGCCAAACTGCGGATCGTGAACGCGCTCAAAGCCAACGGCGAGGTCGTAGCCATGACCGGCGACGGGGTCAACGACGGCCCGGCCCTAAAAGCCGCGCACATCGGCGTGGCAATGGGCAAGCGTGGCACCGAAGTGGCTAAACAAGCTGCATCGCTGGTGCTGGTCAACGACGATCTTAGCAGCATGGTCGCGGCCATCGCCGAGGGGCGACGGATTTATCAAAACCTCAAAAAAGCGATTGCTTACATCGTTTCCATCCATATCCCGATTATCCTGACGGTGGCAGTGCCATTGTTGGCCAACTGGCAGTGGGCCAACCTGTTCAGCCCGATCCACGTCATTTTTCTGGAGTTGGTGATGGGGCCAACCTGCTCTATTGCCTTCGAGAACGAACCCGCCGAACCCGGACAAATGCGAAAGCCGCCCCGCCAGGCTACTGACCGACCGCAGCCCGATGCGTTTCTGGCAGGGGCCGAACTGGGCCGGAGCGTTGTGCAGGGGCTGGTTATGGCAGCAGCGGTGCTGGGTGTGTATTACGCCAGAATGCAGCAGGGCGAACCCGTAACCGTTGTTCGGACGCTAACTTTTACCACGTTGGTGGTCGGCAATATCCTGCTCGCGCTGGTAAACCGGTCGTTCACGCAGTCAGTGTTTCAGACACTACGGATGCCCAACCCAATCATGACCCTGCTGTTGGGCCTGACGCTCGCCCTACTGCTAATTACGCTGCTCGTGCCGGGCGTGCGGACGCTGTTTGGATTCGCGCCCGTGTCGGCATTGGCTCTGGGCTGGTGTAGTCTGGCCGCGCTGATTAGTGTGGGCTGGATTGAAGTGTATAAAGCGATTCGGAAACGCAACTAACCGACAACCGTGAGGATAATGTATTCATTAACGTTTTGTGAGGCTAAGAGTATGATTCGTTTCATAATTGAGGAGGGAATTTGAAAAATGAGGATAAGCAGCGCGACAGCCCCGCGTATCCATTCACGAATTTTACTTCGAGCAATCCACTTTCTTCAGCACCATCGTGCCGGGAAATTTTAACCCGGATTTATCGCTGAATACCATTTTGCCGTTTTGCTCACTCACGTTGCCATACCCCTCGCTGAGTTCATTGTTTTTCACCAGAAAGGCCACCTGCCGAACGGATTCCTGCCCTTCCGACATAAAAGTGTAATCCGCCATCAGCGTGTCGCCCATCATCCGCCCGCTCAGGGTGCCGGTATTGGCGTCTTTACCCGACAGCCGATATAGCAGCGTACCGGCAACCGTAGTGTCCATCATCGTAAGCTGGGCACTGACCGTGTCCTTCGCCGAGTAATAAGCATAACATTGGGGCGCGGGGGCCGTAGTGACGGCGGCTGTTGTTTCGCCAGTAGCCACAGTGGTCGAAGTAGTTTCGTCGGTCTTCTTCTGGCCCTGACAGGCGGCTAACAAAGCCACGCCTACGAGTAGAATGGGGTTGAGGAATTGATTCATGGTCGCGAATGAATGGTTGTTGGTTGATACTATGGCAATTTTTCTGTCAGATACAAATACGGCGGATGGAAGTGATGAACGAAAATCTTTTTCTCATCATCTGGATACAGTTTATAATACGCTTCATCGGCGAGTAGTACGATGTGCGAGCCTGTTCTGACATAATCGCTGCTTTGGTAATAGTTGGTAGGGGCAGTAAAACCTGTTAGGTTTTTGCTCACGTTTTTCGAGGCAAATTGTCCCAGAAACTTCTGGTAATTGCGCTGGGCTTTCAGCGAAGGTTTGCTAAGCTTGTTATAAACGTACTTCAGTACCAGCCGCTGCCCAAACTTTTGTTGCTTAATCATAGCCGGTGCGCCCTTAAATGGATTCGTTTCGTTAAAATCGTTGAGCGTCTGCACGGTTAACGGCACTTCGGGCACCCAGTCGGCGGAGTTCACCACGTTGAAAGCCCAGCCGCCCTGTGTCATGGCTTCGTATTCATAGGCGAAATACAGATTGCCCGGCTTTGGCCCCGCACTACAGTACGTTTTAAGCCGCAGATCGGCAGGTAGTTTGCCCTGTTTTTGCAGGTTGTACAGATAAGCCGTCAGCAAAAACGAAATACCCCCGCCCTGACTATGGCCGATAATCAAAGCATTTTTCGTGCCGCTCCGGTAACACGAATCTATCTTAGCCAGTATGTCTTTCGCCAGAAAAGCCGTTGCCACTAACCAGCCAACGTGTACGGCTGCTCGTGGATTAGACGCCAGTTGGTACGTAAAGGTTTCTTTATCCGACAGTTTTAGTTCGCCTTTGGCCGGAATCATAGCTGCATAGAAATTGGCTAACCAGCTTACACTACTGGCCGTAGTGCCGCGCACGCTGATAACGGCGGTATTTCCTCCGTCGCTCCATAAATCCCAGCGATTTTCCAGACCAACTTCGGGCGAACGGTAGGCCATCCGATACCGTTCGGGTTTAGGAAAGTTGTTGATGTAGGTCGAATCGCCAAATTGAGCCGATACTTTCAGCAACTCAATGTATTCGACTTTGTCGAAACCGGGCTTGAGGGGTTGGCTCAGACTATTGAAGGAGAATAGAACAAAGAATGAGAAGGTGAGAAGGTGCTTCATAAAGGGGAGAGGTACGAGGGTGAATAATGGCTTAATCAACTGTAATGCAAATTGTTACGAATGAACTTGTTGCCGTTGGGAAGCAACCACTTCCTGCGCTCGCCACAACGCTTCGGCATAGGCTGGCACCAGCACCCGGCCCGGTGGGTTGGTTGTCAGGTCGGCATCCCACAAACCTGAACGGTGCCAATGCTCCGGGTGATCCCAGTCGGGCCGGTCGATAATGGGGTAGATGCAGGCTCCCCAGAGTGGTATGCCAGCAGCCAACACTGCCGCACATTCATGCCCAATCATCTCAATCCAGTGGGGCCGGTCGATGCCGGGGTGGCTGGTTTCGGTTAGCGCGATGGGGCGTTTGTAACGCTGATAAGCTTTCGTTAACAGGTTCCGAAGCGGCACCCAGCGTGGGTCGGGTATGGTGTCGGCCCAGCCCAGCAAATCGCGCGGACCCTGTTCCCACTGGTTATTGTAATAGTAGTTAAGACCCACGATGTCAACGAAATCGGGCGAACCACCCAACTCAGGCATGAGCCGTCCTGCCAGCATATCGACCGACTGAAACTGATTGTCGTCTGCTTTGGCCGCGTCGATGCGCTGCTGCCGGGTGGGGTTCAGGGGTGGCACGATGTGAACCAGCGGTTCGGTCGTTAAAATGCGGATGCCGGGGTCGATTTCGCGCATGGCCGCTACACCCTCGATGTAAGCTCGCATTAGCCCAACCTTTACTTCCCAGCCCTGTTTGGTGCAATAAGGTGAGGTTCCGCAGGCATCGCCCCCCAGCCAGGCTATAAAACTGACTTCATTGATAGGCGTAACAATCAGTGGTTCGTCGGATAGCGGTCGCGGTAGAAACGTACAAATGCCCGGCAGAGGTGGGTAAACCGCCGGGCAAACATCGGGTGCAGGGGCGTCAGGTCGTCGGGGTAGCCAAAATGACACAAGTCCCAAACCTGCTGAATGCCTTGCCGATGGCCTTCGGTTAGCATGGTTTCAACCGTACTAAAATCATACTGATACGCCGTTCGCTCCACCTGACTCCACCGGATTCCTTCACGCACGGTAAGAATCCTGAATGGGTTAAGTCGTTCGTAATCTTCCCGAAGCAGTTGTGAATGGCCCGTTAGTGGCAGGAAATCAACCCGGTTGCCAAAGCAGTTGAGTTGGTCAGTACATTCAAAACCCGCCCACCAGAACGATTGAAACGGGTTGATAGTCAGTGAAGTAACGTTAAGCATTTTTCAGTGAACAGCCAACATCGAGCAACCAACAGTTAAGTAGGAGGGCTGTTCGACAGAAAGCTACAGTAATAAACGCCCTATTGCGGCATACTGTTTATGCCTAACTATTGGCTACTCGTTGTCCACCGTCATCTGTAATCAGCCATTCGTTACAAACGGCATGTCGCGGACGTGAGTTTTTTTCTCGAAGGCTTTCAGCATGAAATCGGCGAGATCGGCGCGGGTGAGTTTAATACCGGGAACGGTGCCGACATAGCCCACCTGATAGCGGCCTTTTGCCGGGTCGTCGGTAAGCACCGGGCCACGCACGATAGTCCAGTCGATGTTGGTTCGGCGGATGAGGTCGGCATGATTGATGCCGTCGAGCAGGGCGTTTCGCGCGCCTTTTCCAGCTATGTTCTTCATGATGAACACGATAGCGTGGTCCATGAATTTCGGTTTGTCATTCGTTTCATCGCGAACGCCCCCACCTGTCAGACTGATGAGCCGACGCAGGTCATATTGGTTCATGGCGTTAATAATGAGTTGCGTAGAGCGCGTTTGCAGGTCGGCAGGACTATTTTTATCCGGCCCTAACGTGCTAATGACGCCATCAGCACCGCGAACGGTTTCGGCGACTTTAGCCGCATCAAGACTACTGCCCTGAATCAGCGTAAGCTTCGGGTGTTTAATGGTCATTTTTTGCGGGTTGCGGACCAACGCCCGCACCGAGTGGCCCGCATCGAGGGCTTTCTGCACCAATGGAAGACCTGTACGGCCCGTTGCGCCAAAAATTGCAATCGTAGACATAGAGAACGTGCATAGTTGTATGGTTGTACAAGCAAATTTGCGGGCTAATTGTTTTGATGATGGAACGCGGATGCCTCCATTAGTTCTCGCCCACAATAGCCAGCACTAACTTGGCTGAGTTCCGGGCAGCAATTTTGTAAAATGTGAGCATGTCTTGCCGGGCGTTGCCGTTGGCTTTATCGCTTAGGCTACGGATAACTAAACACGGAATGCCCTGCTGATAACAAACCTGCGCCACGGCGGCACCCTCCATCTCAGTGGCATCGGCGTTGTGGTCGGTGCGGAGTTGATTTACCCGCGCTTCCGAGTTCACGAACTCATCGCCCGTAACGACTGTGCCCGTAATAACCGAGGGCGGGCGCGAGGTGGTCGGGATGGCTTCAAAATCAGCTTTTTTACTGGCTGAAAGTGCTTTCAACAGGAGCAGCGAATCGGCACGGAAATAAGCCGGATTCATGCGTTTGCTGATGGGGTCGAGGGTTTGGCTCGTAGGTTGCTGCGAAAACGTAACGCTGCGGTAGTCGTGGTAGCCGGTCTGTTGCGCAATCACAATGTCGCCCGGTTGCAAATCGGGATTTACTCCGCCCGCAATGCCGGTGAAAATGACCCGTTGCGGTCGGAAATGCGCCAGCACGAAGGCTGTTGTCATAGCCGCGTTTACTTTACCAATGCCTGTTTCTGCAACTACGACCCGCTGTTTACCAATCATGCCCGTCGTAAATGAGATGCCATTGATAGTGCGCGTCTTTGGATTCTGAACAGACTGCTGAACCAATTTCACCTCTTCGCCAAAGGCACCAAGCAGGGCCGTTACGGGTTCTGTTTTATATGATTGCGCCAGAGCGATAGGAGATGTAAGCAACAGGAGAAGTATATGTTTCATTATTTACAGGATTCGTTTTTTGACAAGATTAACAGGGTTTACAGGATGAAACAGGAGCACTGTGGCAAAAACTAAATCCTGTTTTATCCTGTAAATCCTGTCTAAGAAAATCAATGCCCCGCTGTTAGGGCCAGCACGCAAAAGGCATCGACCAACCACAGGCCGGGTGGCACGTCGCGGCTTTTACCAACGGCCACTTTTATAACCGTCCACGACAGAAAGCCCCAAATCAGCCCCTGCGTGATAGAATAGCTGAACGGAATCAGCACTAAAGCCAGAAACGCGGGCAGGGCATCGTCTAACTGACTCCAGTCGATGCGCGTAACGGGCTTGATCATGAACGCACCCACCAGTACCAGAGCCGGAGCCGTGGCGATGGCCGGAATCATTGACAACAGGGGCGATAGAAACAGAAACGGCAGAAAACAACAGCCCGCTACAATGGCCGTTAACCCCGTGCGCCCGCCCTGCGCAATGCCCACCGCCGACTCAATATAGGCCGTGCCGGGACTTGTGCCGAAGACCCCCGCCAGCGTGGTCGCTACGGCGTCGGTCAGCAGCGAGCGGTTCAGGTTACGCGGTTGGCCGTTGTCGTCCTGCAAACCACCCGCTTCGGCTACGCCCACAAAGGTACTCAGGCTGTCGAAGAGGTCAGTGAAGGCGAAGGCGAAAATAACCGGCCAGAGCGACCATTTCAGCGAGCCTACCAGATCGAGTTTGCCAACCAGCGAAAAATCGGGCGCGGCCACAATGCCCTGAACATTGACGAGGGTTTTCAGCCCGAAATTCACCGCCGATGAATCGCCCCAATACCGCCCAATGGGCCAGGCCGCCAGCGTAGTCAGCACAATGCCAATGATAATAGCCCCCGGCACGTTCCGAACCACCAGCACCGCCGTGAGCAGCAACCCAAACACAAACGTCAGCACAATAGGGTCGTTGAAGCGGGCAATACCGACGAGCGTGGCCGGGTTTGCCACAATAAACTTGGCGTTCTCAAACCCTATCAAGGTGATAAACAGCCCGATACCCGCCGAAACGGCGTAGCGCAACGGCAGCGGAATAATCCGGACAATGGCCGAGCGAACGTTCAGCAGCGACAGCAGCAGAAACAGTATGCCCGCCCAAAATACAGCCCCCAGCGCAACGTCGGGTGTTAGGCCCATGCCTTTTACGGCAGTGAACGTGAAAAACGCATTCAGGCCCATGCCCGGCGCCACCACCAGTGGGTTGCGGGCATACAGGCCCATCATCAGGCTACAGAAAAATGACAGCAGTACCGTGGCTGTCAGCACTCCGCTAAATGGCAAACCCGCCTGACTCAAAATCGCCGGATTGACCACGATGATGTACATCGTTGCCAGAAAGGTTGAAATACCAGCGAGGATTTCAGTGCGCGTGTTTGTTTCAGGTCTCATGCTTCGGGTTGGGTCATCGGCTCGTCGGGACAAATGTCCCGACGTATTGAAAGCGGATATATATCCGCAGTTAATTGCGACGAGACGAATGTCTCGCCGAGCAAAGCAAATGTCTCGCCGAGCTAAGAGAGCAGACTCGCTGCTCCGGCATCGACCCAAACCTGTGCCTGAGGAACGGTTTGTACGATGCTGGCGGGCATCTGTTCGGTAACGGGGCCGGTGAGGGCGTCGCGCAACACGGGGGCTTTCTTTGCGCCACTCACCATCAGCAGTACGTCGCGGGCCTGGGTTAGATGGCGCAGACCGAGCGTGATGCCGCGTGAGAGTTCAGTGGGTTTGTCGAAGTATTTCTGCCCGACGGTAATGGTACTTTCGGCCAGTTCCGAAACGTGGCAACCGTTCGTAAAGGGCGTTCCAGGTTCGTTAAGAGCAATATGGCCGTTCATGCCCATGCCGACGAGTAGCAAGTCAAGCCCGCCGTGCCGGTCAATTACAGCGTCGATTTTGGCACATTCGTCCAGCAGGTCGTCGGCTTTGGCATCGAAAACGTGCATCTGGTCGGGGCGCAGGCCGAGGGGCCGGAACAGGTCGCGGAAGATGTAGTACGAACAACTCCCCAGGTCGTCGGGGCCGAAGCCTACCCACTCGTCTAAGCCCACAAACTGACAGCGGCTCACATCGACCTGCCCCGCCTGCGCCAGTTTTACAAACCGCCGGTAGGTTTCAATGGGCGTGTCACCCGACGCCACGCACAGCAGCGCGTCGGGTTTCTGAGTAAGCAAAGCCGCCATGTGTTCGGCAGCACGTTGCGACAGTTCGTCGTGGGTGGGAAAGGTTTGTAGGGTCATATCATTTCAATTCACTGGCTTTAATCTCGCGTTTCCAGCGTTCAGTGCCTTTCTGGTCGTAAATCTGAATCGTCAGAACGCGGTCGCGTAGTGGGCCGGTGACGCTAAGGATGCCGAAGTTACGCTCGGATAGATACGTACCGTCAACATAGGTGGGTTGTTTGAGTTCTTCGTCGCGGGCTTTGGCGGGGCCGGAGGTCAGGGGCGAAATCGTCAGGTCGTAGAGTGGGTAGGTGCCGGGCCGGTCAAGTTTGTGCAGGATGCTGTGGTGTCGGTCGCCGGTCAGGAACAGCACACCCGGAATTTTGGCGTCGGCAATGGCTTTGAAAAGTCGGTCGCGTTCGGTGGCGTAGATGGCGTAGTTTTCAAACAGGGCCGAGGGGTTCACAATCTGCCCGCCCGTAACTACAAACTTAAACGTGGCTTTGCTGTACCGCAGCGCGTCGATGAACCATTGTAGTTGTTTTTCACCGAAATACATTTTGTCGGGGCCGTCGGGCATCTCGTCGGGCGCGCGGAAGGTGCGGTCGTCCAGCAGGAAAAACTGGCAGTCGTTCCAGAAAAAAGTACCCGTACAACCTTCATCGAACACGTAATTCGGATTGGTCCAGAACAGCTTAAAGGCTTCGAGCGTCACGGGCTTGAGCCAGTAGCTGCGGTCGGAGTCGTTGGGGCCGTAATCGTGATCGTCCCAGATGGCGTAATTGTGCGTATTAGCTAAAAGGGGCTGCATTTCGGGCAGCGAACGCGTGTGGGTGTACCGGCGCAGTACGCCTGTGCGGCTGTTCCAGTCCACCTCGCGGGTGTAGGTGTTGTCGCCCGTCCAGAGCATGAAATCGGGTTTCTGGGCGGTTAAGGCCGTAAAAATCTCGTAGCCACCGCCGTAGGGCGTACCGGGGCGGTCAACTGCTGGCTCGCCAACGTAAGTGCAGCTTCCGACGCCGAAGCGAAAGGTCGGCGGGTCGGTCCGCCACTGCCACAGGTTTTGGGTTTGGAACCGGGTCGGGTAGGGCAGGCTCACCTTCTGGCCCCCGATCAGCAGTTCGTATTCGTATTTTTTTCCGGGTTCCACCTGATCGGCGAGCAGGTGGGCGGTAAAAGCCGTTTTTCGGTCGGTCTGCACTTCGTTGGTCAGGTAAGCCGGTTGCGGCTTGCCCACTTCATGATACCGGATTTGCACCCGTGCGGGCTGTTTGGTTTGTGCCCAGAGCGCTACCTCGCGAAAGTCAGAATAGCCCACCATCGGCCCCGACTGCAACAGGGGCGATTGCGCGAAGGAAGTAATTGGGATTGTTAAAAAGAGAAGCGTAAGAAGTCGCATAGTCATTGAACCGCTGCCCGGTTTGGCATTACCTCGTATATTTGCATCCTAATTTGTTCAGAATGCAACTCACCAATCAATCGTATCAGATTCAGGGCGTTAACGTGTTGGACATTGCCGATGAGTTCGGTTTACCGCTGTACGTGTACGACGCCGACAAAATTATCGAAAAAATAGATGCGCTCCGGTCAGCGTTCGACGGCGTTAATCTAAAGGTAAAATACGCGGCTAAGGCCCTGACCAACCTGAGCATCCTGAAACTGATGCAGTTGCAGGGCATCGACGTGGAGGTGGTATCGGTCAACGAAGCGCGGCTTGCTCTGATGGCGGGCTTTGCGCCCGAACAAGTCATGTACACCCCCAGCGGCAATGCCTGGCCCGAAATTCAGGAAGCTCTCGAACTGGGCGTACAACTCAACGCCGACAACCTGCCACTGCTCGAACAAATCGGCCAAACTTATGGCGACCGTTACCCGGTGGCTTTACGTATCAACCCCAGCCTGCTCGACGGCGGCATGGCTAAAATTCAGGTCGGCCACGAGAACTCGAAATTCGGCATTCCGAACCAGTACAACGCGCAGATTCGGGCCATTGCTACCAAATATGGGATTCCAATTATTGGGTTGCACGTGCATACCGGCTCCGATTTTAAGGACAGCAACACGTTTCTGAAAATCGCCGACGTGCTGTTCGAGATGGCTGCCGATTATCCTGATTTGCAGTTTATCGACTTCGGCAGCGGCTTCAAAGTAGCCTATCGCGAGGGTGATTATTTCACGGACCTGCCCGACCTCGGCGCGAAAGTATCGGCGGCTTTCCGCTCGTTCTGCGACCGCTATGGGCGTGAAGTTCAGCTTTGTTTCGAGCCGGGCAAACTGCTTGTGAGCGAGAGCGGGCATCTGTTAGTGGGCGTAAACGTGGTGAAAGAAAACCCAACCCGGACGTTTGTGCAGGTTAATTCGGGGTTGAACCACCTGATTCGGCCCATGATGTACGACGCCTGGCACACTATTCTGAACGTCTCGAACCCCACTGGCACCGAAAAAAGCTACGACGTGGTAGGCTACATCTGCGAAACCGACACGTTTGCCGCTGACCGGCAACTGCCCGAAGTACGGCCCGGCGACGTGCTGTCGCTGGAGAATGCCGGGGCGTATGGATTCAGTATGGCCTCGAATTACAACACCCGCGAACGCCCCGCCGAAGTGCTGGTATACGAGGGCAAACCCTACCTGATTCGGCAACGCGAAACGTTCGAGGATTTAATTCGGGGGCAAGTAGATATTTTTAGTGAAAAGTTAAGAGTGAAAAGTGAAATGTTAGAACAAACGCTTCTTCATCAATAGCTCACTTTTCACTCTTAACTTTTCATTTTTCACTTTAAAATAATGGGACGCGCATTTGAATACCGGAAAGCCCGGAAAATGAAGCGGTGGGGGCAAATGGCGAAGACCTTCACCCGCATTGGTAAAGACATCGTGATTGCCGTGAAAGCGGCTGGCCCCGACCCCGACACCAACGGGCGGCTGCGGGCCATTATCCAGAATGCCAAAGCCGCCAACATGCCCAAAGAAAACGTTGAACGGGCAATTAAAAAGGCGACCTCGAAAGATCAGGAAGATTACAAAGAGATTGTGTATGAAGGCATGGCTCCGCACGGCATTGCACTGGTGATTGAAACCGCCACTGACAACCATAACCGCACCGTTGCCAACATTCGCAGTTATTTCAACAAACTCGGCGGTAGTTTGGGTACGTCGGGCATGCACAACTTCCTGTTTGAGCGCAAGAGCGTATTTCGGATTCCGGTACAGGGCATCGACCCCGACGAACTGCTGCTCGAACTCATCGATGAAGGGGCCGAGGAAATCGTATTCGATCAGGAAGCGTTAGATGATTCGATTGAGCAGCGCAAAGAAGACGCCCGAAAGGAAGAGGTGCATCAGTATATCATCTACGCACCGTTTGAGTCGTTTAGTGCCTTGCAGAAAGCACTTGAAGCCCGTAAAATCCCCATTAATCAGGCCGAATTCGAGCGCATTCCGAACGATTATAAAGAGCTAACCGACGAAGAAGCCGCCGACGCCGAAAAACTCATCGAACGCATCGAAGAGGACGACGATGTTCAGACGGTATATCATAACATGAAATAAATCAGAACCAGGATTAGCAGGGATTTTCAGGATTAAACAGGATTCTACGCTGCGCTTATTTGCTGCTCTGTTGCCTAATAAGCGCAACGTAGAATCTTGCATTAATCTTGTCAATCGGGGCTAATCCTGGTTCTGACTACCCCTGGGTGTTGCCTTCTCTGAGGATCTGCACCCAGCCCTTGTAGACGTTGGGCGGGGCGTTGCGGTCTACATAACTAAACCGCACCTGCACCTCGTAGTAGTACAAACCCGTGGGCAACTCCCGCCCCTCGCTGCTTCTGCCATCCCAGCTTAGCTCCCGGCTGGTTCCTTCATAGACTTTGGCCCCCCACCGGTTGTAGACCACCAGTCGCACCTCTTCCACAAAAGCCGCACAGCGCAACGCACTGAAGACGTCATTTTTGCCATCCCCGTTGGGGGTGAACACATTCGGCAGGGCGAACACCGCACAGGCGTTGTTGCAGACCCGGTTGGAGGGGCGGCTCTCCTGGCCCCGTCGGCTCAGGGCCGTCACGTAGTAGCAGCCCGAGACCGTCGTCAGGTTCTGGTGGGCGTAGCTGGTGGTAGGCGTGGCCACCTCCGTCAGCAGCCGCAGACTGTCCTGCTCGTAGCGACCGTAGTAGATGCGGTAGCCCACCACCTGACTGTCGCAGGTGGGGCCGCTGGTGGCACTCCACCGGAGCTGGTTCTGGAAATTAGTCTGGGTGCAGAACTGCTCGGCCTGCACACTGGCGCAGTTGAGACTGTCGAGCCGCAGGGCGGGCGGGCAGGGACGGGTGGTGTCGGCGGGCTGGGCGCAGAGCGTCTGGCTGAGGTTGGTCAGCGAGCCTAAGCCCGTCAGTTGGGCGTCGGTGTAGCGGCCCCGGGTCAGCACCCGGTAGCAGTAGGCAGAGTCGGCGGAGAGGGGGCGGCTGGTGTTGCCATCGGCACTGATGCGGTCGGAGCCATCGTCGGTGAAGACGTAGGTGGGCGGTGCCTGGACGTTGACCTGGGCGATTTCGTTGAAGGGCCCGTTGGGGCCGCTGCGGCTGCGGAAGATGCGGTGGGGCTGGTTGTCGTTGGACCAGGGGGTGTTGGTTTGCCAGCGCAGGGCGATGCTGCGCTGGGGGCCGGGGCCGCTGCTGAGCCGCACGCTGCTGGCGGCTTCGGTGACGTCGAGCCGGGTGAACTGGCCGTTGGTGGTGTAGAAGAACTCGATCCGGTAGCGGTAGGCGTTGGCCGTGGTGTTGAGGGCCGAGGTGCTGCTGCCTTTGTCGACAAAGACGGTATCGACGGTGGTCGGCTCGAGGGTGGTGGTGATGGTTGTCAGGGGCTGGAAGGCGGTGCCGTCGAGGCCGGTGGCGCGCTGGATGCGGTACTGGAAGGGGCCGGTCAGGTCGCCGGGGGCCAGGCCGATGGGTCTCGACCAGCGGAGGGTGATCTGGCCGCGCTGGGCGTCGGTGGAGTCGATGGTGACCTGGGTGATGACGGGCATGAGCAGGGGCAGTTGCTGGCAGACGGGGGCCGAGGGCAGGCTCATGCCGCCGTTGAAGCCGCCGTTGCGGTCGGGGTAGCGGGCCACCAGCACGTAGCTGTAGGCGACGCCCCGGCGCAGGCTGGCCGTGTCGGTGAAGGTGGTGGCCGTGACGGGCAGCTCAGCGATCTGACTGTAGCCCGGTGGCGGGCCGGTGGTGCACGTCTCCGACGTTACGGGGGTACAGCCCTCCCGGCGGTAGACGAGCAGGCGGGTGGGCTGGCCTTCGGCTCCGGTGGGGGCGCAGGCGTAGGGCGACCAGCTAAGCTGGATGGCCCGGCCCTGGGTGGTGGCCGTGGGGCGGGCGGTGAGGTTTTTGACCGAGGGCCCCACGATGCGGATGCGCAGGGTCTGGAAAGCGACCAGACTGGTGGCCGAGCGGCTGGTGGGTACGTCGCCGACCTTGAAGGTGACGTCGTAGGGGGCACTGCGGATGTGGTTGCAGTTGGTCTGCCAGGTGAAGGTCGAGGTGGCGGGCTGGTTCTGGGGCAGGCCGTTGCTGGAAAGTCGGGCGTAGTCGGGGGCGATCAGCTCGCCCGCAGCCAGGGGTCGTCCATCGGGTCCGACGTTGAAGACGCCCCCGAATCCCGAGATGATGACGCGGTTGTTGTCGGGGTCGGCGGCTGATACGGGCACGGAGATGAGCGAGCCAGCTTCGCGGCAGAGTTCGGGCAGTGGCTGGAGGAGGGGTCTGCGGTTGGTCTGGTCGACGACGATGATCTGCATGTCGCGGGTGATCTCGCCGATGAGCACGCCGTTTCGCCATTCTTCGACGATGAAGGCGAAGTTGAACTGGCCTTCTTCGCCGGGGGCGTCCCAGCACAACTCGCCGGTTCGGGGGTCGATGGTGAAGGTGGGGGAGCCGCCGGTCTCGCTGGTGCGGGAGAAGCGGGTGGGGTCCTGGTAGGCCGGAATGTTGCGGCTACGGGGGCAGGTCTCGGCCAGTCCTTCTTTGGGCACGCTCAGGCGGAAGGCGAGCGAGTCGCCATCGGCGTCGAAGGCAGCCGGGTTGTGGCAGAATCGTTGGCCGACGCGCCCGGAGTCCAAGGGCGGGTTGAGCATGACGGGCGTGGAGTTGAGCCCCAGGCCGGGGTTGATCAGAATCGTTGTCGAAACGTGAAAAGAAATATTCTGCGACTGATTGGCTGGCGGCAGATTTTTCGTGTCGTTGTTTCGGTTGGGAATCGTCACACTAACCGTATATGTATCCGGCCCCGGATAGGTATGCACCACCCGGTAGACGTTGATCGATGACGTCCGGCCATTGATAAATCGCTTTGGATCTCGCCGAACCAGTGCCGATGTACCATCGCCAAAGCATATAGTATATTCGTCCGCTCCCTGTGCCGCAGCTAATGCACCATCTACCTCATCGTAATAGGCCGTCAGAGTAATCTCGTAGGTAAGCGACGTGGCCGATATACGTCGGGTTGTAATTTCGCCTGCCCGAACGTGCGTGGCATAACTGGTAACTGGCTCAACCAAAGCCACTAAAAAAAGAGCGAATAGCCCGATTGTATAGATAAATCGCATACTGAAACCGCGTTTGTAGTACAACGAATTGGAGGTATAAAAGTATATTCAAAAGCAAAAAAGTAGAGACGCAAGATGTTGCGTCTCTGGTGCCGGATGGTTCCTGCTGACGCCAGAGAGACACGAAGGGCTGACGCGAGGGAGACGCAACATCTTGCGTCTCTACCCCTGGGTGTTGCCTTCTCTGAGGATTTGCACCCAGCCCTTGTAGACGTTGGGCGGGGCGTTGCGGTCTACATAACTGAACCGCACCTGCACCTCGTAGTAGTACAAACCCGTGGGCAACTCCCGCCCCTCGCTGCTTCTGCCATCCCAGCTTAGCTCCCGGCTGGTTCCTTCATAGACTTTGGCCCCCCACCGGTTGTAGACCACCAGTCGCACCTCCTCCACAAAAGCCGGGCAGCGCAACGCACTGAAGACATCATTCTTGCCATCCCCGTTGGGGGTGAACACATTCGGCAGGGCAAACACCGCACAGGCGTTGTTGCAGACCCGGTTGGAGGGGCGGCTCTCCTGGCCCCGTCGGCTCAGGGCCGTCACGTAGTAGCAGCCCGAGACCGTCGTCAGGTTCTGGTGGGCGTAGCTGGTGGTAGGCGTGGCCACCTCCGTCAGCAGCCGCAGACTGTCCTGCTCGTAGCGACCGTAGTAGATGCGGTAGCCCACCACCTGGCTGTCGCAGGTGGGGCCGCTGGTGGCACTCCACCGGAGTTGGTTCTGGAAATTAGTCTGGGTGCAGAACTGCTCGGCCTGCACACTGGCGCAGTTGAGACTGTCGAGCCGCAGGGCGGGCGGGCAGGGGCGGGTGGTGTCGGCGGGCTGGGCGCAGAGCGTCTGGCTGAGGTTGGTCAGCGAGCCTAAGCCCGTCAGTTGGGCATCGGTGTAGCGGCCCCGGGTCAGCACCCGGTAGCAGTAGGCAGAGTCGGCGGAGAGGGGGCGGCTGGTGTTGCCGTCGGCAGTGATGCGGTCGGAGCCATCGTCGGTGAAGACGTAGCTGGGCGGTGCCTGGACGTTGACCTGGGCGATTTCGTTGAAGGGCCCGTTGGGGCCGCTGCGGCTGCGGAAGATGCGGTGGGGCTGGTTGTCGTTGGACCAGGGGGTGTTGGTTTGCCAGCGCAGGGCGATGCTGCGCTGGGGGCCGGGGCCGCTGCTGAGCCGCACGCTGCTGGCGGCTTCGGTGACGTCGAGCCGGGTGAACTGGCCGTTGGTGGTGTAGAAGAACTCGATCCGGTAGCGGTAGGCGTTGGCCGTGGTGTTGAGGGCCGAGGTGCTGCTGCCCCTGTCGACAAAGACGGTATCGACGGTGGTCGGCTCGAGGGTGGTGGTGATGGTCGTCAGGGGCTGGAAGGCGGTGCCGTCGAGGCCGGTGGCGCGCTGGATGCGGTACTGGAAGGGGCCGGTCAGGTCGCCGGGGGCCAGGCCGATGGGTCTCGACCAGCGGAGGGTGATCTGGCCGCGCTGGGCGTCGGTGGAGTCGATGGTGACCTGGGTGATGACGGGCATGAGCAGGGGCAGTTGCTGGCAGACGGGGGCCGAGGGCAGGCTCATGCCGCCGTTGAAGCCGCCGTTGCGGTCGGGGTAGCGGGCCACCAGCACGTAGCTGTAGGCGATGCCCCGGCGCAGGCTGGCCGTGTCGGTGAAGGTGGTGGCCGTGACGGGCAGCTCAGCGATCTGACTGTAGCCCGGTGGCGGGCCGGTGGTGCACGTCTCCGACGTTACGGGGGTACAGCCTTCCCGGCGGTAGACGAGCAGGCGGGTGGGCTGGCCCTCGGCTCCGGTGGGGGCGCAGGCGTAGGGCGACCAGCTAAGCTGGATGGCCCGGCCCTGGGTGGTGGCCGTGGGGCGGGCGGTGAGGTTTTTGACCGAGGGCCCCACGATGCGGATGCGCAGGGTCTGGAAGGCGACCAGACTGGTGGCCGAGCGGCTGGTGGGCACGTCACCGACCTTGAAGGTGACGTCGTAGGGGGCACTGCGGATGTGGTTGCAGTTGGTCTGCCAGGTGAAGGTCGAGGTGGCGGGCTGGTTCTGGGGCAGGCCGTTGCTGGAAAGTCGGGCGTAGTCGGGGGCGATCAGCTCGCCCGCAGCCAGGGGTCGTCCATCGGGTCCGACGTTGAAGACGCCCCCGAATCCCGAGATGATGACGCGGTTGTTGTCGGGGTCGGCGGCTGATACGGGCACGGAGATGAGCGAGCCAGCTTCGCGGCAGAGTTCGGGCAGTGGCTGGAGGAGGGGTCTGCGGTTGGTCTGGTCGACGACGATGATCTGCATGTCGCGGGTGATCTCGCCGATGAGCACGCCGTTTCGCCATTCTTCGACGATGAAGGCGAAGTTGAACTGGCCTTCTTCGCCGGGGGCGTCCCAGCACAACTCGCCGGTTCGGGGGTCGATGGTGAAGGTGGGGGAGCCGCCGGTCTCGCTGGTGCGGGAGAAGCGGGTGGGGTCCTGGTAGGCCGGAATGTCGCGACTGCGGGGGCATCGGTCTTCACGGCCTTCTTTAGGTACGCTCAGGCGGAAGGCGAGCGAGTCGCCATCGGCGTCGAAGGCAGCCGGGTTGTGGCAGAAGCGTTGACCAACGCGGCCCGAGTCCAACGGTGGGTTGAGCATGACGGGCGTGGAGTTGACCTGTAGAGCCGCGTTGATCAGAATCGTTGTCGAAACGTAGAAACGGATTTCATCTGACCTATCAGGAGGGGGCAGATTTTTCGTGTCGTTGTTTCGATTGGGAATTGTTACGCCAATCGTGTAAGGTCCTGGCCCCGGATACGTATGCACCACCCGGTAGACGTTGATCGATGACGTCCGGTTGTTGATAAATGTCCGTGATAGACGCTGTACTTCTACAGACGTATCATCACCGAAACAAAACCACACAGATGTTTGCTGATCGGCTGCGGCTCGCCCTCCACCGGGGGTTTCGTCATAATATCCAGTGAACGTTATTTCATAGGTGAGTGAAGTAGCCGACAGGCGCCGGGTCGTGATTTCGCCCGCCCGCAGGTGCGTAGCCTGACTAACCATAGGCCACGTCAAAGCCGTCAAAAAAAGGGCGAACAGCCCATTAGTACACGTAAATCGCATGAGGAAACGCGTTTTTACAACAACGATTTGGGGCAGAAAACAGGTATGATTCTGTTATACTTTGTAAAACCCCGGTTTGTTGAGCAATGTCTTCCAGAAGAAGCGTAAAAATATGCCTACCTGCCGGGCAAATTCGCGCTGATTGCTCAGGCCGGTAAACGGACTTTGTCTGTTTTTCAGGTTGATGGCTATTTTCCCGGCGAAGACAATAGGTATCAGCAGTATGTAATGCAGAATCAGCACCAAATAAGCCCCAACACCGTATTGCTTCCGAATCCATACCAATTGCGATACCTGCACCTGCGGCTTAAACCGGTTGATGTGCGTAACAACGTGTTGCTGATGCGTATCGCTGCTACCGTATTCCAGATGAATAAATTGCGCGCCCGGCAGCAGCAGCAATCGTCCCTGCTTGCCCAGCCGGTAGCCCCATTCTACATCTTCACCATACATAAAAAACGACTCATCGAGCGCACCGGCGCGGGCAATGGTTCGGGGGCGAGTCATCAAAAACGCGCCCGAAATCCATTCTACCTGATTGGGGTCAGTAAATACAGGATCGGGAAATTGCCGTTGCAGCCAGTTATCGGTGCGCTGACCGGGCGGCAGAATGTAGAAAGCCCGACGCATCTGCCCAAACGTTGTGTAGAGATTGGGCCGAAGTTGCCGGTCGCGACTCAACTGCTGCGCCCCCACAGCCGCCACGTCGGGCTGGGTGTCAAGTGCTTGAACACAACGCGCCAACAAGTTGTCGATCAGGAGTGTATCGGAGTTGAGCAGCAAGATATTCCGGCCCTGCGCGTGGCGAATTCCGAGGTTGTTGGCCCGTGCAAACCCCGCGTTATAGCCCATGTCGAACCAGCGCACGTCGGAGTAAACAGCCTGAATCTGCGCCCGGCTATTGTCGCCCGATTGGTTATCGACAATAAGAACCTCGAACGAAATGCCTCGTGTGTGTTCATGTACCGATGCCAGACAGTCCAGAATCAGCCGGGGCGTTTTGTAATTGACGATGATGATGCTGAGGTCGTACAAGTGAAGAATGAAAAATGAAAAGTGAAGAATGAAAAGCGAAAAGTAAGCAATGTTGACTCACTTTTCATTCTTCACTTTTCATTTTTCACTCAGTACAGCACCCACGTATCTTTTCCGCCACCGCCCTGCGAGGAGTTGACCACAAGCGAACCTTTGCGCAAGGCCACGCGGGTAAGGCCACCGGGAATTACGTTGACGCCGTCGCCGTAAAGAATGTATGGACGCAGGTCAACGTGCCGGCCTTCGGCATGGTCGCCCACAAGGGTTGGCACCCGCGAGAGCGAAATAGTGGGTTGGGCGATGTAGTTACGTGGGTTGGCTCTGATTTTATCCCGAAACAGTTCGTGTTCTTCTGCCGATGCTTTCGGGCCGATCAACATGCCATAGCCGCCCGCTTCGTTGGCTTCTTTTACCACCAGTTGCGCGATGTTATCGAGTACATACTGGCAGTCTTCGTCTTCACCGCAGATATACGTCCGCACGTTCGGGATAATGGGTTCTTCGCCGAGGTAGTATTGAATAATGCGCGGCACGTAAGCGTAAATCACTTTATCGTCGGCCACGCCCGTGCCGGGGGCATTGGCCAGCGCAACGCGACCTTTCTTATACACCTCAAAAATGCCCGGAACGCCAATCATCGAGTCAGGATTGAAGGCTTTCGGGTCCAGAAACGTGTCATCGATGCGCCGGTAAATCACGTCAACGATTTGGAAACCTTTGGTTGTGCGCATTTTCACATAACCGCCCGATACAACCAAATCCCGCGCTTCAACCAGTTCGACGCCCATTTGCTGGGCCAGATACGAATGCTCGAAATAGGCCGAGTTGTAAATGCCCGGCGTCAGTACTACCACCGTTGGATTAGGCCGGTCGGCGATAAACTGGAGCATTTGGAGCAGCCGCATGGGGTAGTCCGACACAGGCCGAACACCCGTTTGGGCCAGCACTTCGGGGAACGTCTGCTTGGTAAGTTCGCGGTTTTCGAGCATGTACGATACCCCCGACGGGCAGCGGAGGTTATCTTCCAGCACCATAAACTGCCCGTCGTCGCCCCGAATCAGGTCGGTGCCGGTAATGTGGCACCAAATGTCTTTGGGGGGCTTCACGCCGAGGCAGGGTTTGAGAAACGATTTGCTGGTTTCGATCAGCTCGCGGGGCACAACGCCGTCGTTCAAAATCCGCTGTTCATTGTAAACATCGTCGATGAACAGGTTCAGGGCTTTAATCCGTTGCACTAAACCGGCTTCCATACGGTCCCACTCGGCAGATTCGATCACGCGCGGAATGATGTCGATAGGCATGATGCGCTCGGTGCCTTCGCCTTCAGAATAAACGTTGAACGTGATGCCCATGCTCATCAACGCTCGTTCGGCTGCGTGCTGTCGTGCTACAATATCTTCACGGCTCAACTGCTCAACGCGCTGACGGAACGGGGCATATCCGGCCCGTACCTGCGTTTGCCCGTCGAACATTTCATCGAAAAAGTTTTCAGTCTGGTAATCACTAAACGAGAAGTTGCCTGAAAGCTGTCCCTGAGACTGGGTCATGCCGTTGAGCGTCTGTGATTGATTTTGCATGGTACTATTTTCTATTAAGCCAACAATATATGGTAAATTAGGTGACTGGCAAAATAATCAGTTGTGGCAGGTGCGGTTTATGTGTCGTGGTCTTCAGCGCAATTTGTCACTCAATAAATTTAATGTCACTATAATCAGCATTTATTTTGTTTTTGCTGTATTCTTGCGAAGAATGAACAAATAATCATTGTTTGCTATGAAGGCTTATCTCCTGGTTATCGCCCTGTGTGTGGGCGCAGTTACAACGGTTTCGGCACAAACGGAAAAAGGCAGTAAACTGGTTGGTGCTCAAGTCGGAAATCTCACATTCCCAACGTCGGGTGGGGGTGGTTCTATCATCGGGCTGCAACCGGCAATAGGCTGGTTTGTGGGCAATAATCTGGCTGTAGGCGTTGGTGTACCGTTTTTTTCGGTCGGAGCCAGCGGAACGCGTGTTACGCAGATTGGCATTACGCCGTTTGCTCGCTATTACATCGGTCCATCGAACGTAAAACCGTTTCTGGGAGCGTCAGTGGGGGTTATCAACACCTCACTTTCAGGTCGTGGTACGGGCAACGCAGATCCATCGACGAATGGCATTTACAGTGTTTCGGGAGGGCTGGCGTTTTTCATCAATCAGTCGGTTAGTTTCGATCTGGGCCTGACCTACACCGGGGGCGAAACCGTAGCCGTCAACTCCCTTTTAGGCGGTGGTCTCAACTCGCTGACGCCTGCCATACCCGAGTCGATAAACTTCAACCTGGGCTTTCAGGTATACTTTGGGAAGAAGTAACAACTGAGGAGAGAAAATCTTTCTCTCCTCAGTTGCTTTCTATCGTTTGTATACCCGCTGGATAATCAGGCGGGTGTCGTCAACTGAGAGAACAGCAATCTTCGAGCGTTGAGAACCGCCCCAGAATTGACCGTCGATAGCCAGCGAGTCACCTTCGGTTCTCCATTGGTCGGGATAATCAGCATAGGCGATGGGTGGGGTGCCGCACCAGCCGGCATTAGCCCGCTCCAAGAACTGTCCCGTATTCAAAAACCGCAAACCAGCCGCATTGGTGAACTCGTTGGTCCGCCGATAGATGGTCACGTACTGATTGGGAGTACGTTGCTCGAAGCTATCGTAGGTCCACGTGCCGCAAACAGCACAGCCGCCTACTATTCCTGAAGGGGCAACTGGATTTTTGGTCTGGCATCCAGTCAGCAGCGCGGCCCCGACGCATAAGCCGAATAGTTTTTTCATCCAATGAGTCATTTTACGACATGACCCAATCAGCAGTGAAAGGGTTGAAATGCATCACATAATCGATACCCCGAACCGTTCGCCCAACTCCTGCAAACTCTGCACGACCGGCTCCAGCAGCGGAATACCGTTGGCGAGCCGGTCGGCTTCTATCAGCCGTTCGGGATCGCCAGGAATCAGTACGCGCTGACCGTCAACGGCTTTTGCCTGCCGAAACCGCTGAATCCACATATCCATGTGCGCTTTAAACTCGTCGGCAGGCCGGAAAGCATCGATGCGCATAGCTCCGAAAAAATGGCCTGTTCCGGCTCCAACACCCTCGTTGGCGGCCATGAAGCCCGCCGTGGCAAAGGGTGGCACCCACGGCCCATAATTTGCGCCCGACAGCACGCCCGAAAAAATATCGACCACTGCGCCCAGCCCATAACCTTTGTGCGAGCCATGTTCGCGGTCAGTACCGAGCGGCAGCAAAGCTCCGCCGTTGCGGATGGCGTTAGCGTCGGTAGTAGGCCGACCGTCGGCGTCCTGTGCCCAGCCGACCGGAATGTCCTGCCCTTTGCGTTGCAGAATTTCGAGTTTACCATAGGCCACAGCGGTACTGGCAAAATCGGCCAGAAACGTGGGTTCGGTAGCTGCCGGAATGGCTACGGCAATAGGATTGGTGCCAAGCATCTTTTCGAGCGAAAACGTTGGTGCCACCAGTGGGGCCGCATGGGTCATAGCCTGACCAATCATGTCGTGTTGGGTAGCCAGCAGAGCATGGTATCCGGCAATGCCGAAGTGATTGGAGTTACGCACGGCTACCCAGCCGGTTCCGGCAGTGCGGGCCTTTTCAATCGCTACGTTCATGGCCCACGGCCCCACCACCAACCCTAATCCCCGGTCGCCATCGACCACGGCAGTAGAGGGTGTTTCGTGAACGATGCGAATGTGCGGCTGTGGATTTACGCGCCCGTGGTCGTAGAGCCGGACATAGCCCGGTAGCCGGGCCACTCCATGCGAATCGACGCCCCGCAGGTCGGCAGACACCAGCACGTCGGCGGCTAAGCGGGCGTCGGCATCGGAGCAGCCAATGGCGTTGAAAATCTGTTCGGTATAAGTACGAAGTTGAGATGCACTAATCATGGGCGCAAAAGTACGGAAAACCCACAGTCAGGCCGCTGACTCAGGTAATGAACAAAAAGATAGTTGGCTGGTTTTAGTACGGAGGGGCTGGTAAACGGCTCTGTTTTTATTGTAATCACAACGTTATTGATCATGAAAATCAAGCAATTAGCAGGCATCCTCGCCTTTGCGGTAATCAGTTCTGCCACGCAGATGAGCTGCGACTCAAAAAAGGAAAACAAAGCCGAAGAGGTACAGGACGAAAAAGAAGACGTAATTGATGCTCAACGCGAGGGCGATACGTCAGACGTTCGTGAAGAACAGGCTGAACTCGACTCGGCTCGTAAAGATTACCGCGAAGCTGTCCGCGATTCAATCAAGGATAAGCGCGATTAAGCTGAAAATTGACCGAAAGCATTCATTGACCAGTCTGTAGCAGGCTGGTTTTTTTGTGATTAAAATTTCGCAAAATCGAGATGGTGATTGATTGAATAGCGTTATTCGCAAAATTTTACCGTAAACGCCATGCCTACCCGACTTATCCAACTGCTGTTCATTGCTCAATGTACACTGCTATCTGTTTACTGTTCCGCCCAGCCCCGCGACACGCTTACGACTGAGCAACTATTGCAACGGAAAGGCGGAGCTTATGCCGCTTTATTACACCCGTCGAAATATTTAGCTCTCGACGTCAACTACCGACTGGGGGGCTTTCGGCGTTATCGTTTTTTTCAGGGAGATGAAATTCAGTTCCGGGCGCGGGGGCAACGCTTTCGGGAGGAACTATACGAAGTGACCGACAGCACGTTTGTGGTGCTGATGGCAAATGAAGTCATGAACCGCGATGAGCCCGTTGTGTTCCAAATTTCTGAAGTGCAGAAGGTGTATATCAACCGCCGAATTCCGTTTGTCACGGCTGCGGGTACGCTTTTTCCCATTGCCGGGGGGCTTTATTTATTGGCCGACGTGGTCAATCAGGGTATATTTGATAAGAGAACGTTGCCTATTGCAGGCGGTTTGGCTCTTAGCGGGCTGATTTTTCACAAACTCAGTAATCCGCGTATCCGGATTGGTAAAAATCATCGCCTGCGTGTGTTGCGGACGTATTGATAGTCCACGTATTCACCCCACCCCAACCCCTCCCCGTTAGGGAGGGGCTTCCGCTGGAAGCATCTATGCTTAGCCCCTCCCTAACGGGGAGGGGTTGGGGTGGGGTGAACGCCAATCATTGCCTTATGCCAGCCGGTTGATGCAGTTCAAATCCTCGAATGCCAGTTTCAGCCGCGCTATCATGCTTTCTTCGCCTTTGCGGAGCCACACACGCGGGTCGTAGTATTTTTTGTTCGGCGAGTCGGACCCTTCCGGGTTGCCAAGCTGACTCTGCAGATAGCCTTCTTTCGCTTTGTAGTAGTTCAGCACGCCTTCCCAGGTAGACCATTGCATGTCGGTATCGATGTTCATTTTGATCGCACCGTACTGAATGGCTTCGCGGATTTCTTCGCGGCTCGATCCCGAACCGCCGTGGAAGACGAAATTCACCGGCAGCGGACTCGTACCAAATTTCTCCTGAATATAATCCTGCGAGTTTTTCAGGATAATGGGCGACAGCTTCACGTTGCCGGGTTTATACACGCCGTGTACGTTGCCGAATGCAGCCGCAATGGTGAAATTGGGCGAAATTTTGTTCAGGTGTTCGTAGGCATACGCCACTTCCGACGGCTGCGTGTACAGTTTGGAGTCGTCAACGTCGGAATTGTCAACGCCGTCTTCTTCGCCACCCGTTACGCCGAGTTCGATCTCAAGCGTCATGCCCATTTTCGCCATGCGCTCGAAATACTGGCACGAAATTTCGATGTTTTCTTCGATAGGTTCTTCCGACAGGTCGAGCATGTGCGACGAAAAAAGCGGCTTGCCTGTTTGGTCGAAATGCCGTTCGGAGGCCGTCAGCAGACCGTCGATCCAGGGTAATAGTTTTTTGGCGCAGTGGTCGGTATGCAAAATCACGGGTACGCCATATAATTCGGCGATATTGTGAATGTGCAGCGCACCCGACACCGACCCGGCAATGGCCGCTTTCTGGCCTTCGTTCGAGAGCGATTTACCGGCGTAAAAAATACCGCCCCCGTTCGAGAATTGAATAATAACGGGCGAGTTGACGGCTTTGGCTGTTTCGAGAACTGCGTTTACCGAGTTGGTGCCGACCACGTTCACGGCGGGCAGGGCATAATCGTTTTCGTTGGCGTGCCGGAAAATCTCAGAAACGCCTTCGCCGGTCACAACACCGGGCGCAAAGCGGGTGGCTACTTCAGACATACAAATACTGATTTTTGAACTATGAACAGAAAAAATTAAGTCAAAGATAGTTCAGACGAAGTGCGGAGCGAATGATGGCGCAAAGTACGAATTTTCAATAGAACAGCAGATAGCTGCACGGTTCGGACCTAACCTAACGACAGAAGGACCATATTATCGTTCGGCGGGTACTGCTTTTTGCCGCCGAAAAATGTGATACACGCAGGATTCTCGGGCATAGGTAGTTTCGTGAACCCAGCCGTTTCGGTGTAGAAAATTGAAGATATCCATTTCGCTGCCAAAGAGTTTGTCGCCACCGTTTTCGTCCTGAATCCGGTGCAGTCGTAATTCTAACCACCGAATCGTTTGACCATAATCGATCACGGCGAAAACCTGCCGCTGCATAAATGGCCGCTGATCCTGTATTAACTCAATGTACTCAACATCAGGCAACTTGTTGATGTCTTTGCCGTTAACGACAACCTGCGCCGAGGTCAGGCCGGAGTACAGAAGTAATAGAAGAAGAATAGAGCGGTTCATAGCAACGAATATAGTAATACCAAATGGAATCGCCTATGCCGTATTGCTGACGCATGGCTGAGACGCAAAGGGTTGCGTCTCTACAGTTGACCGTCCGGCGTAGAGACGCAACCCTTTGCGTCTCACTCGCGTCAGCAATACGCCATAGTTAACTCAAGATGATATAAGTACGTGGAAAAGCCCGGCTTTCCGTGCAAAAGAGCTTATCGTATAAATTTTTGCTTATTTTTCTGCATGAAAACCCAATTCTTCTGCCCGATGTGGGGCATGGAAAGCCTGCCCTTCGCCGAAGCGGCCAAACGTGTAAAAACTGCCGGATACGACGGCATGGAAATTGCTGCCGGACCCGGCAAGCGCAAAGAAGCCGTTCAGACCATGCGTGATAATGGCCTGGAAGTTATTCTGATGGCTTTCGGTGGCGGGGCTGACTTCGCCGAACACAAACAGAAATTTCGCGACGACCTGCTCGACGTGGCGTCAAACAAGCCGCTGTTTATCAACTCGCACACCGGCCACGATTATTTCACCTTCGAGCAAAACGCCGAACTGATTCAGGTGGCCGACGAGGTGGCAAAGCAAACGGGCGTGAAAATTCTGCACGAAACCCACCGGGGCCGCTTCAGCTACAGTGCGCCCGCCATTCAGTATTACCTGCTGAAACTGCCCAATCTGCGCCTGACCGCCGATTATTCTCACTGGGTCAACGTGGCCGAATCATACCTGACCGATCAGGCCGAGAACGTGAACCGGGCTATCGCCGTCAGCGACCACGTCCACTGCCGTGTGGGGCAACCCGAAGCTCCGCAGGTATCGGACCCGCGTGCGCCGGAGTGGGCCAACGCCCTCGAAACGCACGCCAGGTGGTGGGATGCCATCCGCACCCGTCTACAACGGGCCAATGCTCCCGCACTGACCGTTACCTGCGAATTTGGCCCCGCACCGGGCTACTTACCAACGCTGCCCTATACCAATCAGCCCGTGGCGAGTCAGTGGGATATTAACGTGTTTATGAAAGATTTCCTGAAGAAACGCTGGAGTGTCTGAGTGTTTTGCGTGTAGACGGGGCAATAAACAGCTACTGGCGTTTGTAGATGGCGAATCTGTTATCAACGTAAGAAAGCTTGTAATGGGGCAACTGTTCTGTGCCTAATTCGGGATAGAAGTCTTCGCGCCGGTACGTGTAATCCATCAGAATAAAATCTACATCACGCTCATACGCCCATGTCGCCATGTCAGCCGCCGGGTTGGTTGTGGGTGTGGCGTGATGTTTGTAATTCTCGTTGCTGAGCAGATGAGAATAGTGTTCATACTCGTTGAAAAAAAAGGTTAGTGGAACCAGCCCCGTTTGGCCCGGCGAAATCTTGGCACGTAGGCGTTCGTAGGCGACAGGCAGATACTGCTGAGAGAAATTTTTATAGATAATTTCCACGGTCCCGTAGATGCCAATAATGAAGTACACGGCTAAAACCACATATAGGGCTGTCTTTTTGAATGGGTTTACGCGGTATAGCTCATAAATCAGGGCAAACATAAACGGCATGAACAGCGGCAGGTACGTGCCGGAACCTTTCTTGGTTAGTAGCCAGAATGAGACCAGCAAAATAAGTGCATATACCCGTAGCGGCTGATTGATACGGCTTAATAACCGGCGTTGGTGCCAAAGCAGGAACACCAGCAGCAGCGATAGCGCGGCCTGTTCGGGCGATTCGAAAAACAGCTTCGGATACGTGAGCATGACCAGCAGCTTCGCCATTAGCCCAAACGCATCCTGCGTGGCGGGGTCGTTCCGAAATTGGTAGTACCACACTGAAAATCCGTTGGTGGCCTGCATCACGTCAACAAAATACAGCAGTCCAGTTAACCCACCTGCTACGGCAAAAATCAACCCGTTTTTATACTGCCGCTGGTAAAGGAGCAGCCCAAAGCCAGCAATCAAATAAATAACCCCGTTGAGGTGAGCCAGCATTGCCATGCCCGCCAGCATAGCGGCCAATACGGTTTTGACGGGTGTGGTTGGTCGGCTTTGTAGACAGAGAAACGAGCCGAAGCCAAAAGCGGCCAGCATTAGTTCCGGGCGGTTCTCGAAACTCATACGCACCATTACCCGGTTGGCGAAAACGAGTACCAAAACCGCCAGAACATACCAGCCGGTGTTGTTGCGTTCGTGTTGCCGGACGTAATAGATCAGTTGGGCCACCAGCACGCAAAAGCAGATAAAACCTACAAACTGAACCGTTGGCAATTGATACCCAAACAGCCGAATCAGCCCCGCCCCGAACAGCAGGAAAAGTTTATGGCTGACCAAGAGCTGGTTCTCCCAACCCAGGATGCCCCTGAAAAACTCTGATCGGATTACGCCCTCTTTTTGCAGCCAGTACGACTGCTCGGCAAACCAGGCATCATCGCCCGTTGGGTAGCGATGCCAGTATGTCAGACCCGTCAGAACAATAAAAAAAGAAAGCAGTATAGATACGTTTCGCTGCGAAATCAACGCGTGGGGCATGTGATAATAGCCAGATAATACCAGTTCAAGACAAAGATAGTTGCCCGGCTTTATGTATGAGGCATCAATTTTGCGGCTGGATAGTTACTATCATCATGCGTACTTCGTACATTTGATACATGCGTCATGTCCAACTTTTTCTCTGCCTCGTTCTGTTAAACCTGCCCATTGGTCTGGTGCGGGCGCAGTTGGCGCAGGCCGTTCGGGTTGAGGTGCCCGCCGATCCCAACGAAGCCGAAGCCTTCGACGTGCTGCCATTGGCCGAACGCGGTTTGCTGATGACCGTGCGGACGGGCGGCATTGTTGATAATACGCCAACCCGGTTTCATTTTCAGCGGTTCGATAAAAACCTGAAACTCATCTGGAAACGCAAAGTCACGCAGGATATTCGGTTTCGGCCTCTGTTGTCGTACCATAACGAGCAGTATGAGTACCATTTGCTACGCAATTACGACAGCAATGAATTCGAGTTTCTGCAACTTAATCTCGATGATGGCAGCGTGGAAACGCATCAGGGCCATTTGCTCGATCAATTCGATGTACAGCAGTTTAAGGTAATGGGTAGTCAGGCGTATGTGGGCGGCTACCGGCACGGGCGGCCCGTGGTGATGTCGTTCTCGTTTTTCGACCACACGGCCAAAGTGCTGCCCGGCATGTATGTCAACAACATGGAACTGAACAGCGTAGAAGTTGACGACGCCCGGCGCGAAATCAACGTGCTGGTGCATTCATCGCGCCGACGGTGTACATTCTCGATCCGAACCTACAACTACGACGGCAAACTAACCCGAACGGTTGATTTCAACGACCCCAAACATAACCTGATTTCGGGTAAACTACTGCCCATCAACGAGCAGGAATCAATGTTGGTAGGTAACTACTCAACCGACTGCACACCATTCTCGCAGGGTATTTACGTAACTCGCATTCGCCATACCGACTCTGCCGATGCTGCCGACGAAGCGGCCCGCAATATCCGGTACGTCGAATTTTCGCAATTGCAGAATTTTTTCAACTACCTGAAACCCAACCGGCAGCAAAAAATACTGGCGAAAGCTCAAAAGAAAAAAGAAGAGGGGAAAGACTATAAATTTCGGTATCGGCTGCTGGTTCATGATCTGCAACCCTCGCCCAACGGTCTGACGCTCATTGCTGAAGTTTATTACCCGCAGTATCGGGGTAACTCGATTATGTATGGTGGCTACCTGCGCGGAGCCGACCGCTACGACGGGTTTCGATTCACGCACGCATTTGTCTGTGGATTTGACAAACAGGGGAATTTACTGTGGGACAACTGCCTGCCAATCAAAGAATTGGTAAGTCCTGATCTGGCTGAGATGGTGCAGCTTTCGCAACAGGACGACCGTATGGTACTGGCATACCCCAACGACGGGCAAATTACAACGTCGGTAATTCAGGGCAGCGAGGTACTCCGACAGACGGAAACGTTCAAGCTACAAACAAACATCGAAAACGAACGGGTTACGTTTTCGGCGCAGGAAAACGTAATGGCGTGGTACGACCGGTATTTTCTGGCCTGTGGCTTTCAGAAGATTGCCCAAAACCGCCCAAACGCACCTCAGCGTGAGGTTTTTTACCTGAATAAACTTACCTACAGCATCAATGCGCCTGCCAAGCCAGCGGAAGCTACGACCCGAAAAAACGACGGACCAGAGCGATAATGACGTTCAGCAGAAGGCTTACGACAGGGCAGGTAACAACAGCGCGACTCCGAAGAGCATGATAGTTTTGCCGATCATTCGGGGTTTCTCAAAATAATACAACAATAACAAACGCTTATTTGCAATTTAAAGATATTCTTCTTAATTTTGCACCAGATTTTACAAGCGACATCCGTCGCGTTTCTGGTCTTCTCCTGTTTTACACGCTGAGTTGGGTCTGCCAGAACTACTGTACGGATGTACTGGATGGGTTTTCTGTGTGGACGTTCCGCTGTGACGGAACACTTGCGCGTGGGCTAATCGTCAATTTTCGCTGTCTTCTCCCCCGTGGTTGGTTAGGGGGCTGTTGGTCCTTGTTGGGTCGTTGGGCATCGTTCGTTGGGCAATTCTCGCAGTATCGCGCCGTTCACCGGTACACACTCGTCTTCGCTTGGAGGGTTTATTATCTATTTTTCCAAGTTTATGAAAACGAAAAAAACAAAGGCCGATGCACAGGACGATCTCCTGACGCTCGACCAAATTGAACAGGTAGCCCAGCAAATGGCCGCTGCCGCTACGCCCGCAACCGACGCTACTGCCGAAACGCCAAAGAAAAAAGCAGCTAAACCCCGCACTAAAAAAACGGAGGACACCCCCGCAATCGACGAAATGCCGATGGCGGAAATTGTTGAAAACGAGCCAGTTCAGGCTGAGCAAGTTCAGGAAGAATTAGTTCAGACTGAACCCGTACAGGCCGAAGTGTCGCCCGTTTTAATAGCACAGCCAGTTGCTTCGGCAACGGCTCCGGCCAAAACCGAACCGGCTGTGCCGCTGTTCTCTGACCTTGCCATTTCAGACGAAATTTTGCAGGCCGTGACCGATATGGGCTTCGTTAGCCCGTCGCCGATTCAGGCCGAAGCGATTCCGCCCATTCTGGCTGGTCGCGATGTAATTGGTCAGGCCCAGACGGGAACGGGTAAAACAGCCGCATTCGGTATTCCTGCTCTCGATTTGATCGATACGCAGGACCGTTCGGTGCAGGTGCTTGTTCTTTGCCCTACCCGCGAACTGGCCCTACAGGTGTCGGAGGAAATCCGTAAGCTTGCTAAATACAAGCGCGGTGTACGTATCGAAGCTATCTACGGCGGTGATTCTATCGAACGTCAGATTCGCTCACTCAAGTCGGGCGTACACATCGTGATTGGTACGCCAGGCCGTGTTATGGACCACATGGAGCGTAACACGCTCAAGCTCGACAACGTGAAGATGATGATTCTTGACGAGGCCGACGAAATGCTGGACATGGGCTTCCGTGAAGATATTGAAAGCATACTGGAAGATATGCCCGAAGAGCGGCAGACAATCCTGTTCTCGGCTACGATGTCGAAGCCGATTATGCAGATTACGCAGAAATTTCAGAAAGACCCTGTGTTGGTGAAGGTGGTCAAGAGAGAACTGACCAACACCAACATCGAGCAGGTCTATTTTGAAGTGAAGCCGAAAGCTAAAGTTGAGGTGATGTGCCGGTTGATCGACATGTACGACCTCAAACTGATGCTGGTGTTCTGTAATACAAAGCGCAAAGTCGATGAGATTGTTGAAGACCTGCAAATTCGGGGCTATCAGGCCGAAGGCTTGCACGGCGATCTGCGGCAGGCACAGCGTAATAACGTAATGGGCAAGTTCCGCTCAGGTACAACCAGCATTCTGGTTGCCACCGACGTAGCGGCACGCGGTATCGACGTCGACGATGTCGACGCGGTTATCAACTTCGATATTCCGCTCGATGAAGAATATTACGTACACCGTATTGGCCGTACAGGCCGGGCGGGTAAGTCGGGCCGGGCGTTCTCGATGGTAGGTCGTGACGAAAAATACCGTTTCCGCGAAATTCAGTCGTATACCAAAGTACGGGTCGAAAAGGGCGTTATTCCGTCGTTTGAAGACATCGTGGGTGTGCGCAAAGCCCGCTTTATCGAGCAGGTTCAGCAAACCATTCAGGAGAGCAAGGATTTGAACCTCTATGAAGATACGCTGACGCAGTTGCACCACGCCGGTTTCTCGACCGAGCAGGTTGTGGCCGCGCTCGTGAAACGCAGCATGGGCTTAGAGAAAAACGAATTCGCCGACCAGAATCTTGGCCTTGACGACGACCGCCGTCGCGAAGGACCAGACCGTCGGGGAGGAGATCGCTACGGCGACCGCGATGACCGGGGAGGGCGTTTCGGCGACCGCACCGAAGGCCGTGGCCGTTTTGGCGACCGCGCTGAAGGTCGGGGCCGTTTCGGCGACCGCGACGACCGGGGCCGGGGTAATGACCGTGATCAGGGCCGTTTTGGCCGTAGTGAGGGAGCAGATCGCCCGCGCTTTGGCGACCGCGAGGATCGCCGTGGGGGAGATCGCGACCGTAACGAGAAGCGGGCTCCGCGCGAGCGCGAAGCCAACATGACCCGCCTGATGGTGAGCATTGGTCGGCGTGATTTTGTGCGTCCGGGCGATATTGTCGGTGCCATTGCCGGTGAGGCTAACATTCCTGGCAACACCATCGGGAGCATCGATATCTTCGACAAGCACACCTACGTTGACGTACCGAAAGACGTGGCTAATCGGGTGGTCGATGCTATGGAAGGCAACACCATCAAAGGTCGCCGAGTGAACGTTGAAATTGCGCGGTAATCAAACCGTTGCTGGTTTTCCATAAAAAGCGAATGCCATTACGTCAAGTAATGGCATTCGCTTTTTATGGAAAACTCAGTCAAAACCGCAACACGAAATCCTGCTTTGGCTGCTCTTTTCTGAAAAAGACAAGCCCAACCCAGAATAAATCGACCGTGACCGTAACAGCAGGGTGAGTTTTTAAATAGGTCCAGGCTCGTTCCATATCGGCTGACCAGTGAATGTCGTCAAACACAAACACAGTGTCATTGTGCGCGTAGGGGAGGAGCGTTTCAAAATACCGGACAGTCGGTTCGTAGCGGTGGTTGGCATCGAAAAATACCAGGTCAACCATTGATAACCCTGCCGTTTGCTGGATTAGTGTTTGGTCGAGGTTGCCTACTATAATTTCTACGTTTGATAGATTTAGTTCGTCAACGTTTCGACGTGCTACGGTGGCTGTTTGCGGGCATCCCTCAAACGTCAACACACGGCCCTGTTGCGGGCGAACGGCTTCGGCTAAATATGCCGTAGTCAGACCGAGCGACGTGCCCAGTTCAAGTACCGTTCGCGCTTCAGAATGCCGGAGAAGCCGAAACAACAGTCGTCCAAAGCGTTCAGATTTTTGCGAGGTACGGGCAATATCGCTAATACGTCGGCGGTTAGAACGGTTCAGGCGCGAACCGGCTCCGTAGTCGGTAATCTGAATGGAATGGCGGTTGTTCAGGAGCCGTTGCCGCAGTGCACGAATTGGGCGGAAAGCCGCTTCGCGCCGATTGTCGGCACGGATAACAGTAGTGTAGAGCGAAAATAAAAACGGCGAATGAAGAGAATGCTCGTCGCGGGCGCGGGCGAGATAGCGGAGATAAGCGAGAAACAACTTAATTCAGTTTAAACGGCGCAATCATCGTGAATTCGGGAATGGTAACGCGTACCTGTTTGCCGTCGATGATGCGTTCGATGAGGTAAGTACCGGTCATTTTGCCCATACTTGAGCGCAAATTGCAACCCGACACGTACTCATGCACTTCGCCGGGTTCAAGTACGGGCTGCAAACCCACTACCCCTTCACCTTCTACCTCGCGAACAGTGCCGTTCGAGTCAAAAATCAGCCAATGCCGCCGAAGCAACTGGATGGTGTAGTCGCTTGCGTTTTCAATCGTGATCCGGTACGTAAACACGTAATGTGCCTGCATCGGGCTTGAATAATCCGACTGGTACTCGGTCTTCACGCTAACTTTTACGCCTTCTGTGACGGACGATACCATAAAATTCGTGTCGTTTGGCAACCTTACAACGAAAATTAAGTTGATTAGTTCTGTTACGCAAGAACCCGCTCCAAAAAATTTTTGCAGCTAATTCTGTCTTGTTTACGTATAGACAATCCGTTCACGCATTCGTTTACTCATGAAAGTATCTATCGCCGAGTCCTGGCAGTTGCGGCTACAAGCCGAATTTGATAAGCCGTACTTTGTTCAGTTAGCCGAATTTCTGCGGCACGAATATAGTACGCAACGTGTGTTCCCTCCGGGACGGCTGATTTTCAACGCGTTCGACAAATGCAGTTTCGACGATACACGGGTCGTTATTTTAGGTCAGGACCCCTATCACGGCGAAGGGCAAGCCAACGGATTGGCGTTTTCAGTGGCCGATGGCATCCAAAAACCACCATCGCTCGTCAATATTTTTAAGGAGATTCAGGACGATTTAGGGAAACCCATACCGAAATCAGGTAATCTCGAACGCTGGGCGAGTCAGGGCGTAATGCTGCTCAATGCTACACTGACCGTGCGTGCAGGGCAGGCCGGATCGCATCAGGGCAAAGGCTGGGAGACGTTCACCGACGCCGTGATTAAATTAATATCCGACGAGAAAGAGAACGTGGTGTTCATGCTTTGGGGAGCCTACGCCCAAAAGAAAGGCGCGGTTATCAACAGCAAAAAGCACCTGATTCTGAAAGCTAAACATCCTTCCCCAATGGCTGCACAGTGGGGAGGCTGGTTCGGCAACAAACACTTCAGCCAGGCCAATGAATACCTCGAAAGCAAGGGGCTGAAGCCGATAGAATGGTAGTTATTGCGTTATAAAGTTACAGGGTTGTAAAGTTGGCTCCGCCGGTTTCTGAACGCGCCAGCTAACTTTACAACCCTGTAACTTTATAACTATACAACTTTTTTAGTCTATCGTTCTGAACAGGCGGTTCCAGCGGATTTTGTTCCAGATGTTAGCTGGATTGGGGTCGAGCGACATCCAGACGAATACCGCTTTACCAACAATGTGGTCTTCGGGTACAAAGCCCCAAAACCGCGAATCGAGCGAGTTGTCGCGGTTGTCGCCCATCATGAAGTAATAATCCTGCTTAAACGTGTACGACGTAATCGGCTGACCGTTGATTTTGATGCTCGTGGGGGTGGTCTCTACCTTTTCGTTACCCTCATAAAGTTCAATGACCGGGCCGTAGAGCGCAACCGTTTTGGCATCAATTTGAATGGTTGCACCCTTTTTCGGAACGGTAATCGGACCAAAATTATCGTGATTCCAGTTAAACGTTGGCGTACCGTAAATGCCCGGCATGGTTTCGCCCGGCTTGTCGACGAGCGGCTCGATACCTTTCACCCAATCAAAGTTTTTGAACTGAGCAATAACGTCTTCTGTGGTATTAAGTACGTAGCCAACCAAAGCCGTTGTTTTGGTCGAATCGTTATATTGCTCCTGCGGTTTCCAGTTCTCGGTAGGCTGGTTCGGGTCGCGGTAGTCATTCACGATGTCGTATTTACGGAAGAAATTCGCGTCGAGCACCTCAGTCGTTTTGATGAAAAATTTATACTCGGAGCGGGGTGGCTTCGGAAACTCTTTGCCGTTTACGTACACCACGCGCTGCTTTATTTCGAGAACGTCGCCCGGAATGCCGATGCAGCGTTTGATATAGTTGGTTTTCAAATCGACAGGGTAGTCGATGTTTTCGTTCAGGTATTTGGGCGGCACGTTAAATACGACCACGTCGCCATTCTTAACGCTTGTGAAGCCCGGCAGGCGGTACGACGGCAACTGAATGGCCGTGCTATACGACGGAATGTTGGTGCCCCAGATTTTCTGGTGCGTTAGTGGCACTTGCAGGGGCGTCCGGGGTGTTCGGGTGCCGTAGTGGAGTTTGCTGACAAACAGAAAATCGCCCACCATCAGGCTATTCTCCATCGAAGGCGTTGGAATCGTAAAGGCTTCCATAAACAGCCACCGAATGAGTGTTGCGGCCACAACGGCAAACAGAACCGAGTCGAACCATTCGCGGATGGCCGATTTTTTAGCTTTGGCCGGCTTCACGTCGGCACGAGTTTTTACTTCAGACACAGTATTCTACAAGTTATAAGTGATGAACGATGAGTGATGAATGATGAACGATGAGTGCTACACAAGAAATGACCTGGCGTCAGCAAACTCATCACTCATCGTTCATCACTCATCACTCCTAACAGATCATCCATCCCAAACACGCCTTCGCGGCCAGCGAGCCACTCGGCAGCCACAACGGCACCGAGCGCAAAGCCCTGTCGGCTGTGGGCGACGTGCGTAATTTCTATCAGGTCAACGTCCGAATCGAACCGGACGGTATGCGTACCGGGCACCGCGCCTTCGCGCAGCGACTCAATTTCAACCGCATCGGCCTGATTTTCACCCAAATTTGGATGGTCGGTTTCTTTAAGCGTCCAACGGCTTTTGTGTGGTAAGTGTTCCAGCAATCCTTCTGCCAGTGTAATGGCCGTGCCACTGGGCGCGTCTTTTTTCTCGGTATGATGAATTTCGGTCATCGATGCCCGATACGACGGATAATCGCGCATGAACTTCGCCAGCGTTTTGTTGAGCCGGAAAAACAGGTTTACGCCAATGCTGTAGTTCGACGCATAAAAAAATGCGCCGTTTGTATCGCGGCACAACTGCTCGACTTCGGCACGGTGGCTGAGCCAGCCGGTTGTGCCGCAGACTACGGGCCAGCCGCGTGTCAGGCAGATTTTGATGTTTTCGACCGCCGATTCGGGCGAACTGAATTCAATGACCGCATCAACAGCATCGGCGGGCAGGGTTTCCAGATCAGCACGGTTGTTGACGTCAATGCGGGCTGCAATCTGATGGCCCCGGTCGAGCGCAATCTGCTCAATGGTTTTCCCCATTTTACCGTAGCCAAGAAGAAGAATATTCATAGGTAATGAAAAGTGAAAAATGTAGAATGAAAAGTGAAGGGATTACCAATGCTTTAGTGAAAGACTATAACATTTTTCATTTTTCATTCTACATTTTTCATTTGAATGTTAGTGCAACCCGAACACCGGGAACGAGGCCGGTGCTGGGCATGGGCAATATGCTGGGTTCGACGCGCATCGAAATGTCGTCAGAGAGGTCAAAGGTTTTTAGGTGCGCCGATACGTTGGCTTCAACGGCATTGAGCGCGTAGAGTGCGATAGACAAAATTACGTTCAGGTCGCGATACCGGCGATATGTATCATAGGCATTTTTTGCATTGGCTGCCGACCGAAAAACCCCCTCGCCAATTATCACCTGTTCGGGTTTGTCGTACACGGCAGGTATCTTTACTTCGGCCGGATTAATCAAAATACCCGGCACCTGCGTAGGACTAAGCGTGGCTCGTTGCTCGGGCCGAATCATGTTGCCGAACAGCAGGAGTCGATAACCTTCGGCGGCTTCACGGGCCAGGCCCCGATACCGCACAAACAAATAGCCCATCACTCCGAAACCGGCGTAGATGAACGGAATCTTATAATACTGCCTGTTATAGGCTTGCCCCAAACCGGGCAGCATCAGCGACCGAAGCGTAGCAACGCGCGGAACAATCCTGCGAATCTGAGCTTCCTGTTTTGCTGTCAGGCGGGCTGTGTCGGGCCGGACCAATGCACTTGAATCGCTTATTAGTTCGGATTGACCCACACGAATGACCTGCCCGGCAGGAACGGGAATGCTGTCCGTATCGATTTGGGTAGAATCAACGGCTGCGGGCGTAGGAGCTGGCGTAATGGCAGGTTGCTGCGCCCACGAAAACCGAATCGACGCAAGCAGCAACAGCGTAATACGAAGAGCGACAACAAATTGCTTCATGCTTACACAACGTCCCGAACGGCGCGTTTTGATTGGTTCGGTGCGTCGTTACGAAAATTTAACACGCTTACCCCTGCCCCTGCGAGTTCAGCACCTCCAGAATTTTGGTTAGTTCTTCCTGCGAGGTGAATGGTATCTTAATCTCGCCTTTGTGTTTCTCATCGGCTTTAATAGATACTTTCGTGCCAAACAACGACGACAGTTTGAATTGCAAACTGCGCATTTCCTGCTTGGGCAGCGTAACACGCCGGGTAGTAGTGGGCTGATTGGCCTCATCGGCAAGGTTACGAACGGCTTCCTCTACCTTCCGCACCGACCATTCTTCATCGACGGCCCGGTTGAACAGCCGAATTTGCGTGTCGGGGTTGTCGATATTAATAATGGCGCGGGCGTGGCCCATCGAGATGAGGTTGTCGCGGAGGGCGGCCTGAATTACGGGCGGCAGTTTCAGCAGCCGAATGTAATTATTGACCGTTGTGCGATTCTTCCCTACGCGTTCGCCCAGTTCTTCCTGTTTCAGACTACATTCGGTAATGAGCCGCTGATAGCTGAGGGCAATTTCGATGGAGTTGAGGTTTTCGCGCTGAATGTTCTCGATCAGTGCCATTTCCAGCATTTGCTGGTCGTTGGCCGTGCGCACATAGGCCGGGATGGTGACCATCCCAATCAGCTTGGAAGCCTGCAACCGGCGTTCGCCCGAAATAAGCTGGTAGCGATCTTTGCCGAGTTGCCGAACCGTAATAGGCTGAATAATACCCTGCACCCGAATCGATTCGGCCAGTTCCTGAAGAGCTTCTTCATCAAAACGGGTACGCGGCTGGAACGGGTTGGTTTCAATCAGCGACAGCCCAATCTCGGTCATCGTGCTGATGGCCTCGAAAGGCGACGGCTTACTTTGCCGGTTTACGGATTCGCTGTCGTGCAACAGCGCACCCAACCCCCGGCCCAAGCCAATCATTTTCTTATTTGGTGCTTTGGTGTTCGCGTTTTCCATACCTGTAACGCGGGTAAAAACCCGCAGTGTTGGAAGAAATCACGGGCTTCCACCCGCGTTGCTTAGGCTTCCTGTGGCATCAGGCCGTTTTTAATCAAAATCTCGCGGGCGAGGTTCAAATAACTTACCGCGCCTTTGCTGTCGGCATCCTGCGCCAAAGCAGGTACGCCAAAACTGGGCGACTCACTCAGCCGGATATTGCGGGGAATAATGGTATTGAACACCATTTGTTGAAAATGGCTCGTTACTTCACCTACCACCTGATTCGATAGCCGCACGCGCAGGTCGTACATTGTCAGCAAAATGCCTTCAATAGACAGGTTCGTGTTTAGCCTCGACTGAATGATCTTGATGGTATTCAATAACTTACCCAAGCCTTCGAGCGCGAAATATTCACACTGTACGGGAATTATAACTGAGTCGGCGGCTGTGAGACTATTAATGGTAATAAGACCCAGCGAAGGCGAACAGTCGATAATGACAAAGTCATACGAATCGCGGATGCTGTCGAGCGCATTTTTCATCTTGTCCTCGCGGTTCTGAAGATTGATCATCTCAATTTCAGCACCGACAAGGTCAATGTGTGAGGGTAGCAGGTCTAAGTTCGGAAAATCCGTCTGGATAATCGCGTCCTGCGGTCGAACCCCCTCGACCATACATTCATAAATACTGTTCTCGATTTCTTTGGGGTTATACCCCAGGCCCGACGTTGAGTTGGCTTGTGGATCAGCGTCAACGATGAGCGTTTGAAATTCGAGGGCGGCCAAACTGGCGGCTAAGTTGATTGTTGTTGTTGTTTTACCGACGCCCCCTTTTTGGTTGGCGATAGCAATGACTTTACCCATGGGTCTGTGCGTTGCAGACCCAAAGATGCCGGATAGATTTCACGATTCCAAGCGGTGTTCCACGGAATGTTTCACAATAGGTAAGGAATTAATGATAGGGTAATCAATCAACTGCACGAACATTGACTCTACTTTGGCGGGATAACTCGCTAACAGCAAGCATACATACCTATCCTATTTTCTCGCAGCTTTCCGCTGATTTTAGTCTGCGCGAATCGGCGTACTAAAATCAGCGGAAAGACGGGGGAAGCGTTACTCCGAAACCCGGACAACTGGCTTTATCGGCCATAGGGTCAGGCCGCTAAACTCGGCGGTGCCGCCCTCAGCGAATAACTCGATGCCGCCCGCCGTTTCAGTTGGGAAAATCTGGTCGGTAAGTACGCGCTCACCATCGTTGATGAACACTTCTACAATTGACTTATCAACGAAGATGCGCAGCTTCACCGCGCCGTTCTGCAATGCTACGGGAGCCTCGTCAACGCTGGCAAATCGTTTGTTAAACGCTACATTGCCCGACCGCCGACGGTCTACCTGTAATTTGCCATCAACATATTGCACAAGAGTTTCTTCGTTAGAGCCTTTCGCCAGTCTGATGCCCGCCGTTTTGGCTGTGCCAGGCCGAAGCGTAAGCTCCAGTTCGTAAGTATTATCGGTGTTTTTCTGCCATACCCGGCTCTCGTTGTTTAGCCGCATAGTTGCTACGTTGCTGGCCGGGCCGCGCAGAGTACGAACGCTCGTAATGGGCTGTTGCACAAGCTGTAAACCCGAAGCCGTGCGTTTCAGGCTGATTTGCCGGGGCAGCGACATGGCTCCTTTAAAGGGCATTGTCGGCAGGTCGTTAGCATAGGCCCAGTTGTTGAGCCAGCCCACCATAACCGGTCCGGGCTGCGAACCGGGCAAATCGTTGTACTGAATAGCCGCATAGTAATCTTTGCCCCAGTCAACCACGGCTCCGGCGTAGGAATTTCCTGAAATCGGCTTCGGATGGGCCGGGTCGAGGGTGAACGTTGTGCCGTCGAAGTTGCCAACAAAATACTGCATACCAACGTAATCGGGCTGGGGGTGGCCCGCCGAAATAAACAGCACCCACCGCGATTGCCCCGACTCTCCCTGAACGGGCACCTGCATCAGGGCCGGGCATTCCCAAACTTTCGAGGTGTCGCCAGTGGGGCCGAAATGGCTTAGAAACTCCCATTTTTTCAGGTCTTTCGATGCGTAGAAAGCCGCCCGGTGTTCCTTTGCTTTCACGGTTGCCATCACCCATTTCTGCTGGGGTGCATACCAGAATACGTTCGGGTCGCGAAACTCTTTGCTGCCGATGTCGATAATCGGGTTTTTGTCGTATTGCGTGAACGTGCGGCCCCGGTCGGCACTGTAGGCCAGGTTCTGATATTGATTCGTCTGCTTGTCGTCTTTCGACACGTTGCCGGTGTAAACGGCTACCATACAGTCTTTGGTGCCGGGCGGGCAAAGGCCGTTTTTGTTGCCTTTGTCGATAACCGCGCTACCCGAAAAAATGGCCGTTTTCGTATTGCCATCGGCGTGGGTGAATTCGGGTATTGCCAGTGGCAGGTGTTCCCAGCGCAGCAGGTCTTTGCTTACGGCATGGCCCCAGCTCATGTGCCCCCACTTATTGTCAAACGGGTTGTGCTGATAAAATAAGTGGTACTCACCCTCGTGATACACTAATCCGTTGGGGTCGTTGATCCAGTTTTTTGGGGGTGTAAAATGGTATTGAGGCCGATAATCGGGCGTCGTCTGCCCAAACAATGGTTGCCACAAACAGGCCAGCAGAGCCAGCATTTTAGTCGGTCGTTGCATATGCAGACAGGATTGAATGGTTTTGACAGGATTAACAGGATAAAACAGGATTTTCATAGGTATCTAAATCCTGTTTTATCCTGTTAATCCTGTCAAAAAATGTTAAAATCCGGGGTTTTGCTTGTATAAGCCTTTGGTGAAGTTGATCTCCCGTTGCGGAATGGGCAAATATTCGTCCCGGCCCGCCGTAAACCGTGCTCCGTTCAGAAACGACCGGCGCGTTTTCTCTTTGGTAATGTAGGCGTTCAGGGTTGGTTCGGCAATGCCCCAGCGCACCAGATCGAAGAAGCGCGGCCCTTCGGTGGCAAACTCTAATCGCCGTTCCCACTGCAAGGCCCGCCGTGCATACGCCTGCGTCCAGCCGGTGGCAGTGTAAGGCCGAATCAGATAGTTCGAGGGGTCGGTGCCGTCGGCTTTTTTGGTGCGGGCGGTGCTGCGGGCAGCCCGGTCGCGAAGCTGATTAATCAGCGGCAATGCCTGCGCCTGTTGCCCCAGTTCAATTAGAGCCTCAGCTTTAAACAGCAGCACGTCGGCATAGCGGATGATGTCGATGTTTTTCGACGTACCCATAAATGGCCCCTGCTTTTTGTACGACGAACTGGTTGCCAACTGCTGTTCTTTCATGGTCTGAAAAAAGCCATACACGCCCGGATCACGCACCCAACTGTTGCTGAAGGGCAGAGCCGCATTGTACTTGTATGGATGCCCGTCGATGCCAATCGTGTGATCGACGCGCGGATCGACGGTGGCGGTTTTAAAGTCGATGTTCGCGTCGTTATACGTGTCGAATCTGGGCAGGCCGCTGGCGTCGGTGCCGAAGGCGTTGGCTAAGTTCTGCGTGGGCTGGTGAAAACCGCAGCAGCCGTATTGCGGGGCACCGTGCGGGTAGTTCAGGCCGGTTTCAAAGTTGAGCCGCCCCAGCGTCGTACCATCGTTAATAGAGTACTGTACCGCAAATACCGACTCCACACCATTGTCGAATTCGGGCAGAAAGTTCTCGGCAAAATCGGGTTGAAGGCTATATTTACCGGAGTTGATGACCAGATCGGTGAGCCGCACGACTTCCTGCAATTTGGCCGGGTTAATGCTCGTAACCTTGTTGTTATCGTCCTGCTCATACGCCTGATAGAGCCGCAGTTTGGCTAAATACGCAGCCGCCGTAAACTTGCTGGCCCGCGCTTTCTGCGGTTGCGTTTCGGGCAGGTTATCGACCGCAAACTGAAAATCTGCCCCGATTTTGTCCCAAAGCTGGTCGTTGGTGAACTGCCGGTTCGAGATTGTCAGAATCTGGTCGTTGCTCAGGGTTTCATCGATATACGGCACCCACTTGAACAGCATTTTCAGCATAAAATGGGCATGGCCGCGCAGAAACCGCAGTTCGCCCTGCCGCGTTTTCTTGAGCGGAAACGCCGTTTCGTTCAGGTCGTTAATCGAGCGCAGGGCCACGTTGGCGCGGGAAATGGCTTTGTAATAGTTTTCCCAGGTGAAGGGATGATAAAAACCTCCGCCCTGCTGGGGCTGTGTCAGTACGTGCTGTTCGTAGAAGTTAATGTCTTCGAGGTCAGCTACGCCCCCGCCCCCTTTGTGCGCGTCGTCGGACCGAACGCTGCCATAGACCCACATACTGGCAATGGGGCCAATCATTTCGCCGTTGCCCAGCGAAGCATAGGCCGCCGTAACGAGGGCGTCGGCGTTTTCGGCACTCTTCACATTGTCCGACGAGAGCGTACCCTGCGGCTGGTATTCTAAGAAATCAGTACAGGACGAGAAGAAACCTGCACCCATCAGCAGCAGGCTCGATATAAGTAGTTTCGTTTTCATAGTTGTGAGATGTTGGGTCTACAGAGATACGTTTAAACCAAGCGTGAAGGCACGCGGCACCGGCACCGTGTTAACGTCGACGCGCTCCGGGTCAGGGCCTAAAAAGCTTCCACTTTTGATCCAGAACAGATTCTCGCCCATCAGGAACACCCGCACGCCCGACAGCCCGATACGGCCTACCGTTTCGCGTCGGAAAGTGTAGCCCAACTGCGCATTCCGTAATTTGTAGTACGAGGTGTTGACGTTGAAATAATCGGATGGGCGGGTTTCATTGTTGCCATCCGACAGCGTCAGAGCCGGAATCCGCGATGCGGTATTCTGCGGTGTCCAGGCATCGAATACGCCCGGCCCCACGTTGTCGCGGCCTCGGATGAAGTTGTTATAGAACGTGTACGGATCGAAGCCTGTACGCCCGGCCACACCCGATCCGAAAATCGACAGGTCGAAGTTTTTATAGCCAAACTCGAAGCGGGTGCCATATTCGAGGGCGGGCAGCGTGGTGCCGTAAAACTCCTGATCGAGTGCGTCGATGCGATTATCGCCATTGAGGTCGCGGTAACGGATGCGGCCCGGAGCCGCGCCCACCTGCCGCGCATGCGCATCGACTTCGGCCTGACTCTGGAAAATACCATCGGTGCGATAACCGAACAAGTCGAACTGCGACCGGCCAATGATGGTCGTTACGGCGTTACCGGCAAAGGCCGAGCGAACTTCTTCGGGCAGTACGGTGATGCGGTCGCGGAAGCGGGCAAAATTGGCCGACACGTTGTAGGTAAAATCGCCTTTGGGTTTGCCATAGTAAGTCAGCAGCAACTCAAAGCCTTTGTTGGTTTTGGTGGCTCCATTTACGAATTTCAACTGCCCTTCGCCCACTGCCGATGCCACGGGCGGCTTAATGAGAATGTCGCGGGTTTGGCGTGTGAAATAATCGAACGAACCGACTAAGCTGCCGTTCAGAAAGGCAAAATCGAGTCCAACGTTCAACTCGTCGGTAGTTTCCCAGCGGAGAGCCGTGTTTTCGCCCTGCGTCTGCACAAACCCCGACGGTAGCGTACCCGAATTGGTGCCGTTCAGGTCGTAGGCCGTGCCCACGTTCCAGTACTGGTCGAAAAAGCCGTTATGCCCGTTCGGCACCTGCGACGCCAGCGTGCCGTAACGCGGCTCGAACAACCCAAACCGGGCCAGATCGCCAATGTCCTGATTCCCGATGCGGCCCACGCCTGCCCGCAGTTTCAGGTTGCTGAACAGGTTTTGATTTGCCATAAACGACTCTTTATCAATGCGCCAGCCAATTGAAGCTGCCGGGAAGAAGCCGTACCGATTATCGGCCCCGAAGCGGCTGCTGCCATCCCGGCGCAGCGTCAGCGCGGCCAGATAGCGGTCGTTGAAATTGTAGTCGATACGGGCAAACTGCGAGAGCAGCCGACTGCCGGTTGAGCCACCCGTGCTGCTGGCGTTGCCCGAAGCCGCGCTCAATACGAAGAAATCTTCGGTTTGCACGGCGAAATTTTCGCGATACGAAACGATGTCGTCTAAATTATCGCGGATGGCCTCAATGCCCGCCAATACGTTGAACGAGTGATTGCCGAGGGCAAAATTGTAGCGGGCCGTGTTGGTCCAGGTCAGGCTCAGGAAACGGTTGTTGTTGAGCGTAAGGCTGTTGAGCGACCGGGCGATAAATCCGTTCTGGAACGACTGCTCGATGTTTTTGTTCGTAAAACCCGCATTATCCATGCCGAGCGACGACCGCAGAAACAACCCCCGGATTGGTTCCAGTTCGGCATATACGTTGCCAAACACGAATGTCCGGTTGATTTTGTCCCAGCGGTTGATGTACTGCATAAATACCGGGTTGTTACGATCCGAATAACCCGACCCCAGCGGCCCGGCATACTCGCCTGTTTTGGTAAACATCGGAATTGTGGGTGCCAGCGTAACGGCCAGGCCGGGCGTGGGTGCTCCGCCCAGGTCGGTTGTCACGGGAGTTTCGCGCGAGGTGGTCAGTTGCAGGTTCACGCCGAGTTTAAATCGCCCGTCATACAGGCCCGTCACGCCGTTGATGCGGCCCGTCAGCCGGTTGTAGCCGGTGAATTTCACCAAACCCGAATTGTTGAAATAACTCAGGTTGACCAACAGCGAGGAGTTTTTAGTGCCGCCCGAAATGGTCAGGTCGTTGTTGGTGACGTAGGCCGTTTGGTAGAGTTCGTTCTGCCAGTCGGTATCGCCAACGGGCACATTTGGGTTGCCGCCTACGAATGGGTTCGGCGTTACGCTGGTCAGTTGCGGGTTATTAAAATCTCTGTTCCAGTTGAACGTATAAATTTCACCGTAAGCCGATGCCGGATCGACGCGGTCGTTGACCGATGCCTGCCAGAGGGCGCGGCCCCGGTTAACGGCGTTCAGCATTTTATAGCGTTCGGGCCGTTCGGTTTGCGCCGTGATACTGGTGTTGAACTGTACGTTCAGCTTTCCGTTAGCGTTCGAGCCGTTGTTGGTCGTTACAACGATAACGCCATTCGATGCCCGTGCTCCATAAATCGACGCCGACGATGCATCTTTCAGTACCTGCACCGATTGAATGGTAGTGGGGTTCAGGCTTTGAAACACCTGCGGGCGTTTGGTGGGCACACCGTCGATGATAAACAGCGGGTCGTTGTTGCCGAGCGTGTTGGCTCCCCGAATCAGGATACGGCTGGCCTCACCAGAAGGCGTACCGGTTTTTTCGATGTACAGCCCCGGTGTGCGGCCCTGTAACGCCTGAAGCGGGTTGCCCGAACTGGTGGCTTTCGTTACTGCCGGTTCAATGATGGCAACGGCTCCGGTCAGGTCCTGCCGCCGGGCGGTGGTGTAGCCCAGCACAACCACCTCCGCCAATTGCCCTCCGGCTACCAGCCGAACGGCAATATTGCTTTGATTGCCAATCGAAATTTGCTGATTGGCATACCCGATAAACGAAACTTGCAGGGCTGTGGCCGAGGCCGGTACAGTGATGCTGAACGCGCCTTTGGCATCGGTAGTAGTACCGCTGTTGGTGCCCACAATCAGGATGTTGGCACCGGGCAGGGCTTCGTTGGTTTTGTCGTCGACAACGCTTCCTGTGAGGGTGCGTTGCGCCAGGGCCAGCGACACCGTCATCAGCAGCATGGCTAAAACTAATAAACAGTTTTTCATTAGCGAACACGTTTTGAGTTGATTATTCAGAAAAAGGCAGCAAAAACGATTGATGTAGAATGGTTTGCTCGGAAAATGGCGGAGTGGCTCCGCGCTGCGTGGCTACGTAGGCTCCTGTGGCGCAGGCAAAGGCGAGGGTGTTGTGGGGCGTTTCGCCCTGTACCATCTTGTGCAGAAAAGCCGCCAGAAACGCGTCGCCACTCCCGATGGTATCGGCCACCTCGACCGAAAAACCGGGTTGCCGGTAAAAACCCGACGGGTCGAGCAGGGCGGCACCGTCGGCACCCAGCGTCACGCAGAGCGTTTGAAGGGCGTAACGGTCGCGGACTTGGGCCATTGTTTGATGCAGGTCGTCGCTGACGAAGTCGTGCCAGCCGGCCAATTCGGCCAGTTCGTGTTCATTCAGCTTGGCAATGTCGGCCCGGTGTAGCAGGTCTTCGACCGTGGCCCGCTCGTAATGAGGAGCGCGTAAGTTCACGTCGAACACCCGGCGGTTGGCAACCTCCAGCAAGCCCAGCAGCGTTTCGCGGGTTTGCGGACTTCGCGCAGCCAGGCTGCCGTATACGAACAGATCGCTTTGCCGAACCAACTCCGTCAGGCCCGGCTCCGGCATGATGTAATCCCACGCCACCGGTTGTACAAGCTTGTACGTCACTTCGTTGGCATCTGATACGTTAGCCTTTGCCACGCCCGTCAGGTGCGACTGTCCCACCTGTACATAGCTGGTCGGTATACCTTTCTGGTGCAGAAAATCGAGCAGTTCACGGCCCAGATCGTCGCTGCCGACACGGCTGATGAGTTGGGCATCCAGCCCGAAGTTGCGCAGGTGCAGGGCTACGTTCATCGGCGCACCGCCCGCTTGTTTGCCCGTTGGCAGCACGTCCCAGAGAATTTCACCGAAGCAGGTTATCATAGCAGTTAATATTTACCCCACCCCAACCCCTCCCCGTTAGGGAGGGACTTACCCGCGTAAGCGTTTTGCTTTGCCCCTCCCCGTTAGGGAGGGGTTGGGGTGGGGTCAGTGTACGACAAACGTTTTCTCGACCTGCTCTAAGCTGGTGCCTTTGGTTTCGGGCATGAGCCGAAGCACAAACACGAGTTGCAGCACCATCATCAGGCAGAAGAACAGGAAGGTGTAGGCTCCGCCCAGTTTCTCGGCGAACCACGGAAACGAGAACGTGATGAGCGCGGCCATGAGCCAGTGGGTGAAACTGCCTAAAGCCTGCCCGTTGGCGCGGACTTCATTGGGGAAGATTTCGGAGATGAACACCCAGATAACCCCGCCCTGCGAGAAAGCGAAGAAGGCGATGTACACGAATAGCAATACCGGCACAGCCATGCCACCGAAATCTTCGACGTAGAAAGCACGGGCAACCAGTCCAAGCGTGGCAATCAGCCCCAGCGACCCAATGAGCATCAGGGTGCGCCGACCAAAGCGGTCGATGAGGTTAACCGCCAGCAGCGTAAACAGCAGGTTCACTACACCTACACCCGCCGACGACAGCAGAGCCGAACTTTTGCCCAAACCAGCCATCTCGAAAATGCGGGGCGCGTAGTAGATAATGGCGTTGATGCCCGACACCTGATTGAAGATGGCAAACAGGACGGCCAGCAGCACGGGCGTTTTGTAGCGGGCCGAAAAGAGCCGGGCCGGTTCGTGGGCCAGCGTCTGCTGCTCGGCAGTATGGCGCAGGGCGTCGAGGGTTTGCTCGGCGGTGTCGGGGTCGATGAGTCGCAGCACGTCGCGGGCTTCGGCTACGTTGCCTTTGCGGAGCAACAGCCAGCGCGGACTTTCGGGAATAGTCAGCACGGCCAGCAGAAACAGCAGCGACGGCAGGGCCTGTATGCCCAGCATCCACCGCCAGGCATTATCGCCAATATCCTGCAAGAGATAATTGGAAAGGTAGGCAATGAGAATGCCCAGCACCACATTGAACTGGAACAGAGCCACCAACCGCCCCCGCGATTTGGCGGGCGAAATCTCAGTGATGTACATCGGTGCCGCTACCGACGATGCGCCCACGCCTAACCCACCCAGAAACCGGAAAATAAGGAACAAACTCCAGTCCATTGCCAGCGCCGACCCCAGCGACGATACCAGGTAGAGAACGGCAATCCAGAAGAGTGTTTTGCGTCTGCCGAGACGCTCGGCAGGAATACCGCCCAGCATGGCACCGAGTACCGTACCGACGAGGGCCATCGAAACGGTCAGGCCGTGTTCCCACACGCTCAGGTGCCACAGTCCTTGCAGAGCCTGCTCCACACCGGAGATAACGGCGGTGTCGAAGCCGAAAAGAAAACCACCCAAAGCCGCTGTGATCGACCAGAGAAAAATACGTTGCTGTTGGCGCATAACTGACAGGAGAAAACGTCGAAGTAATGAGCCAAAGCTATGGAGTTATAATCTGGATGAATTACGGAAATCGTTCAGATAGTTATGAAATGAATTTATGAATTAAACATATGATAATCAAGTAGTTGAAACGAGGTGATTGCGGGCGGATTTCGATTTTGATACGGCTATTTTTGATTTCGTATCAGGCTTCCGTAAGGGGTTGAACGTGACCGGAAAATGATTTTGAAAATGATTGCCAACGAGAGGCCATTGCAGGGTAAGAAAACGGTTTAAACCGCTCGTACCTCCGGCGATTTACGAAATTCGGAAGGCGTATGCCGGGTATGTTGTTTAAAGAACGTGGTGAAGTAGGCGGGCGAACTGAAGCCCGTTTCGCAGGCGATTTCAGCGATGGGTTTAGTGGTTTCGGTCAGCAGCATTTTGGCTTTTTTTAGCCTGATTTCGGTAAAATAATCGGTAACGTTTTTGCCCAGCAGCGTCTGCGCCTTGCGATAAAGCTGCACCCGCGACAGCCCCATTTCGCGGCTGAGTTGCTCCACGCCAAACGACGAATCGGTGAGGTGCTGCTCAATGAGCGCGGTCATTTCGTTGAGGAATTTCTTTTCCTGCCGGTTTTCGGTTTTAACGAGGTAATCGCTCGTGTAGCGGTTCTGCCACTTGGCGCGGTTGGCGAGGGTAGTGTTGATAATTTCGAGCAGATAGGTCATCTGAAACGGCTTGGCAATGTAGGCGTCGGCCCCGGCGCGGGTGCCTTCAAGACGGTGTTCCATCTGCCCTTTGGCCGTTAGCAAAATAACCGGAATGGTGGAGGTGCGAAAGTCGGCTTTTAGCTGCTGCGTAAACTGAATACCATCCATGCCGGGTAGCATAATGTCGCTGATAACCAGATCGGGTACGATGTCCAGCGCAAGTTCCCAACCGCGTTCGGCTGACGATTCGGCCAGCACCTCAAACCGGTCGCTCAGGCGCAGGGTCAGGTACTCACGCAGTTCGTCGTGGTCTTCGATTACGAGCAGCGTTCCCAACTTTTGGCGAGGCAGTGTCGGAACGGCTTCGCCAGCCTGTGCCCATTCTTCGTCAACGGGCAAACTCGTGCGGGTGGGTGCGGTTGGGCTAATTTCGGATGGGTCCAGATGAGCGTTGCCCAGTGGCAGTTGTACCGTAAAGAGGGTGCCGCGCCCCTGTTCCGACTGCACACTGATTTCGCCATGGTGCAGGGTAACAAACTCGCGCGAGAGGGCTAAACCCAGCCCGTTGCCGAGCGTGAACTGCGATGTACCGGTGTAGAACAAATCAAAAATATGCGTCTGCTCATCGGCGGTCATGCCTGCGCCGTTGTCCTGCACCTGAATGCACACGCTTACGTTGTCGTGGTCTAACCGAACGTGAATAAAGCCACTTTTGGGCGTGTACTTAAAGGCGTTCGAGAGCAAATTGAACAGCACTTTGTCCAACTTTTCGCGGTCGAACCAGAGTGGCAGCGCAGGCGGTGTCGACACAAACCGCAGATCAATCCGGCGTTTGTCGGCCTTACCCCGGAAATCCTGCACAATGTCGCGCACAAACGCAACAACGTCTTCTTCCTGCGCTTTCAGCAGTAGTTTTCCGGCGTCGGCTTTTCGCAAATCGAGCATCTGATCGACTAAGCGAAGCAGCCGGTGTGCATTTTTCTGTACCAGCGACAGGCTATTTTTGAGTTCGCGTTCGTCAACGTGTTTGCGGGTCAGGAGTTCTTCGGTTGGCGTTAGAATCAGGCTTAGGGGCGTGTTGAACTCGTGCGAGATGTAGGAGTAAAAGCGGAGTTTTTCTTCCGTTGCCAGTCGGGCCTGTTTCGACACGGCTTCAATCTGATCTTTCTGCTGCCGGATTTCGTCGTTCTGCACGGCCAGTCGGCGGTAAGCGGCTTGTTTCTCCTGCACCAAATAGAGCGCGTAGGCTCCCAGAACAACCACAATGAGCAAGCTTACCAGCGTGACGTACAGCCGGTTGCGCTGCGATGCGTAGGTACGGCTGAGGTCGGCAATTCGCTGTTGCTGCCGGTCAATATCTACCTGCTGTTCAATCAGCTTGTCGCTTTGCAGCTTCATAATCCGCACGTTTGTGGAGTCGATGAGCGTGATGGGCAGGCGGTTTTCGCGTTTGAAGGGTTGTTTTTTCAGGATAGCGAGAGCCGTGCGGATAGCCTCTTTACCGCCTGTCGGGTACAGCACCGTGGCACTCAGAATGCCGCGATTTACGAGGTCGATACCTTCGTTGGGGCCGGGCAAGCCATCGACGCCAATAAATTTGATTTGTTTTTCTGACCCCAGCCGCTGACAAATACGAAATGCTTTCAGGGCGGTGCGGTCGTTCTGGGCGAAGATAAGTTGAATGCTCGGCCCGGTTTTGAGCAGATGGGTTAGCTCGGCGGCAAAGGAACGCTTATCCCAGTCGCCTTCTAACTTTCTGACCAACCGAAGCCCCGGATGCTGGCGAACAACCTCGGCAAAGCCCCGGTGCCGGTCAATATCTGCCGATGACCCCGGCGACTCGCCAATCTCGATAATATTGCCCGTACCTTTCAGGAGCGTGTTGGCGCAAATACCCGCCGTGCGGCCCACTTCCACATTATCGGCTCCTACGTAGGCTGTGTATTGGTCGGAAGCCGTGCGCCGGTCGAGAACAATAACCGGGATACCCTGCTGATACGCTCGCTCAACAACAGGCGTAATGGGGCGGGCTGAATTGGGCGAAACAATCAGTAAATCAACTCGTTGCCGAATCAATTCATCAATTTGCCGAACCTGCGTCGCGCTTTGACCACCCGCGTCTTTAACAACAAAGTCAACGTCGGGGCTGAACGATAACTCCTGATTCATGCTCTCCCGCATCGATTTGCGCCAGGTGTCGGCGGTAGTGCGCTGGGAGAATCCGATGCGGAAGGTAGCTTTCTGCTCTGTGTCGGCACAGCCGGTCATGCCGATTCCCAAACCAGCTACAGGCAGAAGCAGCCGGAGGAAAACCCGAAAGCGTCGATAGTATCTTGAAAAAGTAGAGGAAACGTACATAAGAGAGACAGAAAGTTGCTGCTATGCATTGATAGGGCAACTTTCTGTACTCAAAAATATGCATAAAAAATCAGGAAAAAAGTCTATTGTTCACAATGTCAATCCGGTAGTATCCGAATCATGACATCTTTGTAATAAACCTTGCTTTTCGGGTCGTGGCCCTGCAAGGCTACCGTGCCGCTGCTCAGCTTACGTCCGGCATTACCGCCTGTGCGCCCGCCCGTGTCGGGTTCTGTATACTCATTGATAACCTGATCGTTTACTTTCACGGTAATCTTTTTGCCCTGCACAATGATGTGTTCTGTGTACCATTCTTCGTCTTTCACGAACACGTCTTTCACATCCTGAAATGAATAGACGCTGCCCGTTTTGCGCCAGTCGGTATGAGTTTGATTAACCTGAATTTCGTAGCCTTTGGCGGGCCAGCCAGTGTTCTGGTATTCCGTGTGAATGAACATGCCGGAGTTGGAGCCGGGCATGGTTTTTACCTGCGCTTTCCACTCGAAATTTTTGAAATTATGATTGCCCACCGGTCCCTCGTAGAACAGGTGTGCCCGTGGCCCGAACACCACAATCGCTCCATCTTCAATGGTGAACGTAGCAGGATTTTCGGCAGGTTTCCAGCCGGTAAAGGTTTTACCGTCGAACAGGCTTACCCAGCCGTCGGCGTCTTTTTTCTGACCGAACGAAAGGGTTACGCAAAAGCAGAAAAGCAGGAAAAGATTGAGGGTTTTCATAGAGTTAGAAAGAAAAACACGGGTTATGTGTAGGGCAAACAGAGATTAAAATCTGTGGTAGTGCCTGTTTCTACTTGCCGCCACTCAACTTACTTGCTGTGGCTTTGGGGTTTTTTACGTAAGCATCGAGCCAGTTGTTCATTTCCCAGAGCATGTGCAGCAGCGATTCTTTGGCCGTGTAGCCGTGGCTCTCGTAGGGTAGCAGCACAAAGCGCGTGGTAGCCCCGAACCCTTTCAACGCGTTGTAATACCGTTCCGACTGAATGGGGAAGGTGCCGGTGTTGTTGTCGGCCTCGCCGTGAATCAGCAGCAGGGGCGTCTTCATTTTGTCGGCGTTCATAAACGGCGACATCGCGTTGTACACCTGCGGAGCCTGCCAATAAGTGCGCTGCTCGTTCTGGAAACCGAAGGGCGTGAGGGTGCGGTTGTAAGCCCCGCTGCGGGCAATGCCTCCCTTAAACAAACGGCTATGGGTCAGTAAGTTGGCGGTCATGAATGCGCCATACGAATGCCCGCCAACGCCCACCCGACTCGAATCGGTTACGCCCAGCCGAACGCCCTCGTCAATGGCCGCTTTCGCACTTGCCACGAGTTGCTCTACGTAGGTATCGTTCGGCTCTTTGTCGCCTTCGCCCACAATCGGGATGCTGGCGTTGTCGAGAATGGCGTAGCCCATTGTTACGAAGGCAGCCGCGCCCCAGTAGCTGATGCGGTTGAACTGGTACTTCGACCCCGACACCTGCCCGGCGGCATCTTTGCTTTTGAACTCGGCAGGATAGGCCCACAAAAATGTTGGTAATGGCCCCTGCTCTTTTTTATAATCGGCAGGTAAGTAAAGCGTGGCGGTCAGGTCAACACCGTCGGCGCGTTTGTAGCGAAGTTGTTGTTTCTGAACGCCTTTCAACTGCGGATACGGGTGCGGGAAGTTCGTAACCTGAATGGGCGCAATACGGGCGCGGAGGTTTCGGATAAAGTAATTCGGGTTTTCGTCGGGCGTTTCGCGGGTGGTCAGAATCACCTGCCGGGCGGCATCGAGCACGGCAACCGGCTTCTCGAAATATGGAGCCTGCGACCGCCAGAGTTCGCGGGTTTGGCGGGTTTTCAGGTTGAGCAGGCTCACAAACGGGCGGTCGCCATCGGGTGAGGCTCCTTGTGCATTAATCATAAATACCTCGCCCGATGGCAGCAAATTCAGCACCGACCGACCGTATTGGTTGCGTTTGGTATCGGGGTCGCCGGGGTCGCTGTAGCGGTCTTCATACGAACGGTCGAAGAGCGTAGTAGCCTGCCAGTTGGTGGGGTTCACGAGTTTGGTGATAGTTTTCCGGGTCTGCCACCAGAATTCGCTGGCAAGGGCCGTGTTGTTGTCGCCCCACTCGAACCCCTGAAACCGATACGCAGCCGCGTAGATTTCTTTCGGCTGGGCGGTAAAGGGCGCATCGATTAAATACACTTTGTCGCGAATGTCGGCTTTCACTTTCGGGTCGCCGTTGTCCTGTGCTTCGGTATACCAAACCGAGGCCGGAGCGTCGTTGCGCCAGGCATAGTCGCGCGGGCCAGTGGGGGCACCGTCGGGGCTATAGGGTACGCTCTCCTGCAAAGGCGTGTCGGCCAGGGTTTTCACCAGCGTTCCGTCAATGCTGAACACGTCGGTACGAAGCGGGAAACGGTAGATCGGCACTAAATACGAGAATGGTCGGTGGGCCGTTTCGGTCAGCACATAGCGACCATCGGGCGAAGGCATAGCACCCGTAATGACACCCGGTTCGCCGATGGGCCGGGCCGAGCCATCTAACCCCAACCGCATCACCTGCGCTGTGGCGTAGTACAGAAACTGCTGTTCGTCGGACGTGTTTTTGAGCAAATCCTGATAGGTAGGTGCCTGCCCGCGTTTGCCGCCAATGTTCTCCTGCGCGGTGGGACCGGTCGGTACGCGATTAACAGTAGGAGCCGCTCCCCGGTTGGCAGGCACGGCCCGCACAATCAGGCTTTGATTATCTGAAACCCACTGATAGGGCGTACCAAGCGTAGCATTCAGCGCAACCGTACCAACGGGCCGGGCTGCCGCCGTAGCCACATCGACAACGTATAAAGTGATCCGGTCAGCAGCCGAGTGAGCGAACGCAATTTTCGATTCATCCGGCGACCATTGCACATAGCTAATGAGTGGCTGCGCGGGCAAACCCGTTACGGCGACTTCTGCACCAGCAGGTAATCGCTTGATTTTCAGGTTCGTGAGATAGCGCATCCGGGTAGGGCCATTGTTGGCCGGGTTGATGCGTACACCGGCCAGCCGCAGTTCGGGCTGCGATAGCTCGGCGATGGACGGAGCCGACGCCTGTTCGAGAATCAGCAATACGTCGCCCCGGCTATTGACGCTAACGCCCGGTGTGGGCGGCACCGTTACCAGATCGGCTAAGGGTTTGGGAGGTGTTTGGTAGGTGGCGGCATCCTGCGCGTGGCCCGTAACCGAAATAGTGGCGAACCAACAGATTGTCAGCATTGTGCGCGATAGACGTAAACACAACATGAAGCAGCGTAGTTTATGAGTAGAAGCCTAAAGATACGGAAAACCCGAAATACGGACGCAGATGAACAGGGGTTTTCGCTTGCAAACATGAAGATGTTTTCATGGAATTCGATTAATTTCGCCTAATCTTTTCAACCACATAGCCCGAATGCTGACCACTTCACCCGTCGATGTGACGTATACAGGCCCTGACTCACTGCTGATGGGAATTTTGAATGCGTCACAGGATGCTATCTTCGTTTTAACAGCGATTCGCAACGAAGCGGGGGCTATTCTGGATTTCAGCTATAGTCACGCCAATAATAAAGTCACCGAATTGTTCGGTCACTCGGCTCATACGCTCCGGCAGTCGACGTTTCTACGTTTATACCCAAGTGCTGTAGATGCTGGGCTATTTGCCCAGTTTGCGGTTGTGGCCGACTCGGGCCATCCTTACCACGATGAGCTGTATTACAGCGCCGAAGGGCTGGATGCATGGTATGAAGTGTCGGCCAGCAAACTCGACGGTGTCGATGCCGTTGCCGTTACGGCCAAAGACATCAGCGAACGTAAACGACAGGAGCAATCCGTTGAGCATGAGAACGATTTAGTTCAGAGTATGCTCAATGGTGCACTGAACGGTATTTTGCTGCTTGAGCCTGTCTATGATGAGCAGGGCCACGTACTGGATTTTACGATCCGGGGCAGCAATCCGGCGGTTAAGGCGCACACGGGCGTTGACCCCAGCACAACCATCGGGCAAACTATGCAGGCCGTGTATCCGGGTTATAGAGAAAGTGGTTTTTTTGATCTGTACTGTCGGGTGCTGGCAACGGGGGTGGCTGAGCGGAAAGAAAATTATTACGAAGATGCCGAACTACAGGGCTGGTTTGAAGTCTCCGCCGTTCGGCAAACATCGCCCGGTACAGGCTATGGTATCGTACTGACTTTTGCCAATACTACCGATGCCCGCCGTGCCCAGCAAGCCGTCGAACGCTCGGCAGCCGAATTGCAGGCCGTAATCGATAATTCGCAAACGGGGATTTTCGTGTTCAGCCCCATATATGACGACGCCGGTCAACTTGTCGATTTTCGGTTCAAAGCTATCAACCGGATGGTGGCTGCGCTGGTTGGGCAAACGCCCGACGTGCTAACCGGTACGCCTGCCTCTGACTGGTTCATCAGTTACCGCGATACGGAAATATTCGGCCACTATAAACGCACTTTTGAGACGGGCGAAGAAAGCCGGTTCGATATCAATTACAATGTCGACGGCTTCGATGTCTGGTTCGACGTGCAGTCGGTCAGGCTTGGGCAAGACGTGCTGGTGACGTTTACTGACTACACGGCGCTGAAAAAAGCCCAACAGGCCGATGAGCAACGGCTGACCGACATGACCCGACAGGCCGAGCTGCTCAATAGCGTACTGAACAGCTCAATCAGTGGCATCATGTCGTTCGAGTCGATTCGCGACGAAAACGGGCGAATCATTGATTTTCGATTCGTGACAGTCAACGATGCCTGCGAGCGCATTTTAAACATGCCGCTCTCCGCTATCTACGGGCAAACGCTCCTGAGCCTGTTTCCCGGCAATGTCGATACGGGCCTGTTCGCGTTATACGTTCGCACTGTTGAAACGGGCGAACCCTCGCGCACCGAAACGTACTACAACCTCGACGGGCTGGATTTCTGGCTCGACATTTCGGCCCGTAAGCTGGGCGATGGCTTCGTCGTGACATTTAACGATACGTCGATTATGAAACGGGCCGCCAAAGCCCTTGAGCAGTCGGCAGAAGAGCTGCAAACTGTAATCGACACATCGCAGACGGGTATTTTTCTGTTTACGCCTATTCGCAATGAACAGGGTGAGGTGGTTGATTTCCGGTTTCGGGTGGCAAACCGAATGCTGGCGGCCTATGTAGGGCAGGAGCCGAATGCGGTGGTGGGCGAACTGGGAAGCCGCTGGTTTCCGGGCTACAAAAGCAACGGGCTGTTTGAAAACTATCTGAAAACATACCTGACAGGCGAAGCGCAACGATTCGATTTTCACTACGATACCGACGGAATCGACGTTTGGCTTGATATTATGGCCACCAAAATGGGTGATGAGGTGTTGGTAACGTTTGCCGATTACACATCGCTCAAGCAACTTCAGCAGCAATTAGAAAACACGGTGATCGACCTGCAACGCTCGAACCGAAATCTGGAGCAGTTTGCCTATGTTGCCAGCCACGATTTACAGGAGCCGCTGCGTAAAATCCAGGCATTCGGCGACATTATCGAGACTCAATACGCGCCGTTGCTGGGGCAGGAGGGGAGCGACCTGATCCGGCGCATGACCTCGTCGGCACAGCGAATGCAGATTCTGATCAAAGACGTGCTGGCTTATTCCCGCATTGCCACCCGGCGAGAAGCCAATCAACCCGTCGATCTCAACCACATTGTTCGTGACGTGGTGGGTGATCTGGAAACGGCAATCAGCGAAAAACGGGCGTTCGTGCAGGTCGATCCAATGCCAACGGTTTCGGGCGATGCCGCTCAGCTACGACAGGTTTTCCAAAACCTGATTAGCAACGCGCTGAAATTTATGAAGCCCGGTCAACTACCCGATCTGCGCATAACCAACGAGGTAGTAACAGGACGACAGGCGAAAATTCGCGTACTACCTGCCGACCTTGACCGTAAGTTCTACCAGATTGATGTTGTCGACAACGGTATTGGTTTTGAGCCGCACCATGCCGAGCGTATTTTTCAGGTTTTTCAGCGGCTCCATAGCCGGAGCGAATACGCTGGTACGGGCATCGGACTCGCCATTGTGCAACGCGTTATCGAGAATCACCAGGGTTATATCACTGCCGAAGGTCGACTGGGTGAGGGGGCAACGTTCCGGCTGTTGCTGCCCGCGTAGGCGTTACGGGCGTCGCCAGTCGGTTTGGGCAGTATCATCTTCGCCGTTTTCGAAGCCGTTGCCCGCCGTTGAGTCGCTATCTGCCTGATTACACTGTTTCACCTGCGCCAGAATAACACCCTCGTTGGGCGGGCTGGCGGTAAACTGAAACCGAACAGTCTGCGTATGCTGTATGTCAGCCGCTATGCTGGGAAACGTTAACGTCAGCAATGAACCCGCCTGCGCCAGCCCGCTCATCGGTTCGGCCACAGCCCCGGCAGGTAGTTGTAGTTCAACCGTAACGCCCGTTGCGGTCAGCCCTCCCCGATTCAGTACCACAACGCTCAGGTTAACCGGGTTATCGGTTAGTGTACGACTGGCAAGTGCCATATTCAGTTGTAAATCAACGCGGGCAGGATTGGGAGCGGGCTGGTTTGCTTGTACGGCTGGCAACGGCGTTTGGTTAGGATTGGGCGAAGCAAACGTGCCGATGCCGCTGGTCTGCGTGCGAAGGTCGGCCAGGGCCGCGTCGTCCTGTCCGTCGCCCGTGCCGGAGTTAGGCTGGCTGTCGGGGTCGGTAGTGGTGGCGGCAGAGACCTCAACGGCGTTTTGATAATAACCGGGCTGTGTGGGTTGGGCCGTAAAGGTGTAGACCTCCTGTTCACCGGGAGCCAGGTCGCGCACCTGTACGGAAATGACCCCGGCTGTGTGGCTGATGGCCGGACTTGAAGTGTTTACAAAATTCAGGTTATCGGGTAGTCGATTGCGGAGTATAACGCCTTCGCTGTTTTGCGGCCCCGCATTGCTCACCACCAGCGATACATCGACCGGGGCGTTAACGGCGGGACTACGATTGGCGAACACCATATTTACTGACAGATCGGCCTGGCTGGACTGCACGGTCACCAACGCTGTTCCGGTGGCCGTGCCGCTGCCGCAGGCATTCTGCACCGATGTTAGCGTATAACTCTGCGTTTGCGCCGGGCTGACCGACACTACCGTTGGGCTGCTGGTAGCTGTGCCGCTAATGCCGCCCGACAGCGTGTATTGCCACGGAGACTCGCCCGTAAACGACAGCGACAGGGGAGTTGTTTGCCCCGAAACAACCGTTGCGTTACCGGCCAGCGTAGCCGTTGGGCGCGGAGACAGCCCAATCAGGCCGATGTTGGCGTCCATCCACGTCAAGTGGTCGGATAGCCAGTTTTTAAGGTCGGCCACTTCGCCCGCGAACGACACGTTGCCATACACTTCGTTGTAGAAAATTTCTTCGGTTAGAATAGGCCACTTCTGAAAATTACGCGACTGCGGGCTGGGGCTCCCCACTGTAAGCCGGGCCACGTTGCTGTCGACAAAGGCATGGAGCGAATCGGTGCGAAGAAACGACTGCCGCAACGTTTGATACCGGGTGCGAAGTTTCTCTACGAAGTAGCAATCTTCCAGCAAACGTTTGGGCCAGAAGGGTGCCAGGGGAGGCCGGGAGGGGCAGTTTAAATTATACTCCCAGGCCCAGCTACCGGTAGGTAAGACCGAATTAAGGTAACACCATTGCATATTTCCATAGCTACGGTCGAAATCCCAGGGTGGGCCGAATTTCAGTAAACCACCCCGCGTAATTTTCTCTTTGTAAAAGAAAAAACTAAGCCGCCACGCATCTACGTTCTTGCTAATTTCCTGAATCAGAAAGTAATCAACGGCGCGGTCAACGTCTAAATACTTTCGGTAGCCAGTTGCGGGGTCTTTAAACGACGTGCCGTTCAGTGCGTTTTCAAAAGCGGTCACATGATTCTGAATGTAGGTTTGCTGTTGTGGTTGAATATCTTCAGCATTGGGGTACTCGATCAGAATCGTTGGATTGTTGCTGGTCTGGCCCAGAGCCGGGTAAGGCGACGTCCAACTGGGGCTACTGCCGCCCACGGCTGCGTCGATTTTGAGGATATATCCTCCCGTGAGATCATCTCCGCTAATGTCGGTGGTTCGCAAACGGCTGATATTAACGCGCTCGGCGTTGCGCTTTATTTTTTCCATCGCAATGTAAATGCCCTGATACTGACCATTTACAATAACCTCAACGTGTTTCGTTCGTGGCGAATACGAACCCATGCGCCGGGCCATGTGGTGGGTAAGCATGTCGCGCATAAAGGTTTTGTCGGCATAAGACGCATTCAGAATCCAGTCTTCTTCGGCGGGCATACCAAATAGCGACACATTAATATCGGTAGTTCCAGAAGCATCTTTGGTTTCAAAACCGAATGATTTTTTAGGGAAGAACTGCGACGAATTACCGCGTGTCTCAATGTCAATTTTGCCGGTGTAGGTGGGCGTGTCGATGGTAATGTCGTTAATGACCGATGCTCCCGGCTTGTCGTAAATAAAGATGTCGGCCAGAATGCCCGGCTCGTTCGGAATGGTTTGCCCACCAGTTGTATTAATGACAACGATAGGTAGGTTAGATTGGGTAAGGGTCTGGGCCTCAGTGGCAGACAGGCTGGCGATGAGCATGGCAACGCTCATCAGCCATGAGCAGGTGTAGCGAATAAACATGTGCATAATTTCAGGTGTGGTTTTACATACGGATAAGTAAGTAATTCGGCAAAAATAGATCAATTCTGAAAGAACTGGCTCAATAAAAGAGACAACGGTAGGTTGGTTTACTTACCGGCTCATCTTCCGTCGGAACGCTCTGGGTAGCAGACCTTTACGTTGCGTGAAGCTCTTGTTGAAATTCGCGAAGCTGTTAAAGCCTACCTGTTGGGCAATGGCTGTGATGGGCTGTTGCGTTTCTATCAGCAACTGACAAGCCTGCCCGATGCGCAGGTCATTGATATAGCTGGTGAGGGTTTGGCCGGTAGCTTTCCTGAAGTATCGGCAAAAAGAAGCCTCATTCATACACGCAATGTCAGCGATTTGCCCCAGACTCAGCTCGTTCGCGAAATGATTGTGAATATAGCCGAAAACGTCCTGCATCCGCTTCTCATTCTGCCGACTCAGCAGGGGCGAATGCTTCGGACTGGCTAACGTCTCGGCTTCTGATGTAGTGGCTAATTCATCCAGAATTGACAGCAAGGTCAGAAATCTGGCAAGACCCTGCTGCCCGGTCAACTGCTCGAAACGCGTGTAATACCGACCTCCATCCGAAAACGCAAGCCCCCGCGACGCCCGCCTGAGCAACGTATCGACAGCCGCAAATTCGGGCAGGCCCAGCAGCGTTTTGGTGAGTAGTTCGGGCAGAAACTGAATCACATACACCTGCATGTTGTCGGTGGCTTCGTTGGCGTACTGCTGACTGATCCAGGTGTGTGGTAGATTAGCACCCAACAGCACCAGGTCGCCGTCCGAAAACTCGTGTACGCTGTCGCCTACCATACGCGTACCGCTGCCCCGATGAATGTAGCAAAGTTCAACTTCAGGATGGTAGTGCCAGTGGAAACCAAAGTGCGATACCTTTATCCAGTAGCTGGCAAACGACGAATCGGTAGTGTCGGGGCGGAGCGATTGCAGGCTGGGCTTCATATACGAAGGGAAAATGGAACACGGCTTGTACGGCATCCGTACAAGCCGTGTTCCATCAATTAGCTTATACAAATCAAATAACATCTATTTCATGCAAAAAAAATAAAGTTTTTGGCAAAACCAGAACATATCCCCTACTTTTTAGTACATTAGTTTTGTACAAATTCTAATCCGTATAGTTCTATGAAGATGGTGGGCCTGTGTTCGTTGCTGATTTTGATTTGCGGCAGTTGTTCGCAGGATGCGCCCGCAACGCGATTTTCGAGCTGGCAATCAAGCCCGACCGAAGAAAAACTGATGCGCGGTATGATGAGGAGCTTCCAGCAGGCTCACCCCGACGTGCCGTTTAAGTATGAACCCATTCCGGGTAATTATTCCGAGAAAATACAATTGATGCTCGGTACGCATCAGCCGCCCGACCTGTTCTGGCTAAAAGACTACACCTCACCCGCTTATCTGCGCTTCAATACCCTGGCTCCACTCGATGCCTACGTGGCGAACGATACGTCGTTTAATCTGAACGACTACTTCCCGCTTTTCCGGGATGCCTATAAATACAAGGGGAAGTATTACGGTTTTGCCAAAGATTTCAACGTCTACGTGCTGTTTTACAACAAGGCGATGTTTGCCAAAGCGGGTATCAGCCGACCACCCACCAACTGGCAGGAACTCGAACAAACGGCCCGCAAGCTTACAAAAGACACCAACGGTGATGGTAAAATTGACCAGTTCGGTATGGTGGTAGAGCCGGTGCCGGAAATGCTCATGCCGTTTGTTCATCAGAACGGTGGCAACCTGCACGATGAAGCCGGAAACCCCAAAGTGACCGAACCCGCTTTTCTGGGTGCGCTGGACTATTACGTAGGCTTATACCGCAAAAAAATTGCGACCATGCCAACCGACGTAGGCGCGGGCTGGAACGGCGACGTGTTTGGCCGACAAAATGCCGCAATGGTCATTTCGGGCGGCTGGCTGATTCCCTATTTGAAAGATGGCTACCCAACCGTGCAATACGGCGTGGCTCCGCTGCCACAGGGCAAAGTGAAAGCCACGCTGGCGTTTTCTACTGCTTATGTAATTCCGAAAGAAGCCAAACGGCCCGCCGAAGCCTGGAAGATGCTGTCGTACTTCGCTGGAAAAGAGGGTATGACCGAGTGGACCAAAACCGGGCTGGCCTTTCCGACGCGGCAGAGTGTAGCCAACGCCAACGGCTTTTACCAGCATCCTACGTATCGGGTGTTCATGGAAAGCATTCCGTTTGCCAAGCCGCTGTTTGTCAACTACTCCGAGCGGTGGTTCGATGAAGCGAGTGCATCGCTCCAATCTATTTTCTACAGTGGTGCCGACCCCCACGAAGCCATGCAGAAACTGGCTCCGAAACTGGAAAAACTGAAACTAAAAGATTGATGGAACGCGGATTTTACGGATTCTGCGGATAAACACGGATTTTCATTTACTCCGTAACGACAGAAAATAAATCCGTGTCAATCCGTCTTATCCGTTAAATCCGTGTTCCCCTTCAAAAGATATGCAATTTAAAAGCTCTAACCGCGAACAAACCTTCTGGGCCTGGGTGTTTCTGGCCGCGCCGATGCTGCTGCTGACGGTGTTTGTGTTCTTCCCGATTCTGTTCGCTTTCTTCGTCAGCTTCTTTGACTGGAACCTGCTGCTGCCCGACAAGCCGTTTGTAGGGCTGGCAAACTACATCGACGTGTTTCAGGACCCCGTGTTTCGGAAGGCGTTCCGCAACACCGTAATTTATACGCTCGGCGTAGTGCCGACGCAGACGTTGCTGGCGTTGATCCTGGCGTTTCTGATGAACCAGAAATTTCCGGGGCGGGTGCTGTTCCGAACGGCGTTTTACCTCCCCGCCATCACGTCGTCGGTTGTTACGTCTATCATTTTCGTCTGGATATACTCGAAGCCCGGGCTGCTCAATTATCTGCTCAGCCAAATCGGCATCACCTCGAACATCGATTGGTTAACCAACCCCAACACGGTGCTGGTATCGATTATGATGCTCAACATCTGGACTACGTCGGGCTATTTTATGATTTCATTTCTGGCCGGGCTACAAAACATTCCAATTTCACTTTACGAGGCCGCCCGCATCGATGGAGCCACAACCTGGCAGCAATTCTGGAAAATTACGGTGCCTATGGTGCGGCCTGTAACCTACTTCGTTGTTGTGATGAGCCTGATTGGTTGTTTTCAGGTCTTCGATCAGGTGTTTGTGATGAGCAGTGGCGGGCCGGATAATGCCTCCACCACGATGTCGTATTACGCCTACAAGAACTCGTTCAAATATTTCCGGTTCGGGTTTGGCGCGGCAGCGGCCATTATTCTGGCGATGATTATTTTCGGAACAACCTGGTTACAGAAACGCTATTTCCCGGCAGAGACGTAAATGAAAGAGGAACACGGATTTAACGGATGTTACGGATTTACACAGATTTTTATTTACTCTGTAATGGCAAAGAAAGAAATCCGTGTTTATGTGTCCCATCCGTAAAATCCGTGTTCCGTCCCCCACTACACTATGAAAAAACTTATATTTTTTGCCCTCCTGTTCAGCGCAGCCGCCTTGTATGTGGGGCCGTTTCTGTTCTCGATTTCGATTTCGTTCAATGCCAAAAAGAATGTTTTCGAGTGGCCGATTGAGCTGATTCCGTCTGTGGCAACGCTGGAAAACTATGCATCGGTCTGGCGCGATCTACCCTTTGCCAAATGGGTACTCAACAGTGTGATTGTCACGCTGATACAGACCATTGCGAACGTGTTTTTTTCTGCATTGGCGGGTTTTGCCTTTGCGCGGCTGTACTTTCCGGCCAAAAACCTGATCTTCGCACTGTTGCTGAGTAGCCTGATGATTCCGGCTATAATTCTGCTGGTGCCGAAGTTTATCATTCTCAACGAGATGCATCTGGTAAATACCTACGCCGGGCTGATTCTGCCCCTGCTCGTAACAATTCCGAACATCTTTTTGATGAAGCAGTTTTTCGAGACCATCCCGCGCGATCTGGAAGAAGCCGCACTCATCGACGGTTGTTCGTATTTCCGTATTTTCTGGCAGATTTTCCTGCCCATTTCCACGCCCGCGCTGGCAGCCGTTGCCATCTACACCTTTCAGGGGTCGTGGAACGAGTTTCTGTGGCCGGTTATCGCCACCTATACCAAAGACATGTACACCCTGCCCGTTGGCATGGCTACCCTCCGCGACGAACTGCAAACCAACTGGCCGCTGCTCATGGCCGGCACTATTCTGGTTTCGTTACCAACGCTGATGATTTTCCTGATTTTTCAACGCTACTTCGTGCAGGGCGTTGCCAGTTCAGGCTCGAAGGAGTAAACCCCACCCCGGCCCCTCCCCATTAGGGAGGGGCAAGTAGAAGCAATAGCTTAATTTCTAACCAACTACATTGCCTGAATAAAATAAATGTCTCTTGCACTTGCCCCTCCCTAACGGGGAGGGGTTGGGGTGGGGTAAAATCAAATACCAACATGGCATCCATTGAAGTTCGTAATCTCGTCAAGCAATATCCGGGCGCAGCGGCCCCCACCATCCGCAATGCCGACCTGGTTTTCAACGATAAAGAATTTATTGTGCTGGTGGGGCCGAGCGGCTGCGGCAAAAGCACCCTGCTACGCATGATTGCCGGGCTGGAAGATATTACCAGTGGTGATTTGCTGATTGATAACCAGCGGGTTAACGAGGTGTCGCCCAAAGACCGCGACATTTCGATGGTATTCCAGAACTACGCGCTCTACCCACACATGAGCGTGTACGACAACATGGCGTTCGGGCTGCAACTGCGCAAAGTGCCGAAAGATGAAATCGACAAAAAAGTAAAAAATGCAGCCCGGATTCTGGGCATCGAACACCTGCTCGACCGCAAGCCGAAAGACATGTCGGGCGGGCAGCGGCAGCGGGTGGCTATCGGGCGGTCGATTGTGCGCGAACCGAAAGTGTTTTTGTTCGATGAGCCGCTCTCCAACCTCGACGCCAAACTGCGTGTACAGATGCGTACCGAAATTAAACGCCTGCACCGCCAACTCGACGCCACGATGGTCTACGTAACCCACGACCAAATCGAAGCCATGACAATGGGCGACCGCATCGTGATTATGAAAGACGGCATCATTCAGCAGTTCGATACGCCCATGAACCTCTTCAACGACCCCATCAACAAGTTCGTGGCCGGGTTTATTGGTAGTCCGTCGATGAATTTTTTAGAGGGCGAAATTATCCGGGAAAACGGTTTGCTGGGCTTCAAATCGAAGAACGTGCTGTTTGGCATTCCAGACCCGCATCAGGCAAAACTGGCGGGCCACGTCGGTAAAGCCGTTACGTTCGGTTTCCGGCCCGAATACGTGTATGACAAAGCGGTGGAGTTTACACGGCATCTGTCGCAGGACGTTGATATCACGATTGATGTGGTTGAACCGATTGGCAGCGAGAGTTTCAACTACTTTCACTTCAACGGTAATCCTGAACCCACGTTCTGTTTCCGAACGTCTACCAACACGCTCTACAAACCTGGTCAGGTAATTACGATAGGCACGGACATTGAGCGGCTGCGGTTTTTTGATGAATCGGGCGAGCGAATTGCCTGATTTGGGATGGAACACGGATTTAACGGATTAGACGGATTAACACAGATAAACAATGTCGCGCTTGCTGCATAAAGAGTTAACCGATGCCATTATTGGGTCGTATTATGCGGTTTTCAATGAGTTAGGGTACGGCTTCCTGGAGCGGGTGTATCAGAACGCTCTATACATTGAGTTGAAGAATGAGGGATATGAAGTAGAAGCGCAGAAGCAAATCAAAGTGCATTACAAAGGCACACAGGTAGGCGATTATTTTGCCGATATTCTGGTAGAAAATTGCGTAATTCTTGAACTCAAAGCTTGTGAAACACTGGCTGAAGAGCATGAAATTCAATTGATGAATTATCTGCGAGCTACAACTATGGAGGTTGGCCTACTGCTCAATTTTGGCAAGAAACCCGAATTCAAACGGATAATATTCACCAACGACCGAAAAAATTTAAAAAAATGATGGAACACGGATTTAATGGATGAGACGGATCAACACAGATTTTTATTCTAAAGGCAAAAGAAATCCGTGCTGAATCCGTCGCATCCGTTAAATCCGTGTTCCATCCAACCAACCTATGATGAAGTACAACACAGGTTCCGGCGACCTGACTAACTGGATAGTCGAAGAAGCCGCTTTTACGCCCAAATTTCAGGGCAAGTGCGAAGCTATTTTCTGCCAGGGCAACGGCTACATGGGTGTGCGCTGCGCCACCGAAGAAAGCTACACCAATCAGGTGCGCAATACGTTCGTGGCCGGTACGTTCAACAAGTTCGATGAGTACGACGTTACCGAACTGCCCAATGCCGCCGATGTTACCGCCCTCGACATCTGGATCGATGGCGACCTGTTCAGCCTCGACAAAGGCTCGTTCACCAACTATTCGCGAACGCTCAACCTGAAAACCGGCGAAGTCGTGCGTTCGTTCGAGTGGACAAACCGGGCGGGGAAAACGTTCGCGTTTGCGTTCCGGCGGTTCATGTCGCTGGCCGACCTGCACACGATGGCCCTGCACGTGAGCATTACGCCCCTGAACGAATCGGCACAGATCGAAATTCAGTCGGGCATCAATGGGCAGGTGAGCAACTCCGGGGCGCAGCACTTCCACGAAGGCGAAAAACGCATTTTCGACAAGCAGCACCTGCAAATGCTGCAACAAACCACGCAGTCGAAAATTACGTTCGTGCACAACGCCACGCATAGCGTAGTGGCTGGTAACGAGACGGTTGGCTCGCGCTTCGCAATGGACCGGCGCAAAGTATACATGATTTACAAAGCCGACGTGCAGGCCAGCCAAACGCTCACACTCGAAAAAATCAGCAACGTTTACACCACCCGCGACCTGACGCACGAGCATTTGTCGCTGGATGAGTTACGGAGCGCGTCGATTGCCGACCTGATTGCGTCGGCGGGCCGGGGTTATAATGCCCTGCTGGCCGAGAGCGTAGCCGCCTGGGCTGGGTTTTGGCAGCAAACCGACATTAGCATCAACAGCCAACGGGATTTCGATCAGTTGGCAATTCGGTTTGCCATGTACCACTTGCGCATAATGACGCCCGCCCACGACAGCCGCATGGGCGTAGGGGCGAAAGGGCTATCGGGTGAGGGGTACAAAGGCCACTCGTTCTGGGACACCGAGATTTTTCTGCTGCCGTATTTTACCTACACCTTCCCTGAAATCGGGCGGAGTTTGCTCGAATACCGCTACAAAACATTGGGCGGGGCACACAAAAAAGCCCTCGAAAATGGCTATAAAGGAGCCATGTATCCGTGGGAGTCGGCCTGGATGGACGACGGCGAGGTGACGCCCGTGTGGGGTGCTGCTGACATCGTAACGGGCAAATCGACCAAAATCTGGAGCGGTTTCATCGAACAGCACATCACGTCTGACGTGGCTTTTGGCGTGTGGCAATATTACCAGATTACGGGCGACGAAGACTTTATGGAGCGATATGGCTACGAAATTTTGCTCGACACGGGCATTTTCTGGGCCAGCCGCTTAGAGTGGAACGACGAACGTCAACGCTACCACATCAACGAAGTAATTGGCCCCGACGAGTACAAGGAACACGTTGACAACGACGCGTTTACCAACTATACGGCGTACTGGTGCATTGAAAACGCGATCAGCTATTACCAGAAACTGAAAGCTGAAAAACCCGCTGTATTCGCCCGGCTGAACGAAAAATTATCGCTCGATGTCGAGATTCCGGTATTGGAGGAGCGGCTGGCGAAACTTTACCTGCCCCAACCCACTGCCGAGGGCGTTATTCCGCAGGATGATACCTATCTGGGCAAGCAAATTATCGACCTGAGCAAATATAAGGCGCAGGAACACGTCGGCTCAATTTTTCACGATTATAGCTTAGATCAGGTCAATCAGATTCAGGTCTCGAAACAGGCGTCGGTGGTGATGCTGATGTACTTGCTCGAACACAAGTTCGGTCCGGAGATCAAACGCGCCAATTACAACTATTATGAGCCTAAAACGCTGCACGACTCGTCGCTGAGTTTATCGACGCACGCGGTACTGGCAAATGACCTGGGCGATACAACCCTGGCCTACGAACTATTCCGGCGGGCGTCGGAAATAGATTTGGGGCCGGGCATGAAAACGTCGGATCACGGCGTTCATGCAGCCTCGCTGGGCGGCATCTGGCAGATTGTTGTCTGCGGCTTTGGGGGCGTCAGGATGGTAGGGGGTAAGCTGCGTATCACACCAAGCCTGCCCGAACAGATCGACGCCATCCAGTATCCTATTTACTGGCAGGGTAATCGCCTGAATGTCAGCGTATCGAAGCAGGACGTGTCAATCGTAAATGAAACAAAAAAATCAGCCATCACGCTCATCGTGAAGGATAACGAATACACGTTTACGGACGAGTTGACGGTTCACCTGTAATTTGTTCTCTTTATGCGTTGCACGGTGCCACTCCGCAAAGGTGTGGCACCGTTTTTTTTGTAAGTTGCTAATAGTCTGCTTATACCAATTTGACGTTGCATTGGCGTATGGCTGGCGCGAAGGATTGCTGGCGCGAAGGATTGCTGACGCGAGGGATTGCTGACGCGAAGAATTGCTGACGCATGTGGAGACGCAAAGGGTTGCGTCTCTACAATTGACTATCCGGTGTAGAGACGCAAAGGGTTGCGTCTCTACAATTGACTATCCGGTGTAGAGACGCAAAGGGTTGCGTCTCTACAATTGACTATCCGGTGTAGAGACGCAACCCTTTGCGTCTCCACATGCGCCAGCCATACGCTACATAGATTGTTTAGCCTAATCCGAGACTGCTCTGAACCGCCGGAACCAGCAGAAAAAGCCGAAAACCGACCGCTTAACAAATTCGCAATACCCAATTACACAGCCAAAACCACATAAATTGGCTAATTCCGGTGGTTCTTTCGTTACTTTGACACAATAAACAAGTGAGAGTATTTATGCGTATGCCCGTTTTGTTGGTTGTATTGCTGGTAATGGCTTCGTGCAAGCTGGAAAACCCCAGTGTATTGGAAGCTCAGTTTGCCGATCCTACGGTAACGCCCGTTCAGCCGGGTCAAATTGACGAGGCATCGGGCATGGTTGACAGTCGTAGTCAGCCCGGTAATCTCTGGATTCAGCAGGATAGTGGTTCCCCCGCCGAACTGGTACTGTTGGGCCACGATGGCAAAGTGAAAGGTAGATCGCCCGTCCCTAATTTCGGCAATCGCGACTGGGAAGAACTGGCGAATGGCCCCGGCCCACGCGATGGAATAAACTATCTCTACATCGGCGATATTGGCGATAACAACGCCCAAACGCCCATTGTGCAAATTTATCGATTGCCCGAACCAGCCAACCTGCAAACGCCAATCACGCAGGTTGAGCGTATAAATTTTCGTTACCCCGACGGCCCGCGCGATGCCGAAGCGATGTTTGTTGAGCCGCAAACGAAAGATATTTACATTGTCTCAAAGCGCGAACCAAAAGTGCGGCTTTATCGGCTGAAATATCCACAAAACGTCAACGAGGTGACGGTAGCCGAGTCGCTCGGCGAACTGCCGATGACATTCGTAACCGGAGCCGCCATTTCGCCCGATGGCCGTGAAATTATTCTTAGAACATACACAAACATCATGTACTGGAAACGCGATGGCAATCAAAGCGTTGCCGATGCGTTGCAATACGGCACCAGCCGCCAGTTGCCGTACCGGGTGGAGCCACAGGGCGAAGCCGTTTGTTTTGAGAAAGACAACAAAGGCTATTTCACCATCAGCGAACGTGCCAGCGCGTCGTCGGTGAATTTGTTTTATTATGCACGAAAATAATTCCGAACCAGGACGCTGGCCCGGCAGGATTAGCCAGGATTTACAAGATCACCGCAAGATTCTACGCTGCGCTTGTTTGATAATCCAGTAAGCGCAACGCATAAATCCTGTTTAATCTTGACAATCATGGCTAATCCTGGTTCAAAATCTGCTGCCATCATCGGGGCTGGCATTGCCGGTATTGCGTCGGCTATCCGGTTGGCCGTTCAGGGCTATACGGTCGATGTTTTTGAAGCTAACGCGTATCCGGGCGGTAAACTGTCGAGCTTTGAGCTGACCGGTGCAGATACCGGCGGCATCTATCGGTTCGATGCGGGGCCATCGCTGTTCACGATGCCGCACTTGGTCGATGACCTGTTTCGGCTGGCCGGGCGCAACCCTGCCGATTACTTCGAGTACCTGCGCTTGGACGAGACCTGCCGCTATTTCTGGGACGATGCTACCCGCCTGACCGCCTGGGCCGATCATGACCGCTTCGCCCGCGAAACCGAGACCGTGCTGGGCGAACCCGCCGACCACCTGCTGGCCCATCTGCACGACAGTGCGGTGAAATATGACGTCACGGAGAAGCTGTTTCTGCACCGTTCGCTGCACAAAGTCAGCACCTGGCTCAATCGCGATGCCCTGCGTGGCTACCTCAACCTGCCCCGGCTGGGTGTATTCAGCACCATGAACCACGCCAACGAACGCCGGTTTCGCCACCCGAAACTCGTTCAGTTGTTCAACCGCTACGCCACCTACAACGGCTCCGATCCGTACCAAACGCCCGCCACACTAAACATTATTCCGCATCTCGAATACAACATCGGTGCTTTTTTTCCGAAAAACGGCATGGTGAGTATCACTGGCAGTTTGGTGAAACTGGCCGAAGACCTCGGCGTGCGATTTCATTTCAATACGAAAGTAACCCAGATTGTAACGGAGGGAAAACAGGTGGTGGGACTAAAAGTGAAAAGTGAAAAGTTAAAAGTGGAAAATAAACGAAATGAAATTTTAACTTCTCACTTCTCACTTTTCACTTCTCATTACGACCTTGTCGTCTCCAACATGGACGTGGTGAATACGTTCCGAAAGCTGCTGCCCGATGCCCGGCAGCCGGAGCGGATTTTGCGCCAGCCCAAATCGAGTTCGGGCCTGATTTTTTACTGGGGCATCAAGCGTGAGTTTGCCGAACTGGGCTTGCACAATATTTTCTTCAGCAACGACTACCGCGCTGAGTTCGAGCATCTGTTTGGGCAAAATGAACTCTACCACGACCCAACTATCTACCTCAATATCACCTCAAAGCACAAATCCGACGACGCTCCGCCCGGCCATGAAAACTGGTTTATTCTGCTCAATGCACCCAACAATACCGGGCAGAACTGGGACGCTGTAATTGACCGTGCCCGTGAGAACGTGATTCAAAAACTGTCGCATAATCTGGGCGTCGATGTGGCGTCGTTGATAGAAACCGAAGCTGTACTGGACCCGCGCACCATCGAAAGCCGAACCTCATCGAGTCAGGGGGCATTGTACGGCAACAGCAGCAACAATCGTTTTGCGGCTTTCCTGCGCCACGCCAATTTCTCGCATGAGTTCAGCAACCTCTACTTTGTGGGCGGTAGCGTTCATCCCGGTGGAGGCATTCCGTTGTGTCTGCTTTCAGCCAAAATTGCCACCGAAATGGCGACTTCCAGTAAACAATAGGGGGTGTGGTGGTTTGATCTATATTTGCCCAGTGTTGGCTGCTGGCTGATAACTGCTCACTGAAAAAATGGATTCTTCAATTCTTATCATCGTTCTGAGTTTGGCGGTGCTGATTTCCTACGCGTTCGATTTGTTTAGCAGCCGTTTCAAGATGCCGTCGGTGCTCCTGTTGCTGCTGCTGGGTATTCTGACCAAACAGGCTACCGACTATGCAGGCGTGCAGGTGCCGTATGTGAACACTATTCTGCCAACACTTGGTACGCTGGGGCTGATTCTGATTGTGCTTGAAGGGGGCCTCGATCTCGAACTACACGCCGAAAAGCTGAGCGTACTGCGCCGAACCCTGCTGGCGTCGCTGCTATCTATTATGGGGGGTACGCTGCTTATGGCAGGTTTGTTATATGCCCTGCTGAACGACTCGTTTTATCACTGTTTGCTGGCAGCGTTGCCCGTGTCGATTGTTAGCAGTGCCGTGGCTGTGCCAATCATATCAAACTTATCGACTGAGCAACAGGAGTTTGTGGTGCATGAGTCGGCCTTCGCCAGTATTCTGGGCGTGATGGCCTATAATTTTCTGCTGCTCAGCCGTGATTCGGTGTTTGGGGCAGTGCTGTCGTTTACGCGCGATACGCTGATTATGGCCTTTATTTCGGCCATTTGTTGCTTTTTGCTGCTATACCTCATTGGACGTATTAGCCATCGCATCAAATTTCTGCCTATTATTTCTGTGCTTTTCTTAGTGTATGCCCTGGCCGAAATCAACCGGCTGTCGTCGCTATTGCTGATTCTGATTTTCGGGCTGTTTCTCAACAACACCGAACTCTTTATTCGCGGTCGATTGAGCCTGATTCTGAAGAATGATCTGTTTGAGAAAGAACTGGAGCAACTCAAAAACCTGACGGCTGAAGGCGGGTTCGTAGTCCGAACGTTTTTCTTTCTGTTATTCGGTTATGCCGCCGTACCCCAGGATCTGATAGATACCGATGCATTGATTGTGAGCGTGTTATTTATCATTACGATTCTGGTCTGGCGGTGGATCATTCTGCGTATCACCTATCGTGGACCTGTTAAACCACTGCTCTGGATTGCTCCACGCGGCCTGATAACCATTCTGCTGTATTTGAACACGCCCGCCGAGTTGCGACTGCTTGGCTTCCGCGAAGGCATCCCGATGCTCGTGGTTCTCCTATCGTCGCTGGTGATGATGGCCGGGGTGGTGGGAGTAAAGCGGTTGAGAGAGGAGTAATTGAATGATTGAATGATAGAGTGATTGAATGATAGACTGATTGAATGATTGAATGATTGAATGATTGAATGATTGAATGGAGCGATTACCTGACTACTCCATTCAATCATTCAATCATTCAATCAGTCTATCATTTAATTACTCTATCACTTTATCATTCAAATATTTCACAAACGCCCACAGTCGCCTTGTTTTCAGGTAGTTAAGGTTTGTGTCGTGGGTAAAAGCTTCGCGCTCGAAACAGATATTGCGGTAAGCCCTGTAATGGTCGCGGTACTGAAACCGGCGAATCATATACTCGATAACGTACCATAGATAGAAGGGTAAAATGCCCAGTTCGGCCTGCTGAAACAGGTGAATGCGCTCATGATTTAGCAGGGTAGGGCCGGGGTGACGATGACGCACCAGAATAAACGGAAACAGGGCCATACCGTCGGGGCCGAGCTTCGGAACGCGGATAATGAGCATTGGTTGCGTAATTTTACGCCGGTACAACACCATTTGTGGGTGAATCGGTTTGCCTGCCTGGTAATTACTCGTTATGACAACCACACTCGTTCTGCTCTTCGTTATTGGTTACGCGCTGATTACCCTCGAACACCCCATAAAAATCAATAAAACGGCTACGGCACTTATTACGGGCGTAGTGTGCTGGGCGGTGTATGCCCTCCAATCGGCTGATGTTGAACCGGTTGTACACCACCTCAGCGAACACCTGACCAGCACCGCCGAAATTTTGTTCTTCCTGCTCGGTGCCATGACCGTCGTTGAACTCATCGACGCCCACGACGGGTTCACGCTCATTACCGACCGCATTGCCAGCCGCAATACGCGCGCACTGCTCTGGATCATCAGCCTGCTTACGTTCTTTCTGTCGGCTCTGCTCGATAATCTTACCTCCTCTATCGTAATGGTGTCGGTGGCCCGCAAACTCGTTCGCGATGCTGACCAACGGCGCGTTATTGCCGGAATGATTATCATAGCGGCCAACTCGGGCGGGGCATGGTCGCCCATTGGCGACGTTACCACGACCATGCTCTGGATTGGCGGGCAAATTACGACCGCCAATATTATCCGGGAACTGTTTCTGCCCAGTCTGGTGTCGTTGCTGGTGCCGCTGGCGGCTCTTACGTTTATGTATAAAGCTGATGCACAGGCGGCTACAGCTTCGGCTAAGCAAGGCATCAGCCGCCCCTACGTGACCAGAACTGCTCGGCGTGAACGGCGTATTATGCTGGCAATTGGTCTGGGCGGTATGCTGTTTGTCCCGATTTTCAAGACCGTTACGCACTTGCCACCCTACATGGGTATGATGCTCGTTTTAGGGCTAATCTGGGTAGCGTCGGAAGTGCTGCATAGCGATAAAGACGATGCTGAACGGCAAAAGTTTACGGCGGCCTACGCCCTGAGCCGGATCGACGCGCCGAGCATTTTATTTTTTCTGGGTATTCTGCTGGCGGTTGGTTCGCTCGAAGCCACGGGCGTATTGCGCAGCCTGGCCGAATCGCTAAGTCAGTCGGTAGGCAATTTAGACGTGATTGTACTACTCATTGGTATGGTATCGGCGGTGGTCGATAACGTGCCGATTGTGGCGGCTGCCATGGGTATGTATGACCTGCAAACCTACCCGCCCGACGCCAAACTGTGGGAATTTCTGGCCTACTGCGCCGGAACGGGCGGAAGTTTGCTACTTATCGGGTCGGCGGCTGGCGTGGCCGTAATGGGTATGGAGCGGCTGGCCTTCGGCTGGTATCTACGCCGGATTAGCTGGCTGGCACTCATTGGCTACGTGGCCGGGGCAATAGTGTATTTAGTTGAATATGAGTTGTTTAGGTAGATGTCTAAATCTATTCGAAAAAATATTGCAACTGAATCAATTTATGATCGACAGGCATGAACTATAATTTTTATCAGTTAGTTACCCAATAGATAGCTATTTACTTCGTTATCATTAGGCTTCCTCACGAGTAACGCGCAAGGCATCTTGTACAAGCTCACCTTCATTGCCCGCGTTGCTCAGCCTCTACGAAAATTAGTACCTGTCCATCTTAATCTACTGTCTCGGCTTAGGCTATTGTCTGACTCGGCTCAGCAACCGCCTACAGACGATGTCAACCAATTCTCCTTCAGAGTTTGCTTTCGAGCCTGACCTGCGCCTGATCAATATGACACTGAAAGTGATTGGTGGCAAATGGCGACTGTACCTCATTCTGGTACTGGGGCAACAAACCTTGCGTTTCAGTGAACTGAGCGAACGATTGCCCGATGTCAGCCCGAAAGTGCTGGCGGGCGAATTGAAAGCCCTTGTTGCGCTGGGTGTGATTCAGCGGGTGGTCTATGCCGAAGTGCCGCCTAAAGTTGAATACCGCCTGACCGAGCAAGGCCGTTTGGCCCTACCGTTGATGAGTCAGCTTCAGCAGATAGGGCAATTCTTTATCTAATGACAATCGAATGACAACCAAACTTAAGTTTACGCCGACCAGCCAGTCGCTGTTTTTTGTTACGCTGCGCCGTCGGGTCGATGCGTATTTTACTCAACAAGCATGTTCTCCCCATGCCAACCGGGCTATGTGGGCTAAGGCTCTCTTTTTTTTGATTGGTTACGCGCTGCTATACGCGCTTTTGTTATCCAATCAGTTTGGGCCACTGGGCAGCTTAGGCTTAGCCATTACCTTGGGCGTATTTGCCGCCTGCATCGGCTTCAACGTGTCGCACGATGCACTGCATGGAGCATTTTCGTCGCGCCCGTGGGTCAACCGGCTCCTGGGCAATAGCTTTTACCTGCTGGGGGCCAACCCCTATGTCTGGAAAATTACGCATAACGTGGTGCATCACACCTACACAAATATTCCCGGTCACGACGAGGACATTGAGATTGCACCGGGTTTGGTACGGCTCGACCCTGAGGAGCCACTCCGACCCTGGCACCGCTACCAGCATCTGTACACGATTCCGCTGTACTCGCTGGCATCGCTCTCGTGGGTACTCCGCAAAGATTATGTCAAGTTTTTCAAGCATCAGATTGGGCAGCATACGCCCCCGGCGCATCCCCGAAGCGAATACGTTAACCTGTTTTTGGGAAAAGCCCTGTACTACGTCTTTTTCTTGGTGATACCGCTGCTCGTACTCGATCTGGCCTGGTGGCAGGTGCTGCTCGGCTTTCTGATTATGCACTTAGCCGAAGGACTGGTGCTGGGACTGGTGTTTCAACTGGCTCACGTGGTTGAAGGAACATCGTTTCCAATTCCCGACGCATCGGGGTCGGTAGACGATGCCTGGGCTATTCACCAGCTTCGTACAACGGCCAACTTTGCTCCCCGTAGCCAACTGGCAGCTTTTATATGTGGTGGGCTGAACCGTCAGATCGAACACCATCTGTTTCCGAAAGTCTGCCACATACACTACCCGGCCATCACGGCAATCGTCAGGCAAACTGCCCACGAGTTTGACTTGCCGTATCTGGAAAACCCCAGTTTCGGGTCTGCGCTCTTCTCCCATTTCCGGTTGTTGCGTACAATGGGCCAACAAGAGCAAGGTTTGCAGGTCGATGCTTTTCTTAAAAACACAGTCAATGTCTGATGAATTATGCTAAACGACACCAGGTTGCTCGCCGATCACCTCGCTCAGGTTCACGACTTAGTGGACTCGCCCGCGTTTGATCGCAACTCGCCGGACAATGGGCCGTGGAAAACGGAGTTTGCCCAGCTTATTTCGCGGGTTCACAGCCTGTTGTTGCTGGCCGACCTGATCGATAAACGAGTTGATTTCCGGCAGGGCGTTGGCGTTAACGGCAAGGTTCAGGACATCACGTCGCTGGTAAACTGGATGCACGACCGTATGCCTGCGGTAAGCAGCGAACCCGCAGAACAATTACCCGGCAACCGCCTGAACCGCTATTTCAATGCTGGAACGGGCCGGTTTGCCAACGGCTGTTTATTTACGGTCGAGTTCGATAGTGAACTGGCCTTTTTTATTGACGATCAGCGGATTTACCTGAATCGTCAGATTCGGCGGGCTGTTTCGGAAGCCGAAGAAGCCATTCAGAGTCACGCCCGACACAATTTGTAACCGGCCCGCCATTCACAAAATGAATCCTGACCATGGACAAACAAGACTACATTGAACAGGCTGCCAAGTGGGCCGAACGTAACGGCTTTACCCAGATACAAGCCAATACCCCCGGATATGAAATGCCCGTTGGCTTTGGCCGCAGTCAGGACGGCCAATCGTTTATACCCGACGTAACGGGGCAGCGGTGGGAAGAAAAATCGTATTTTGAAGTGATACTCAAAACCGCCAACCTCAACGATTTGGTGTCGAAACTGAACCTGCTATATCAACTGACCCAACTGCGTGGCGGAGCCGTTTATCTGATGGCTCCCAAAACGCACGTACCCTTTGCGCGGTCGGTACTGGCGAAGAGCCGCATTCGTGCCGAGATAATTGCCTTATCGTGATCTGCATTCCGTTGCGCTACCCGTTTTGAACAGGTTTTCGGTTTTTGTGCGCTGGCTCATAAATCAACCGTAGAAACGAACTCAGCCGCTGCTCCTGCCGGGACAAGGGAATCCCGGTAACGATGCCTAACAGCAGGTTGCTTGTTACACCAACGCGCAGTTGTGGGCGCATCACCACGCTGGACTGACGACCCGCAACAGACTGGTTTACTTCCAGCCCGACGAAATTGCGTGTGCCGGGAATCATGTAATGAACACTGCTATTCATCTCAAATCGCGATTTCCAGTGTTTTGATTGAAAAGCGTAAGTCAACACCGGACCCGTGTACACCAGCGTGTGAAAGCGGTTTCCCCAGCGTTTAGCTGCAATCAGAAACGGGTTGAATTGGTTGCCTGTTACAGTTGATACTCTGGACAAATCCTGAATATCGGCCAGTTTGATGGAATTGATATAGCCTAATGCCAGGGTTGTTTTGGCTCGCTCCGATACTAAAAACGACCATTGAGCAGCTAATTTCAAGCTTTCGATGCGATTAGCTGGTGGGATTGCCAGCCCATTCTGACCACTGTCTCTGCCGTTAATGCCATAAAGCGTTATCGGTATTTCCACCTCCAGTCCCAGCCGGTTAACGGGTGCCCATTCGTACTCAATCAGCATGTCGTAGGTGTCGTAATACAGGTTATCGGTCAGGCCCATGCCTACGTTCCATTCGCGTTCGCCCTTGCGGGCACCCAAATCGCGGATCAGATCAATGTAAAGCGGTTCGGCATGAAGTACCTTATCCGGTGTTCGGCGGTCTTCTACTTCATCGATAAATAAACTGTCGAGCCGGTCGTTGAGTTGTCTAAGACTATCTGTCTCTGATTGAGCAATAGCCCTTGTTGCCGTTAGCAAAAGGAAGAAATAACTCATGAAGAGCGAGACGAATCGACCTGCCGATACCCGGTTCATACCGTTGGGATTATTGAAAAAGCGTACAAAAGTACCCTTGTACGTGCTGCATCCTGATTAGAGAAAACTTATAAAGAACTGCTGGTGGGCAGTACGAGCGTGAACGTACTGCCCTTTCCCAACTGGCTACTTACCTCGATTCGGCCCTGGTGCAGTTCGGCAATGCGTTCGCAAATCGACAGGCCGATACCTGCCCCCTCGTAGCCCAGTGCATTGTCGGCCCGGAAGAATGGGGTAAATAGATTGGCAATCTGCTCTGGCGGTATGCCAATACCCTGATCGGTAATAGCTATCTGGCACTGCTGCAAACCGGGAATAATACGCAGATGGGCCGTATGGTCAGGGGTGTATTTACAGGCGTTATCGAGCAGATTCAACACAACCTGCTTCAGCAGAGCCTCGCTTCCCTGCACCACTGTTTCAGCATCAGTTTGGGGCAGTGGATCATAACTTAACCGAATCTGATAGGCCGGATGAGCCATTTGCAATTCAGTCTGTGCCAGAAAACACACGTCATCGAGTCGCACGGGCTTGAACTCCGCCCGCCCCGCAGTTTCTGACGTGCGGGCCAGAAATAATAAACTGTTGGTTAAATTAATGAGCCGCTCGGTGTCGGCCAGTAACGTCTGCAAGACCTGTGAGTGCTGCTGGGGTGTTAGAGAACCGCGTAGACTCAATTGAATTTCTGACTTCAGAGCGGCTAAAGGTGTTCGGAGTTCGTGACTGGCGTGCGACACAAACTGCCGTTGCCCTTCAAACGCCCGTTGCAGCCGCTCCAGCACCTGATTGAAGTTAGCCGCCAATCGCGCTACTTCGTCCCGACCGTTTCCCTCGCCAATTCGTTGCTGAAGGTTACGGGCGTTGATGGTCGAAATTTGTTCGTTGAGTCGGCTGATGGGCCGCAACGACTGCCCGGCAAACACAATTCCCAGCCCAATGGTCAGGGCTACGCCACCCAGCAGACTCCAGAACAGTGTTTGCCGCAAATCGGCCAGTTCGCGCCGACCCGTTACGTCGTAGGCCGAAGCTACCGCCACCACCGGAGTTGCCCGTTCGTCGTAGCGAAAACCAACTACTTCCCGACCGTCGATAGTTGTTCGCACCAGCCCGTCCTGGCGAATCTGGGTAAGCAGCGTAGGTTCTACACGAATCGAGTCGTCGTCGATGCTGGCATACAATAGCCGGTTGCGGTCGTCAAACACCAGTACCCGCTCATTGAACAGAACCGTGAGCGTGTTGCGGTCAATGATACGGAGTAGCTGACGGTCGACCTCCTGCACCTCTACCAGCAGCCGAACGGTGGTTCGGGCTTTTTGTTCGAGCCGGTTCCGAAACTCGCCCCGTCGGTTTGCAGCCGATGTCAGGTAGATCAGCACCGAAAATGCCAGTAGCAGTCCGCCCACAATCAGCGAAAACTGGAGTGCAATGCGGTTACGAATCGTCATAGGTTATTCGTCAACTTTGAGCACATAGCCCAAACCCGGTCGGGTATGGATAAGTTTTGGCCTGAAATCGCGGTCGATTTTCCGACGCAGGTAGTTGATATACACTTCAATAACGTTGCTGCCGGGGTCGTAGGTCAATTGCCAGACCTGTTCGCTTAGCTCGGCTTTTGACACCACCCGGCCTGCCCGGCGCATGAGGTATTCGAGCAGAGCCATTTCGCGGGCTGTTACTTCAATGTCGGCTTGCTGCCGCCGAACGGTTCGGGCCGAGGTGTCGAGTACCAGATCGGCAACTTTGAGTACATCGGCTGGCAAACGCCCGTTTAGCCGGTCGCTTCGGCGCAGGCAGGTAGTCACGCGCGCGCTCAACTCGCGCAGGTCGAACGGTTTTACGATATAGTCATCGGCACCACTCGCCAGCCCATCTAATTTATCTTCGATTTCGCCGAGGGCCGTAAGCATTATAATGGGTAAGTCGGGCTTTTCAGTCCGCAGGCTATGGCATACGTCATAGCCATTCATGCCAGGCAGATTTACGTCTAAAATCAGCAGGTCGATGGGCTGACCCAATGCCAGATGCCGCCCCGTGACACCGTCGTAGGCCACTTCGGTACGATAGCCTTCTTCGCGCAAACTCCGGCTGATGTTGTTGGCAATGCGCCGGTCGTCTTCTACAATCAGAATACTTTTCATAATGCTGGACAATCTTTTCAGATGGGGCAACCAAACGTTTCGAATAGAAAATATTAATAGAACAATAACGATGGAGGACGAAGGCCGTTCACACGATCTGCTTTTCTAAGGTTTCTCTAAGGCAATCAACTACTTAGAGAAACCTTAGAAAGCAGCAACAGGCCGACCCTTTCGGGAGGATATTGGTTAAGTGCATAGACAACTACCGCAAAAAGGCCGGCTGCTGTCTGTTTATTCTTAACCAACTTCACCGTTATGACGTCGCTCGAATTCAATAAAGATACCCTGTTTGACCTGGCCGATCAGACGCATGAACACTCGATTTCTATTTTTATACCCACTCACCGGCGAGGGCAGGAAGTGCTGGAAGGGCACGATCAGATTGCTTTCAAAAATCACCTTCAGGCTATCCGGCTCGAACTGGAGAAGTCGGTTCGTAGCAATGACATCGACACGCTGATGGAGCCGCTCGATGCGTTGCTGGCCGACCAAACATTCTGGCGGTATCGGACCGAGGGGCTGGCCGTGTTTCGGAACCCAGCTTATTTTGCCACGTTCGATAGCCCAACCCCCCTGTCCGATGCTCATTACCTACAGTCTAAGTTCTGGTTGCGGCCTTTACTGCCCTATGTGCAACCCGCCAGGCAATACTGTATACTACAAATTGGCAAAAACGGGGCCTTGCTGTATAAGGCCGACCCATACTCGATCTCGCAGGTAGATGCCAAGGAACTGATGCCGTCGGGAATTGACGAAATCACGGTCTATTACGACTTTGAAGAAGAACTACAGGGCCGAACCAAAGGCCGGGGTGGTATGGCGGCCATCTATACCAGCGACGATGCCAACCGCGAACAGAAAGAAAAAGACCACTTGCTGGCCGATTATTTTCGGCTTATCGACGGGGCCATTATGTCGCTGATAGGTACGCAGAACGTGCCGCTGCTGCTGGCTTCGGTCGAGTATTACCAGCCTATTTATCGACTTGTCAACTCGTATCCGCACCTACACGAGCAGGGACTTACGGGCAACTTCGACCACGTTCAAGCCATTGAATTGCACGAAATGGCAAATCAACTGCTGACCGACTATTTCGAGCAATCGTATCAGCGACGCCTGACGCAGTACCAGAATCAGAGCGGCACTGACCAAACGGCTACCGACCTGCGCTCGATTCTCGATGCCGCCGTAACGGGCCGCATAGAATCCCTTTTCATACAGGCTGATGCGCAGGCATGGGGTCACTTTGACGAAGCTACGCTCACAGCCACCCTCCACGACGAACGGCAGGAAGGCGACCAATCGCTGATCGATCAGGCGGCTCTGCTCACACTACGCAATGGCGGAGATGTGTTTGTAGTGGATGAAGGCATTACTGCCGGGCAGCAGCCACCGGTTCACATCGCGGCTCTGTATCGGTTTTGACTCAACTTATTGCACGTTTAACGAATAGTAAACTTATGGAGTACACAATTGATCGAATCAAGATAGACCTGCAAACCGTAGGGTTCAGCGAAACGGAAGAATTACTGGCAACGGTTGAGAAAGAGCTTCGGCGCGTTCTTCGCTTTCGGAACGATGTGGTTGCTGCCGACATATATCTGCGCGAAGAGGGTACTAATCCGGCCAACAACAAACAGGTGCGCTGGCGGCTTGGTATACCTGGCAACGACCTGTTTGCCGAAGGTACGGGCAACTCGTGGGCAGCAGGTCTGCGCGACGCGGGCGACAAACTGCGTCGACAGTTTGTTGACTGATAAACAGTGGGTTATTTAAGCTTTTTATAAGAGCAGATTGAGCAAATGACAACGACCTTTGTCGAGTATTAAATCCTGACAGCTATGAACTGGTTAAACTATAGCCAATACGTGCTGGAGCAAGTGAGCTTCGACCGTCGCTTGTTTCGCAAGGAACTCCGCAAATTTTTGCGGTTGCTGCCGCCGATGGAGCAAACGCAACTGCTGCGCTGGTGCCGTAGCCGAACCCGGCGTAGTCGGCAACAGGCAGTGCAAATGGCCTGACCGAATGCTTCGGTAAGACGACTGTGTTGTTGGAATGATTAGGGAAAATGCTGTAAAAGTATAGCCATCTGTCAGTCTGACGGATGGCTATCTATTTCAATGGGTGCTGGTTAATTCGTGTAAATAGTAACAACTCACAGAATAGCCGGTTGACTAAAAAACAACCGGTTGTTTCGCATGATATGGATATTTTTAACATCGCTACCGGGCTGATGGTGCTAACGGCAATCTTTGGTTACGTTAACGTCCGATTTTTGAAATTGCCCGACACCATCGGGCTAATGATTATTTCCATTGTGTTTTCGCTGTCTATCATTGTCGGACACCTGGTTAGCCCGCGCGAATTTGATGCCATCTGGCTGTTGTTCAACAAGATCGATTACACGACCGTCGTACTCGACGTTATGCTCAGTTTTCTGCTCTTTGCCGGAGCGTTGCATACCGATACGCGAATGCTACGCTCAATATGGGCCAGTATTACACTATTTGCCCTGTTGGGAGTTGTTATTTCTACGGGTATGGTGGCGATACTGCTTTACGGGGCTTTGCAACTCATTGGTCTGCCCATTGATTTTTTCCACTGTTTGCTGTTTGGCGCGTTGATTTCGCCAACTGATCCCATTGCCGTACTGGGCATTCTGGCGAAGGCAAACGTACCGAAAAATACTGAAATCAAAATTGTTGGTGAGTCGCTCTTTAATGATGGTGTTGGCGTAGTGATTTTCCTGACGCTGCTGGGTACAACCCGGCCCGATGCAGTGCCGCTAACTGCACAGGCGGTAGGCTGGCTCTTTCTGGAAGAGGCCGGTGGGGGCCTGCTTTTGGGCCTGTTGCTGGGTTACGCCTTGTTTGGGTTGCTCAAATCCATTGACCACTATCAAACAGAAATTATCATTACCATTGCTGTTGTGATGGGCGGTTATTGGCTGGCTACCCGGCTGCACGTGTCGGGACCACTGGCGGTGGTGGTGGCCGGGCTACTCATTAGCGACCAAACGCGTAGCGCAGCCATGAGCAGCGTAACCCGCGAGTATGTCGATAAATTCTGGGAGATTATTGATATTTTGCTGAATGCCCTGCTATTTGTACTGATTGGATCGCGATTGGTGACACTGACCTTCGATTGGGCGTTTGTGCCAGCAGCCCTGGCAGGTATTGTTATTATGCTGGTATCGCGCTACGGTGCCGTTCGATTACCTTTGTTGCTGGTACAACGCTGGATCAAATCTGACCCGCAAGACCCACTGATGCTCACCTGGGGCGGGCTGCGCGGGGGGCTATCAATAGCAATGGCCCTATCGATTCCGGAAACCGTAGCGGCCAAAGACTTGCTGGTATTTGTTACCTACGCCTGCGTTTTTTTCTCTGTTGTAGTACAGGGCCTGACGCTATCGGGTGTTGCCAGGCGACTATACCGAAACACAAAACCAACCGTTGTGACCAATACCTGAATACAAGCCTTACTAACTCAACGTACACATGCTCGACCCGTTGTTTGGTGCTCCTCCAATTCCGATTCATCAACTGTTGACCGTAGAAACCAATACGCCTAACCTGATTTTGTGGGCTGTGCCGGTCATGATTTTCTTCACAGCCATTGAAATGATTGGGGCTTATGTGCAGGAAAGGCCCGTTTACGAAAAACACGAGACCATTGGCTCGGTGCTGGTAGGATTGGGTTCGCTGGCCGTGAGTGCGGCTCTGAAAGTGGCCCTGCTTACGGCTACCGTCTGGGTCTACAACCAATTACCCTGGCGCATGGTCCTGCACTGGTGGACGCTCATTCCGTGTTATATCATCTACGATTTTTTCAGCTATTGGGCGCACCGCGTCTCGCACGAGCAGCGGTTCTGGTGGGCAACGCACGTCGTACACCATTCGGGCGAGCATTATAATCTTAGCGTATCGTTTCGGCTAAGCTGGGTGCAACACCTGAAAATCATTTTTTTTCTGCCCGTCGCGCTAATTGGCTTCCACCCGATTATCTTCTTCACGACTAACCAGATTGCCGTGCTGTTTCAGTTCTGGGTGCATACCGAATACATCCGCAAAATGCCCGCCTGGGTTGAGTTTATATTTGCTACGCCCTCTAACCATCGGGTTCATCATGGTTCGCAGCCAAAATACATCGACAAAAATTACGGCGCTACGTTCATTATCTGGGACCGGATGTTTGGCACCTATCAGCCCGAAGAAGAAACGCCGGTGTATGGCATCACTACGAATATTGCACACAAAGCCAACCCGTTTCATATCAACTTTCACGAGTTTACCGATATGGTGCGCGACGTGCGGGCGGCTCGGGGCCTTCGGCGTAAGCTATTCTTTATATTTGGCAGCCCAACGAAAATTGCGGAAGAAAAGCGGCAAATAGCTACATTTGATTTTTCCGACAAGCCCCATTCGTAAGCCATGAAAAAAGTACTGATAGCCCTCTCTCTGATGGCTCTGTTTCAACGTTCGGCTATGGCGCAGGATACCCCAAATGCTGAGCAGATTATCGATAAATACATTGCGGCCATCGGCGGAAAAGACGCGCTGATGAAAGTTAATGACCTGACAACCAATATGTCGAGCGAAACCGACCGGGGTGTCATCATCATCACGCGCAAGCAGAAACTGCCGAATAAATTTTCAATGGTCATCAATGCCAACGGTATGGAAGTGATGAAACAAACCGGCGACGGGCAGAAGGTGCTCATGGGTGGTATGCAGGGTAGCAACACTATCGACGGCCCCGCAGCGCAGGCCATGATTGCCATGAACACGCTGTTCCCGGAACTGCACTACGCCGAAAACGGTATCAAATCGACTGTGGTCGGCCCCGAAAAAATCGACGGGAAAGACACCTACAAGCTAAGCCATACCACCGCCGACGGAGCAACCACATGGACCGATAATTTTGATGTGGGCACCGGCCTGAAAGTGCAGGCAGTTGTTACAAACAAATCGCCACGCGGTCAGATGACGACCACGATGCAGTATGCTGATTACAAAGAGCAAAACGGCATTAAGTTTCCCATGACCATTAATCAGCAGTCGCCACGCGGCACACAGACAATGACGGTCGATAACATCAAAATCAATAAGGGACTGAAAGATTCGGATTTCAAGACCGAGTAGGGCGTTGCTCGTTGTTGCTCGTCGGGATGTGTATCCCGACGAAATTGATGGCGGATATACATCCGCTTTTAGTAGCGTCGGGATACACATCCCGACGAGCTTACAGAGTACAATCGGCTACAGACTTTTTATAAACTCTTCCAGCGCGTTGAGATGGTCAGAAAACGCCTGCCTGCCCGTGTCGCTGGCGGAATAGGTTGTGTTGGGTTTCCGGCCAATAAACTGCTTCTGCACGACTATGTAGCCCGACTCTTCCAGCGCGCGCAGGTGCGTGGCGAGATTGCCGTCGGTTAGGCCGAGGAGTTCTTTCAGCGCGTTGAAACTCAGGCTGTCGTTGACCATTAGCACCGACATAATGTTCAGCCGCGCTTTACTCTCAAAGGCTTTATTGAATTGCGCCAGCAGGTCTTTCATGACGCGTTTCGTTCGTATTTGTAATACATCGCCAGCCCATACACAACATGCAGGACGCCGAAGCCAATAGCCCAGGTCAGCAAATTATAACCCGGCCAGAACAACGATAGTAACCCCAGCCCAATCTCGCAGTAACCCAGTGACTCAACGTCGCGCAGGGTGTATTTGCTGCCATTGAGCAGGGCCAGTCCGTAAAAAATCAGCGTGCCGGGAAAGGCCAGCCAGATTAGGTTGTGCTGCAACAGCACTAAGCAGAAAATACCACCCGCTACCAACGGCACCAGCATGGCCCATACTAACCGTTTCGAACTGCTGTTCCAAACGTCATGCCCCTGCCGCCGGGCTTTACGAACCGTGAAATACGTACCCGCCAGCAACGCCGACGCCAGCACCACTACGGCCACTGTCACTAAAAAACGCCTGAGATCGGCGTGGGTATCGGCATCGTAACGGCTGAGCTGGTCGTAGCCGAGCGTGGCCAGCGAGTTGGTGCGCAGACGCATATACACTACTGCCGCGCCCGCCAGCGCAATCAGGCCCGCCGACACGCCCGATAAACCACTGAGCGACAGAAATTTGGAAGAGCGTTCCATCAGGCTGCGGATTTCCGTCAGCGTCTGCAGATGTTCGCGCGATTCAGACATGTTGAATGGTTGAATGATTGAGTGGTTGAATGATTGAATGGTTGAATGATTGAATGATTGAATGATTGAGTGGTTGAATGATTGAATGGTTGAATGATTGAATGATTGAATGATTGAATGGTTGAGTGGTTGAATGGTTGAATGGGTTGTCTTGACAACATTCAATCATTCAACCATTCAACCACTCAATCAGCCTGCCGCCCAGTACTACCAGTCCCACTGCTACCGCCGTGAGGGCCAGGATCAATACGGCACCCGACGACAGGTCTTTGATGGTTTTGATGTGTGGGTGCAGCCCCGGCGACACAAAATCGCACAGTTTCTCGATGGCGGTGTTAAACGCTTCTGCGGCCCAGACTAATCCGATTTGTGTAAGTACAATAGCCCACTCGACCCGGTTCAATCGTAGCCAGAAGCCAGCCAGCACTACCAGACCAGCCACGAGCAGATGCACCTTTGCGTTGTTCTCGTAACGGAACAAATCAAGAATGCCCCGACCGGCAAACCGGAAGCTACGTAGCACTTTACGTCCGTTTATCATACGCAACGTACCAGTGAAAAGCTACGTACAACGCAACCAGTACAAAACCGTAGGCCAGCGTTAGTTTAATACTCAGATGATCGTGATAGGCCAATAGAATAGCCCGCAACAGCGACGTAGGTTGCGCCAGCACGTCCCAGCTATTCCACCGCCCAAACCGACCGAGGTAGACGCCAAAGCCCGACAATCCCTGGAATAACAGCACCACGGCCCACGTTTGCCATACCCCCAGCAACGGACGCAGCATCCGGTGAACAACCAGTAGCGAATATAGACCGGCCAGCAGCCCCGTTTGGGCAAACAGAAAGAACGTCATGGTGTCGAACCAAAGTAGCGGTTGCCCAACCGACCGAATATGAAACAGGTCGGTGATGAGGTAGGGAGCATTGGGCAAAAACGCCAGCCAAATAGCTAAGCTGCTCAGCAACAAAGCGCGTTGCCGAAACCCTGCCGCCCGCAGGTCGCGCAGCACCAGCACCACGCCCAGCGGAAAAAACGCCAGAAACAGATTCCAGGTCAGGGTCGTAAAAAACCACCAGTTGCCGGTGAGCAAGCCTCGTACAGCCACCAGGCCAATGCAAACAGCCGCTAAACCCGCCAGTGCCACCAAACCACGGCCCGGTCTCATTGCGCCATTAGCCTTATCGGGCTGGTAAATCAATGGGTATGATAAATCTCTCATTAAAATAAAGTACTTTGTATTGCAAAGTAAGCAATGGTAGCGTTGGTTTTCCTATGAATTGTTAAATTTTTTTTTTAAACGGCATAAAAGTAATGGTATATACTCAGTGGAGTTAGGTAAAATTTCGCATATTGCCAATTAATAAACATTGTTCTCTCCGTTCATTTAACCCCACTTAATTCTATGTACAAACTCCTACTTCGATGTATCACGCTTGTTCTGTTAGTAGCCGGCCCGGTTTGGGCGCAGGATCGGCAGATCGGCGGTATTGTCCGTGACGACCAGGGACAGCCGCAGCCGGGCGTGAACGTGCAGCTTAAAGGTTCTACGCGCGGCACCACCACCGATGCCAGCGGTACGTATCGGATCAACGTTGGCGGAACCGGCACGCTCGTGTTCTCGTCTATTGGGTTTGCCTCGCAGGAGGTTCCGTTTACAGATGCTACCAGTCAGCTAAACGTGAATCTGATTACCGATAACCGCCAATTGAGCGAAGTAGTCGTAACGGCTCTCGGTATCGAGAAAAGTGCGAAAACGCTTACGTATGCCGCTCAGCAAATTGACGGTACGCGCATTACGCAGGTACGCGATGCCAATTTCGTGAATACGCTCTCAGGTAAAATTGCTGGCTTGCAGGTGGTTCAGGGCGCGGGTGGCGTGGGTAGTGCGGCCCGCGTAACGCTGCGTGGCAACCGTTCGCTCAATGGCACTAACAACGCCCTGATCGTGGTCGATGGGGTCGTGTACGACAACTCCAACGGCGGGCAGGTTGGCTCAGACTTCGGTGGCTTCAACGGCTCTGATGGCGCGGCCAACATCAACCCCGACGACATTGAGTCGGTCAACGTGCTGAAAGGTGCGGCTGGATCGGTACTCTACGGTTCGCGGGCGGCCAATGGTGTCATGATTATCACCACCAAACGCGGCAAAGCCGGGCGCATATCGGTCGATGTCAACTCCGGTGTGGTGAGCGAATCGCCGATGCTGCTGCCAGAGTTGCAGAATACCTTCACGCAGGGCGCGGGGGGTGTCTCGAATGCCACGGCAAGTGGAAGCTGGGGCGCACGTGGCACCACGTATCCCAACAATGTACGCGATTTCTTCCGTAACGGTGTTTCAACCAACAATTCCATTGGCGTATCGGGCGGTACAGATAAGATGCAGACGTATCTGTCGTACACGCACAACTACAATCAGGGGTTGATTCCGAACAACGACCTAACCCGCCACACGTTCAACCTGCGCCTGAGTAATCAGTTCAGTAGCCGTTTTTCGACCGAAGGTAAAATTACCTATATGCTTCAGGACATCGGCAACAAGATTAAGGTAGGCGAAGAAAGCGGGATTGTGATGAACATCTACAAGATTCCGCGTAGCATTGACCTCGAATCGATCAAAACATTCGAGACGCCCGATGGTGTGCCAAATTACTGGACTTCATCGTCGATTTACATGAATCCGTACTGGACCATTAACCGGACTATCAACAGCGAAAAGCGTAACCGCGTCACAATGCTGGGGCAGGCCAATTATAAACTGACCGACTGGCTGACGCTTACGGGCCGTATCAGTGTCGACCGGTTCTTTGACCGAAACCTGATCAGCTTCTATAACCGCACACTGCTCTTTGCCGGTAACGGTGGAACGTTTGAGGCATTTGACACCCAAAACCTCGAACAGAACATCGACCTGTTTGCCCAGGGAAACAACAATATCACTAAAGACCTGAAGGTGAACTACACGGTAGGAGCGCAGTTCTCGAAGCGGTTTAACCAACTTATTGGCGCACGGGCCTTTGGCCTGCAAATACCGAATAAGTTCGATCTCGGCTTTGCCCGCGCACTGCAACCCCGTTCGGGGCTGTCGCAACGGCAGGTAAATGGCGTGTTCGTCAGTTCGACGTTCTCGTTCCGCGATTACTTGATTCTCGACCTGACGGCCCGTAACGACTGGTCATCAACGCTGCCCGCTCCACACTCGTACTTCTACCCGTCGGTGGGTTTGACGGCCATTCTGTCGGACATGATCAACCTGCCTGACGCCATCAGTTTCGCCAAAGTACGGGCGGCTTATACCCGCGTGGGTAACGATGCCTCGCCCTATCTGCTTCAGCAGACGTACTCGTTCTCGCAGGGGGGTGTCAACGGGTTTATTCAGCGCGACGCTACGCAGGCTATTCCTGACCTGAAGCCCGAATTAACTAACTCGCTCGAAATCGGTCTCGACTGGCGTTTTGTAGGTAACCGTTTCGGTGTCGACTTTACGTACTACAAAACCAATACAATCAATCAGTTGCTGACACTTGGTCTGGCTCCAGCATCGGGTTTCTCGTCGCAGTACGTCAACTCTGGCGATATCCAGAACACGGGCTTCGAAGTGGCTCTAACGGCTAAGCCGCTCACAGGCGCATTCTCCTGGGATGTTACGCTGAACGCATCGCGCAACGTTAACAAGATCGTTTCGCTTCACCCCGACATTAAGAAAGCTCCATTGGCGGGCGGGTTTGGCCGTACCTCAACGCCTATTGTAGCTGAGGGTGGCTCATATGGTGATATTGAAACACAGCTCTGGCAACGCGACGCGCAAGGCCGGTTCGTGGTCGATGCCAGCGGCAAGCCCGTGGTAACGACCGCCCAGTTGCCCATTGGCAATTTTAACCCGAAATTCCTGCTGGGGTTGCAAAACACCTTCAACTACCGCAATTTCACGCTCGGCGTATTATTCGACGGTCGGTTTGGCGGGGTCATGACTTCGGGAACGGAAGCGAACCTGGCATTTGACGGTAACGCTGCCTACACCGAAGCGAACCGGGCCGGGAACTGGGTGCTGCCGGGTGTGACGGCTACAGGCGAAACCAACACCAAAGCCATCAACGCCGAAACGTTCTGGACTACGGTATCGGGCGGTCGCTACTCGTGGGGTGAGTTCTTCACCTACGACGCCACCAACGTGCGCCTGCGCGAACTGACGTTCGGCTACGGCTTCAATCTGCCGAGCACCTTCTTCATCAAGCGGGCGCGGTTGTCGGTCGTAGGCCGGAACCTGTTCTTCGTTTATCGCGGCAAAGCCGTACTCGACATTCCGGGCGTACCAACGCGTCGGCTGTCGTTCGATCCTGACATTAGCCTCGGGGCCGGTAACTTCCAGGGTGTTGAATACGGTAACGTACCCGCTTCGCGCTCCGTCGGTGTCAATCTCCAACTGTCATTCTAACGCGTAACACGAACCATGAACTTACTTTTAAAACGAACACTGCTGAGCAGCCTGACGGTCGCGTCGATGGTCGGCATGTCGGCCTGTACCGAAAAATTTGCGGAAATCAATACCGACAAAACCAAGCTCGTTACACTCACGGCCAACGAATTGCCATATCTGTTTTCGCGGGCGCAGGCAGCCTCTACGTTTGCGGGCGGCACCTACCAGATTGCCCAAAACCTGTTTGCCGACCTGTACAGTCAATATTACGCCACCTCGGCTACGTACTTCCCCTCAGACCGGAACGTGATTCGGTTCGACTGGCTGCGGGGCGGCTGGACAACCATTTACACCCAAACCGTGCCGCAGTTGAAGTCGCTGGAAGAAGGCTATGCCGCTGGCACCGCCGAACGTGCTCTTACCGACATCTGGTGGGTGTACACGTTTCACCGGCTCACCGACTATTACGGTCCCATTCCGTATTTCGATGCGGGCAAACCGGCCCGGTCGGTGAAATACGACGCGCAGGATAAAATCTACGAAGATTTCTTCAAGCGGCTCAATGCAGCAACAACGGTGCTGAAAGGCAAAACGGCAGAAAAACCGTTTGGTACGTTCGATTTGATCTACAAAGGTGACGTGAACAAATGGATTCGGTTTGCCAACACATTGCAGTTGCGGTTAGCCATGCGGGTATCAGCCGTAAACCCCGCGCTGGCAAAAACGCAGGCTGAAGCGGCTGTAGCCGGGGGCGTGCTGGAAGCCGTTGCCGACGATGCGCTGATGACCAAAAGCGAACCGAACAATGACTTCAACGGCCTCTCGCGCATTGCCATCTGGAACGAGTTTCGGATGAGCGCGGCTATGGAATCGGTGCTGAAAGGCTACGAAGACCCGCGCGTGGGCGTTTATTTCCAGCCTGCCACCGCCACCGGAACCTTTGAAGGGCTGCGCAACGGCCTGACGCCCGCACAGTTGGGCATTGCTGCCAACGGCAACAACGCTACCTCGAACGTAGGGGCGCGGTGGGTGTCGGGTGGGGGAGCTGCCTGGACCTCCATTGGCTCAACTCCGCAGAACGTGATGCACGCTGCCGAAGCTTTTTTCCTGCGGGCCGAAGGTGCGGTCAATGGCTGGAATATGGGCGGCACCGCGAAGGAATTGTATGAAAAAGGGATCACCGCATCAATGAACCAATGGGGTGTTACCAACGCAGCCGCCATTACGGCCTATATCAACTCAGACAAAGCACCGGTGGCCCCGAACGACGGTATCAACTCGCCTGCGCTATCGACTACGCCGGTACGCTGGGCGGCTGCTGCAGCCCGGCAGCGCGAACAGATTGGCACCCAGAAATGGCTGGCACTGTATCCTGATGGTATCGAAGCCTGGGCCGAATATCGCCGGACGAAGTTCCCGCCCCTGTACCCGGTTGCCAACAACGAGAATGCTGACCTCGCGGCTGGTGCGCGGCCCCGCCGGATTCCGTTCCTGCTGCTGGAGCGCGAAACCAACGCCGATGCCGTGAAAGCCGCCGAAGCACTGCTCGGTGGCCCCGATAAGGTTACTACGCCGTTGTGGTGGGATAAGAATTAAAATTGATTTAAACGCAGAGGACGCAGAGTTAGAGCGCAGAGAACACGGAGATTTTCTCTGCGCCCTCTGCGCTTTACACTGCGTTCTCTGCGTTTGACTCCCTTATGAAAAAGCTCCTTTATTTGTTCATCCTACTAACCTCCTGTCAACGCCGGGACACGCTATTCGAGAAGCTATCATCGTCAGAAACCAATATCACATTTACCAATGCGCTGACCGAATCAGCAGATTTTAACGTACTGAAATACAGCTATTTTTATAACGGTGGTGGCGTGGCTGCGGGCGATTTCAACAACGATGGCCTGACGGATTTGTACTTTACCGGCAACCTGACCGCCAACAAATTATACCTTAATAAGGGCGATTTTGACTTTGAAGACATTACCGAAAAAGCAGGCGTAGGTGCCGCCGATGGCTGGAATACCGGCGTTTCATTAGTCGATATCAATGCCGATGGCTGGCTCGATATCTACGTATGCCGGTCGGCTGCCTCAAACCCCCGTCTGCGCCGAAACTTGCTCTTCATAAACAATGGCCGTAAAGCCCTCCCTAACGGGGAGGGTTTGGGTGGGGTAACCTTTTCTGAAAAAGCTGCCGACTACGGCTTAGACGACCCCGGCTACAGCACACAGGCAGCCTTTTTCGATTACGACCGCGACGGTGATCTTGACTGTTTTCTGCTTAATCATTCGGTGCAGGAGTACGCCGGTTTCAGCCGGATGATCGGCGATTTCAAGCAACAAAATAACCCTGACTACGCCAGTAAACTCTTTCAAAATCAGGGCGGTAAATTCGTGGACGTATCGGCCAGTTCGGGGCTGGTGAGCAATGTGCTGAGCTTTGGGCTGGGCGTGGCCGTAAGCGATTTCAACAACGACGGCTGGCTTGATCTGTATGTCTCGAACGATTACAACGAGAACGATTATCTGTACATCAATCAGCAAAATGGACGCTCCGGCACACCGGCATTTCGCGAGTCGGTGCGGGATGCGATGGGCCACACGTCGCTGTATTCGATGGGTAGCGATGCTGCCGACGTAAACAACGATGGCCTGATCGATTTGCTTACGCTCGACATGTTGCCCGAACGCAACGAGCGCATTAAACTCACGTCGGGCGATGATAATTACGACAAATACGAGCAACTGCTGCGGGCCGGTTTTCACCACCAGACCATGCGGAATATGTTGCAGGTGAACATGGGCGAGGAGGGGAGTGTGCCAGTTTTTTCTGAAATCGGCCAGCTTGCGGGCGTGTCGAATACCGACTGGAGCTGGGCCGCGCTGTTCGCCGATTTTGATAACGATGGTTGGAAAGACCTGTTCGTGAGCAACGGCTATGCCCGCGATTACACAAACATGGAGTTCCTGAAATTCACGATGGATGAGCAACTGAAAGCAAAGCAAACTGGCCAGCCTGCTGATGAAATGGCCGTGATTGCTAAGATGCCCGCCATCAACGAACCTAATTACCTCTATCGAAATGCCGGAAATCTGACGTTTGACAACAAAACCGCCGACTGGGGTTTCGATGAGCCGAGTCAGTCGAACGGGGCGGTATACGCGGATTTAGACAACGATGGCGATCTCGATTTGGTCGTCAACAACGTCAATGCGGAAGCGGGCATCTACAAAAATCAGACCGACAAAAAGGCTGCCTCCCGTTCCCTGACGATTCAGCTACGAAGCCCTAACCCTGCCGCACTGGTGGGGGCGCGGGTGAGCGTCTGGGCAGCGGGGCGAATGCAGGTGCAGGAGTTCATGCCGGTGCGCGGATTTCAGTCGGCTATGTACGGCCCGCTCGTTTTTGGCCTGGGTAAAACTGCGCGTGCCGATTCCGTGCGGATACGCTGGGCCGATGGCAAAACGCAGCAGGTGCAGCCCGGTACGGGGGTGCAGTTGGCAGTACGCTACGCGCCAACAGAACAAGCTGCCGAGCCACCCATCGCTAAGGTCAACTGGCAACGGGTTTCCCTCCTCGACTGGACCAATGCCGAACCGGCTGTAAACGACTTTAAAATACAGCCGCTGCTACCCTACAAACTCTCGACAACCGGCCCACGTTTTGCCACCGGAGACGCCAACGGCGATGGGCAAACCGACCTGTTTGTGGGCGGAGGTCGCGGTCAGGGTGGGCAGGTGTTTGTGCAGCAGGCCGGGCGATTGGTGCCGATGCCACAGCCTGCCTTGCAGGCCGACAACGCCTGTCAGGATGCGGGAGCCGACTGGTTCGATGCCGATAGTGATGGCGATTTTGATTTGATCGTGGTCAGCACAGGCTACGAACTGCCGCCCAATGACCCGCGTTTGCAAGCCCGGCTTTACCTCAACAATGGCCGGGGGCAACTTAGCAAAGCCCTTTTACCCGACCTTCGCGTGTCGGCGTCCTGTGTGCGCGTGGCCGACATTGACCAGGATGGCGACCGCGATGTATTTGTTGGGGCGCGGGTTACGCCGGGGCATTATCCCGAATCCCCGGAAAGTCGGCTGTTGATTAATGATGGAAAAGGAACGTTTACGGACGTTACGACGCAGCACCCCGCGCTCAGAACGCTCGGTATGGTAACGGATGCCGCCTTCGCCGACCTCGACCGTGACGGAAAACCGGAACTGGTTGTGGCAACCGACTTCGGGCCGGTGCAAATGCTTTCCTGGAAAAACGGACGATTGAATGCCTACAACAGTGGTTTGTCGGAGCTAACGGGCTGCTGGAATCGGCTGCTCGTTCAGGACTTTGACGGCGACGGCTGGCCCGACATAGTGGCCGGAAATGCCGGACTGAATAGCCAACTGCGGGCCACGCCAACGCAACCGCTTACGCTTTATGGTATCGAGAATGCCGCCGGGACGCGGTTGCCCATGCTGGCTACTTACGAAGGCGGGAAACTGTATCCATTTAACGCCCGCGATGAAATGCTCGATCAGGTTGGTACGCTCCGTAAAAAATTCACGGATTATACCCACTATGCCAATGCTACCATAACCGACCTGTTCAGCACCGACGAACTGGCAAAAGCACTGAAAGCACAAGCCGCTCAACTCCAAACCGTGTTGCTGCACAACCAGAAAGGCCGGTTTGTGGCGAAACCGTTGCCCATCGAAGCGCAGTTTGCACCCGTCTACGCCCTGACCACAACCGACGTAAATCATGACGGTCGGCCCGACCTGCTCATTGGCGGTAACCGCGAACACAACCGCGTCCGGCTCGGCAAATCCGACGCCAATCGGGGGCAACTCTTCCTGAATGTCGGTAAAGGTCAATTCCGATACGTGCCGATGCCGCTGTCGGGTCTACTCTGGAACGGCGACGTGCGCGATCTGGCAGCGGTACAGATTGGCGGCAAAACGGCTCTGCTCGTCGGCGCAACGAATCAGCCCGTTCGGTCGTTTGTGCTGGCGAAGTGACGGTTTTATTAAGTTCAAGGGTGAGTTTGATGAACTGTTTTTTAACCCATCTATTTGTCTTGGGCAGAGTCAGTTTTGCGCCAGCGGGCATCTCTTAGGGCGGGGTATCGTCAGGCGAGTTGCACGATTCAAATACCCTCCAGATCCCTCAGGAACAAAGAGCCAGCCCCCCTTGTTGTATAAGTGTACTGAAGATAGCTTGTTTAATTTTTGGAGATAAAAGTTGAACAGAATACGTGATTTCTGGGTTATTTCAGTACCATTCGCACACTAAAGGGCTGTTAATGTTCAACACCCTGCCGTCTGCCTGTGTTGTACACATACTTTGTAACGACAGGTTGATCGAACCATTTTTCGATTCCTCGCTTCTATGACAACATCTTGGGCCGATGCCCCACGGGTTGCTGTGTTTCGCAAAGAACACTTCAACGCGGCTCACCGTCTGAATAACCCAAACTGGTCGGACGAGAAAAATGCCCGCGTGTACGGCAAGTGCAACAACCCCAATTACCACGGCCATAACTACGAGCTAATCGTACAGGTTACTGGCCCGGTTGATCCTGAAACCGGCTACGTCGTTGATATGAAGGTGCTTAGCGACCTTATTAAAGAACACGTTACGGATCGGTTCGACCACAAAAACCTCAACATGGACACCGAAGAGTTCGCCGATTTGAACCCATCGGCAGAAAACATTGCCATTGTCATTTACAACATTCTACGCAATCAGCTAAGCGAGGGCTTAGACCTAAAAGTCAAATTATATGAAACTGAACGGAATTTCGTCGAATACCCCGCTTAACGGAAATCACCTGAATGGAAAGCACAACGGCCACACCCTCAACGGCCATAGTCATGACGTTGATCAACTCATTGATGCTATTGGCGATGAACATGGTGCAGCCTCAATTGATACGCCCATGCGCCCCGATGCTTTTGATCTGGACGACGATACCAAAATTGACCTGATTGAAGAACACTTTCGCGAAATCATGGGTATTCTGGGGCTCGACCTCACCGACGATAGTCTGAAAGGATCGCCCCGGCGCGTAGCTAAAATGTACGTGAAAGAGATTTTTCGGGGGCTAAATCCTGAAAATAAGCCCGCGCCGACGCTCTTCGATAACAAGTTTCGGTATAACGAAATGCTGGTAGAGAAGGATATTCTGGTGCAGACGTACTGCGAGCATCACTTTGTACCCATTATCGGTAAAGCACACGTTGCTTACATTTCGAGCGGGAAAGTGATCGGTTTGTCGAAGCTGAACCGGATTGTGGAGTACTTCAGCAAACGCCCGCAGGTGCAGGAACGCCTGACGGTGCAGATTGCCGACGAACTCAAGAAAGTACTTGAAACCGAAGATGTTGCGGTTATCGTTGACGCCAAACACCTCTGTGTATCGACACGGGGCGTGCATGACGTAAACAGTTCTACCATCACGGCAGCTTACGGCGGCAAGTTTGAGGACGAAGCTACCCGGCAGGAGTTTCTGCGTTATATCAGTTGCTCGAACGTAACTATCTGATGGGTTGTAAAGTTGTAACGTTATGAAGTTGTAAAGTTGGCTGAAGCACACGCTTTACCGAATGGACTTTACAACTTCACAATCGTACAACTTCACAACTCGTTTAATGAAAAACATTTTGATCGTTGGCGCGAGTTCGGGCATCGGCCACGCGCTGGCGCAACAGCTTCAACAGGAGGGTGCTACGCTCTTCACCGCCGGTCGGACACAACCCGACGGCATTCAATCCACCCATTTTACGTGGGATGCAGCAAGCCAAACCCCGGCCACCGATGCATTTACCGGAACGCCGGACCGCCAACTCCCCGACGTGTTGCACGGGTTGGTTTATTGCCCCGGCACCATTAATCTCAAGCCGTTTCAGCGGCTGACAATCAGCGATTTTCAACATGATTTGCAAATCAACGTATTGGGTGCGGTATCGGTGATTCATGCTGCGTATCCGGCGTTGAAAAAGTCGAAAGCAGCCAGTGTTGTGCTGTTTAGCACGGTGGCCTCGAAACTTGGTATGGGTATGCACTCGTCGGTATCGGTAGCGAAATCGGCGGTTGAAGGGCTGGCAAAGTCGCTGGCGGCAGAATTTGCGCCGTTCAACATCCGCGTCAACGCCGTGGCCCCGTCTCTGACCGATACGCCAATGGCTCAGTTTCTGCTCGCCGACGATACCAAACGCGAAGCTGCCAACAAACGTCACCCACTAAGCCGCTACGGTTCTCCTGCCGACATTGCCGGTATGGCTGCTTACCTGCTTTCCGATCAGGCAGGGTGGATTACCGGGCAGGTGATTGGCGTAGATGGCGGGATGGGAAGCTTGAAATAGACAGTAAAAACTACTGGAGCAGTCTCAAGCAAATCCGTCAAAATCTCAATCGTTACCGACACTTGGCTGTGTTGAGCTTGGCCTACTTTTGGTTTACCAACTAATGAAACCAAAACCGTTCGTCAAGTCATGGATTATCAGCCACTTTTGCGTCAACTTTACAAGGATTTCAATGCTCGCCACATTGATGCGATAGTAGCGCACATGCACACCGATGTGGCCTGGCCGAACGGCTGGGAGGGGGGCTATGTGTCGGGCCATGATGAAGTACGGGCCTACTGGCTTCGCCAATGGCAACAAATCGACCCTACAGTAGAACCCCTCTCGTTTGAGACCAAGCCCGACGGTCAAATTGCCATCAAAGTTCGTCAGGTTATTAAAGACCTGAGCGGCCAGGTGTTGAGCGATCAACAACTAAACCACGTGTACAAATTCGAGCATGGCAAAGTGCGTACAATGGTCATAGACTATTGACAATTCGTTGGTCTGTACTCAGGAGTTCACGTCTTTTAACACGGAGCAAAAAACTTCAATCATCAATCATCTGCGCTGATCTATAAGATGATTGATAGCTGCTTGTAATTCGCTGTCTATCCCACTCAAATAATCCTCTGCACGTTTTTCGACAAATATATCTGGCTTGATACCAATATTGATAAACTCCCGTCCGTCTGGGTATGTGTCTCGTTTTGAGCAGATTCTTGCCGATAGCCCTTTAGGTAATTTGAGTAACAATGGCTGTCCGGAACTACCAGCAGTCGACTGACCCAAAGTTTGGATATGTTTAGAGCCATCTAAATAAATTAGAAAATCCTCCGCAGCCGAAAAGGTTCGTGGGCCTATCAGAACCAGAATCGGAATTTTAACTTTCGTAACCTCATTAGAAATACGGGTTGTATCGCCAGGGTGAAACTCCCAATTAGTATTGAAAAAGTAGTCCTTGTTTTCAATGGTTTCTTTGCTCTTATAACCTGCTGCGGCAAAAGATCCGTAAGCTTTTTTGACTGAGTTATGTACCCTCGCCCGCCAGGCAGACCCTACAACGTAGTCTCTATCAACTAAATGCTCCGCAATCTTACGGGCATACATACTGTTGCCACCTCCATTTTCACGAACGTCCAGAATCAGATATTTTGCTTGTTGAATTTGGGGTAAAATATCTCTGAATCTGGCTACTACTGTACTGTCGGCGAATGTGTTAATCCTGACATAATACATTGTCTGATTTAACTGCTTATGCTGAAAGGGCACCCAAGTCAAGGGCGGGAGATAGTTTACTTGCTCTTTGCCTGCAACACGTTTCAGGGTTTTTGAATAAGACTGCTTTAGATTGTCTTGAAAAGTGAACGTTAGCTCCGTGCCTTTCAAGCCATTCAATGAATTTCGTCGTGCGAGAAAATCAGAAGGCATTTCGTTGTTGATGCGAATGACTTCAGTACCAACAGCGATTTCATCGACTAAACGCTCATCAATTCGGGAGACAAAATATTTGCTTCCAACTCGGCGTAATTGGAGAGGAGGAGGGCCTATTTCCTTCCAAAAATAGTCAGGTGTAAAAATGCCGGTATGGCCGTCCTTTAACAAAGTGGCAAAGTCAGAGAGTACCTGATAGTACTCGAGTACATTCTTGGCAGCTATTGCTCGCGGTAGATAAGCGCAATAAGCACTGTCCCAATCGACAGCGATCTTGTCAAAAAAAACAAAGTTGTAGGCTGCTTCTTTCCAAAAGGTAGAAATGCCCCGAACTTTTTCCTGATAGGTTAGGGTGTCAAGTACAGACTGACTTTTACCACTAAAGCTAACATGAATAAAGGCTAAGGTCAGGAATATTCTCAGCATGACGGTAGCGTGTATGAATTTACTATTGAGAACACGGGGTTCAATTACTACGTAAACTAATACTATATCGGGGCGTGGTTCACTTATGGGATTGATGTGTAACTACCTCTCAGGACGCGTAATACTTGTCACCCAAAATCATCTTATGCGAAGCGGAGTCAAAGCACTTGGTTTCGATTCTGTAGCTCCCTCTTGACAATTCTCACGTCATTGATGTTGATGTACAGAATAGGAGACAAAGCCAAAGGAATGATGACCAAGGAGAGTCCAATGGATAATTCCTTTGTGAAGCACAGAAATAGGGCTGCAATCAGCAGGACCGTAAGCAAGCCAGCGAGTGTAGCCGTTGCGACTTCTGTTATCTTTTTCCGTTTGAGCAAAGCCTCATTGCTCATCTCTTGAATTTTCATAGAGCTAATTTAGTATAAAAATAGTGTTATAGGGGTGGTTAGTCTGTCGCCGACAAGACCCAGACATGGAAGCCTAAAACTACCCAATCGGGGTGTTCGCAGTGTCGCCCGAAACGCTGAAATGGGAGTATAGAGCTGCCCAATCGGGACATGCGGCCTGTCATACGAAAGCCCGGCTTAGACGAACACCAACGCCCCCATGTGGTGATGGCGACCGAAGGAAGCCTTTACACACATGGACGTGTTGGGAGCCTCAACTCCGACCTATCGGCCTGCAACCTGTCGAACGAGAGGTGGCAGCGCGGAGCGAAAAGCTGTACCTGTTTCGTTGCTAAAATTTTTAAACGAAGTTCCGAAAATTTGCGTTACTTTGTAACAGGCAGTCGTAGAACACCCGTAACAAAGTAACGCAAATTTTAATTGAGAGATGGTTGCTATAGAAGAAACGATTTGTGAAGTTTTTCAAGAAAACGAAGCCGTTTCAAAGCGAAGCAGCGAAAGGATAGCAATTGGTTCAGACGAATACTTTGACTTAGCCAATGAATTATCTGCTGATTTCAACGACTTCACTGCCAAATTTAGTGACTTAAACGAAAAGTTGATACTTGAACTCAACTTAAATAGTAATTCTGTATATAACGCACTTCCATCGCTAAAGAGTTTGCTTAATGCTGTGACTAAAACACGGATTAAATTAGAGAAAAGTGCATTTGCCCCTGCAATGGGTGTTGCAATCCGGTCTTACAGCGAGCAAGTGGCGCAACTGAAAGAAATTATTTCAGATACAATCAACGTTCATGTAACTTATAAAGCTAATTCAAATTTGCTATCACTCTTTAGTCGTCTTTAGATTTGATTGTAAGTTCTACAAAAAAGTTTCGTGATGCTTTAAGGCAACTCTACAAGAAACCCAAGCATAATTATATTTCATGTAAGGTTGATATTTGCAATGAGTTGGACGGCAAGGATGTCACTACTCTGACTAAAAGCAACGTTCAGTTGCTAAAAAATGAAACGCGTTATGCTCTAAAGATTAGGGTGGCTCATTCAAGTTTAAAGCTGAGTAAAAGCAACGGATTCAGACTCATTGCATTTGCCGATACTCAGACAGATGAAATCTGTCTCCTATATGTTTATCCCAAAAGAGGGCCACTGCAAACCTTGGATATAGGCGACAATTTTTTAGTTTCATTACTCCAAGAATACGAAGAAGAGAGAGGGGCAAATACATTGGTTAAAATGGACATTCATAACGAACTGACCGAGATAGAACCCTCTGACCAATAACAATAAAGTCTGCCACTTACGCAAGTGCGGCTGGTCAACCGGAAGCCGAAACACGGAAAAAGGCCCCAAACTCACGTAAGTGCTATTTGTCAGCCGAGGCACCCCAACAGACCGCCCGACAGCTCCAGCGGCCAGCAACCTGTCGCGCGAAACCCGGAAATGAACGCTCACGGATGGCGACCGCCCAACGTATTATTGTACGCAATAACGCTTAATGTTAAACGATTGGTAATCACATATTTGACATTAAGCGTTGAATCATTAGTCTGTATTTCAATAATTGCAAAGTACGCGTGTTGAGCCGATGCACAAGTATACACATTCTAACGGTTCCAAGTAAATAGATAGGCGACAAATGCTGTTGCACATGTGTACTTCGCTTATGAATTCACCAGCCTATTTCGTCATCACTCCGTCCACATTTCGCCAGATGCCGAGGGGGTTGGCATTCTGCAAAGCTAATGGCAATAGCTCGTCGGGGAAACTTTGATAGGTGATGGGCCGCACCCAGCGCAGAATAGCCGCCGTGCCAACGGAGGTAGTGCGGCTGTCGGTGGTGGCCGGGAAGGGGCCGCCGTGGGTCATGGCTTCGGCCACTTCTACGCCCGTTGGGAAGCCGCCAAACAGTACGCGACCAGCTTTGTTCTGCAACAGGTCAATCCAGTTGTAAGCCGATGGGCGCAGTTCGTCGGGCGTGGCGTAAAGCGTGGCCGTAAGCTGCCCCTCCAGCGACGCGATGCATTCGGCCAGTTCGCTTTCATCCTGGCAAACCACGATCAATGAACTGGGACCGAAGATTTCCTGACTCAGTTCGTCATTACTCAGATAAAGCGGGGTTGTGGTGGTCAGCACGGCGGGCCGGCCTTCGGTGCGGGTTGGGTCGGCGTCGGTGTCGGCTTCGGCCAGCAGGTGAACGCCTGGCATAACCCGAATGTGCTGAACGCCTTTTTGATAGGCCGAACAAATGCCCGCGTTGAGCATCGTAGCCGGAGCCGACGCCCGTATTTTCTCGGCCACGGTCTCCAGAAACGCTTCGGTTTGGTCTGACTCCAGCAAAAACACCAGACCAGGATTGGTACAAAACTGCCCAACGCCGAGCGTAATCGAAGCCGCCAAACCAGCCGCTACCTTTGGCGCATTGTCGGCAATGGCTCCGGGCAGAATCACTACCGGATTTACCGCGCTCATTTCAGCGTATACCGGAATCGGTTCGGGCCGTTCCTGCGCCACGCGCAACAAAGCCAGTCCACCCCGGCGCGACCCCGTAAAGCCTGCCGCTTTGATGGCCGGATGCGCTACCAAACTCTGCGCCACTTCATTGTCGGCGTGGAGCAGCGAAAAAACGCCATCGGGCATCCCCGTTTTTTCTGCCGCCCGCGCAATGGCTACCCCCACCAGCGACGACGTGCCGGGGTGCGACGGGTGCGCCTTGCACACCACCGGACAGCCAGCGGCCAGTGCCGAAGCCGTATCGCCCCCGGCCACCGAAAACGCCAGCGGAAAATTACTCGCGCCAAACACCACCACCGGGCCGAGTGGCACCAGCATCCGGCGCAAATCGGGGCGGGGCAAAGGCTGCCGGTCGGGCAGGGCCGGGTTGATGCGGGCATCGACCCACGAGCCTTCGCGCAACAGATTGGCAAACAGCCGCAGTTGCCCCGTAGTGCGGCCCCGTTCGCCCGTCAGGCGGGCCGTGGGCAGGCCGCTTTCCAGCACGGCGCGGTCAATGAGCGCGTCGCCGAGCGCGTCGATTTCAGCGGCAATGGCGTCAATAAAAGTCGCGCGTTCGTGCGGGTGCAGTCGGCTGTATGGCCCAAAGGCAGCAGCCGCTTTTTCAACGGCCAGATCAGCCTGTTCGGGCGTTACGTTGGTAAACTCATCGGCCAGTGTTTCACCCTGCGCGGGGGCAAATGCCTGAAACACGTCATTGTCACCAGTAACTGCGTCGTTGCCAATAAAATTAGCGGTAAGGAGTTGAGTCGTTTGCATGAAGTAACGCGGATGGGAACCCGCATTCGTTAGTTTGGTACCATGCGGATTTCCACCCGCGTTACTGTTTAGACCGTAACGCCAACCCGTTCGAGCAGGGCTTTTGTTTTGCGGATGCCCGTGCGTTCGTCGTCTTTATCGCCTTCGTATTCGATGCCGACGATGCCTTTAAAGCCGCTGTCTTTCACGATTTTCATGATGCGGCTGTAGTCGGTTTCGATGCAGTTGCCCTGCGCGTCGAAATCGTAGCTTTTGGCCGAAACGCCTTTGGCAAAGGGCATTAGCTCCTGCGTACCCTGATAGCGGTCGTACTGGTCTTCGCAGATTTTCCAGTCGGTGCTGTTGCGCTTGATGCAGAAGTTGCCGAAGTCGGGCAGCGTTCCCACGTTCTTCATGCCTACCTGTTTCATGACCGTTGCCAGCCATTGCCCGTTGGATGAATAGCCGCCGTGGTTTTCGACAATGATGTTGATACCAACGGGTTTGGCAAACTCGCCCAGCTTGCCCAGACCGTCGATGGCGGCTTTCTGCACCTCTTCGGCGGTGCCTTGTCCGTAGGCATTTACACGAATGGTTTTGCAGCCGAGGTATTTGGCGCATTCAACCCATTTTTTGTGGTTATCGACCGCCTGACTGCGTTTGGCCGCGTCGAGTTCGGCCAGCCCGCCCTCACCGTCGATCATGATGAGGTGGTTGCTCACGCCGTTGTCTTTGCAGCGGGCCAGCAAGTCGTTCAGGTACGTTTTATCTTCGGCTTTGTCTTTGAAAAACGTGCTGACGTATTCCACGATGCTGATATCGAACTCTTTGCGGGCAAGGCCGGGGAAATCGAGGTTCGTTATCTTTTTGGCAAACAGTTCTTTATGGAGCGACCACTCGGCCAGCGAAATGTCGAAGAACATTTTTTTCTTCGCCGGAGCGGCAAAGGCATCGGGCAGAAAGGCCAGCCCGGCAGCGGCTCCGGTAATCTGTGCAATAAATAAACGGCGGTTGAGTGTCATACCCAAAAAAGGTTTAGCGGTTTCTAAGGCTCAAAGTTCATCGTTCGATAGTCATTGGTCAAGGTTTTTGGACAATAAACTTTGAATGGTAAACTTTGAACCCTGACCAATGAACACAAAGCATGATTTCGCTCGAATCTATCCGCGACGCCCACGACCGCATTCGGCCTTACATCCACCGAACGCCCGTGCTGACCAATCATACCTTAAACCAACGCGCCGGGGCCGACCTGTATTTCAAATGCGAGAACTTTCAGAAAATCGGGGCATTCAAGGCGCGGGGTGGTGTGAATGCTGTGTTGCAGGTGGCCCAAAACCGTGAAGGAACGGCCATCACCACGCATTCGTCGGGCAACCATGCACAGGCGGTGGCCTATGCGGCCCGGCAGGTGGGTATGCCCGCCTACATCGTAATGCCGCGTACAGCCCCGCAGGTGAAAAAAGATGCCGTGCGTGATTACGGTGCCGAAGTGATTGAGTGTGAGCCAACGCTCGAAGCCCGCGAACAGGGTGTGCGCGACGTGATCGCCCAAACGGGGGCCGTGCTGGTACATCCGTTCGATGATGAGCGCGTGATTGCCGGGCAGGCTACAGCCGCCAAAGAATTAATTGAAGACATTGGAACCGATGCACCGTTGGATACGATTTTGGCCCCCGTGGGTGGGGGAGGACTGTTGAGCGGCACGGCCCTCATAGCTCATTATCTCTCGCCCATAACGCGCGTCGTAGCGGGCGAACCCGAAGGTGCGGCTGATGCTGTGCTGTCGTTTCGGAGCGGGCAGGTCGAAAAAGCACCGTTTGTAGATACCATTGCCGATGGCCTGCTAACCACCCTCAGCGACCGAACATTGAGCATCATCCGTCAGCACGTTACCGATATTCTGACCGTGTCTGATCCCGAAATCATCGCGGCCATGCGGCTGATCTGGGAGCGTATGAAAATCATTGTCGAACCTTCCTGCGCCGTGCCGTTGGCCGTTGTTTTGAAACACCCGGATCGCTTCGCAGGGCAAAAAATCGGTATTATTTTAACCGGCGGAAATGTTGATTTGGGAAAACTGCCATTCTGATGATAACGATTCGACCCATCGCGCCCGAACAGACGTACCCGCTCCGCCACGCCGTGCTGTGGCCAGACAAGCCGTTCGATTATGTAAAAGTGGAGAATGATGCCGAGGGACATCACTACGGCGCGTTTCAGGCCGACGAATTAGTGGCTGTCATCTCGCTGTTTGTCGAGGGAAACGTTGCCCGCTTTCGGAAGTTTGCCGCCCGGCCCGACCGGCAGCGGCAGGGTATCGGTACACAGTTGATGAACCACGTCATTGCCGAAGCCCGGCGGCTGGGTGCCTCTACGCTCTGGTGCGACGCCCGGCTCGACGCGGCTGACTTTTACCGACGATTCGGCATGGAAGCCGTCAGCGAAGTTTTTTATAAAGGGCCAATCCCGTATGCCCAATTTTCTGTAACCTTGTAATCAGACAAACCAAGCCAACCAATCGATGAAAACAATACTATTCTGCCTGACGCTGCTGTTCGCCGTATCTGCTGCTGCTCAGGCGCAGACAACCGCCACTACCGATTCGCTCAGTGCCTACGCTGGCTCATATACGTTTAGCAGCGGTAGCCCAATAAACAAATTTGCGGTCACGGCTGAGAAGGGCGAGTTATTTGGCGAAGCCGATAGCTACGGCAAAAACAAATTAGTCAAGCAGCCCAAAGCCGATATGTATCAATCGACCAGTTCATACGGTTCTATCATCACGTTTATTCGCGACGCAGCCACAAAAGCCGTTACGGGCCTCACGCTGACCATTCAGGGTACGGAATTATCGGCGAAGAAAGAGTAGTTAAAACCGGGTAGAGGGAATAATGGTTAATAGAGACGAGTGTCGTTACTTCCGATAGTGGCGCATTCGTTTCTGTTAACCATTCTTGATTTAATACAAAATTGAATCAGGTGTAGCGGATGGCTGACGCGGTGAGACGCAAAGGGTTTGCTGGCTGGCGCGGGTGAGACGCAAAGGGTTGCGTCTCTACGCCGGATGGTCGATTGTAGAGACGCAACCCTTTGCGTCTCACCCGCGTCAGCCATGTGGCAATTAAAATCAAATTAGTATAAACACAACGTTATGAGAGCAAGTCCCTTCTTTTGTTTAGCTCTGGTTGCTACGCTGCTGGCCTGTGGTCAGAAAAAAGACGAAAATGCGACGGGTGCTTCGGTGCAAACAACGGCCCAGCCGCTCGAACTGCCTGCGCCCTATGCCACGAAATCATCGACAAAGTTCAGCAAGGTTGTTGGCTGGCCCGATGGTAAAACGCCCCAGGCTCCGGCGGGCTTTAGCGTGACCGAATACGCCCGTGATCTGGAAAGCCCGCGCTGGATTTACGTGGCTCCCAACGGCGACGTGTTTGTGGCTGAGTCGAATACCGAGCGCAAAGGTGTTAAAAAAGTAGTGAGTGCCGTAACGGGCCGCAACAAATCGGAGCGGTCGGGCGAAAGCGCAAACCGCATCACCCTTCTGCGCGATACCAACAACGACGGCAAACCCGACCAGCGCGAAACGTTTCTGACCGGACTGAATCAGCCATTCGGGATGCTCGTACTGGGCAATAACTTTTACGTTGCTAACACCGACGCGCTGCTCATGTTTCCGTACAAGGCCGGGCAAACCAAAATGACATCGGCAGGGAAGAAAATTCTGGATCTGCCCGCCGGTGGATATAATAATCACTGGACGCGCAACCTGCTTGCCAGCCCCGATGGGAAGAAAATCTATGTATCGGTAGGGTCGGGCAGCAACGTGGGCGAGAACGGTATGGAACACGAAGTGCGCCGGGCCTGTATTCTCGAAATCAACCCCGACGGCACCGGCGAACGCATCTATGCCAGCGGCCTGCGCAACCCTGTGGGCATGGATTGGCACCCCGGAACCCAGACATTGTACACGGCTGTGAATGAGCGCGATGAGCTGGGCGATGACCTCGTGCCCGATTACCTGACGAGCGTAAAATCAGGTGCATTTTACGGTTGGCCGTACAGTTATTTCGGGCCGAACGAAGACCCGCGCCGGAAGGGAGAACGCCCTGATTTGGTCAAAAAGGCAGTAATGCCTGATGTGCCGCTGGGCGCGCATACGGCTTCGCTGGGACTGGCGTTTTATGACAGCAAAACCTTCCCGGAGAAGTACCGAAATGGCGCATTTATTGGGCAGCACGGCTCCTGGAATCGTTCCGAATTTTCGGGATACAAAGTCGTTTTCGTGCCGTTCAGCGATGGCAAACCGGGTAAACCCGAAGATTTCCTGACGGGCTTTGTGGCAGGTCAGGATAAAGACGTACATGGCCGACCCGTGGGCGTAACAGTGGCTTCCGATGGCTCAATGCTCGTAGCCGATGATGCTGCCGGTCGCATCTGGCGCGTGTCGGCTCAATAGCAACTATGCCACTCCGTGCAGGGGTGGCATAGTTTTTTAAAACACATACATGACCCGAAGCCGCGCACCTAATGCCGTGCTGGCTTCCCACCGGGGAGTGGTTTTGAGCGGTACAGTGAGTAGTGGCCCGCCCTGAGCAGCCCAATGGCCGCGCTGCCACTCCAGATTGGTTCCGACCGTGTAATTGTTCATTAGTTCAACCGGGCGATTGTCGCTGAAACGAGCTTCATCAAACTTGTTGAATGCCTCGCGGTAATAGAATGACACGGTTTCGCGATTGCTTAGGCTGATATAGGTGCCGATGTTGGGCGCAATAGCCACCGACCGACTTAGCGGCACCCGGTACGACAACGTTATCGGAATCTGCAATTGTACCTGCCGCACATCGATGTTGAGTACTTCGCGCCGGGGGTCGAGACCACGGGCGAATTCGCGCCGAAAATCGCGTCTGGTTTGGGTATTGAACTCAAAATCAGTCAGAAAGCGGCCCATAAGCTGGTTGCTTCGAACTAATCCTAAGCCGATTACCCAGTTTTTGCCGATAACCAATTCACCAACAGCACCCACTGACCAGGCCAAGCGGTTTATGTCGGACGCTACGCCCAATCGGAACTGAACAGGCGTCTTTACGGGCTGGCTCTCAGGCGCGGTTTGATTTTCACGGATCGTAGCTGCCACGGCCTGCTCCCGAATCGGCCTGGCCCGGCGGTTCAGTGCTTTACCCCAATCAACCGATTCGGGTAGCATCACTTTACTGGCAAGCGCATTGATCTGGATCGCTTCCGTAGCTGGCTCAGTTGGCGGCTCGGCACGTATGATCTGACTATTGCCTTCCGAAGTAGCTACGTTCGGCGGATTGCCGGAAACAGTCTCGGTCTGTCGAACGGATGGGGCAATCCGGGAGATATTGTCACTCGGCAGCGTCTGATTGTTCTGGGCGGGTAATGTTACTGGATTGGTCTGACGGGATGTATTGTTTTTTTCATAGGCCACTGTAGGTCTCGAAAGGGTTGAGTTAGAAGAGGGTTTTGCAGTAACAGACTGACCCGATGAACGACCGGTGGGCATTGCCGGGACTTCGGTTCGGACATACAGTTCAGCCACCGACTCCGGGCGTTGTGTTACTGCGTCGGGCGTACTATTCGCCGAATTCGACGACAGCGGCACATACCGGGTGATGTACACCGTATCGACCTGCGAAGGCGAAGCAGGGCGCGACGAAGCCGTTGTTTTCGGCTGGTTCAACGCCTGCACTGACCGACGCAACTCCTTGATTTGCTGGCGTTGCCATACGTTATGTGCAAACAGAACTACCGTACTGATCATGGCAGCCGCCAGCCAGGCTGTTCTATTTGCCCACAATGGCCTGACAACGGGTTCGGCCATACCGTTGGTCTGCAACTGGGCTTGCTGAAGTGTGGCCTGCATCCGCGCCCAGTCCCGCTCGGTATAGTCGGGCCGGATGCTTTCCAGTTTTCGCCGGATGCTATCGCCAAAACGATCAATATTCATAATAGCGTGGGGCCTCAGGGCCGTTCTTGAGTAGATAGGTGTCCGTTTGTTTGATGAGTACCTGCAATTTTTGCCGGGCGCGGGCATAGTTTGAGCGCACCGTAGCTTCATTGAGTTCGAGCAGTTCGGCTATTTCGTGCAGGCTGTAGCCATCTACCACGTGCATCATAAACACGGTTCGGTAGGTTGGTGTTAGCTGCTGCACCAACGCCAGAATTTCTTCGGCGGCTATCGCATCAACTACGCTTTCATTAAACGCTACCTGTTCGCCCGTTTCGAGCGATGAGGTTTGCTGCTCGTGACGCTGGTTTTTGCGGTAGTGACTTATGGCCGTATTCACCAGAATGGTGCGCAGCCATGCTTTGAACGGTAAATTTTCGTCGTAGTTATTGAGGTTTTGAAACGCTTTTAAAAATCCTTCATTCAGCACGTCTTCGGCCTCTTCAACGCTGGCCGTATAGCGCAGACAGATGCTTTTGGCATACCCGAAAAATTGTTTGAAAAGCGTTCGCTGCGCACGCGGGTCGTTGGCCCGGCAAGCGCGAATAACGCCGGGCAGGTCGGTTTCCGAGAAGGAGGGAGACTTTCTGAATAGCAACGCTCGGTAGGTTTAGACCATAAGTAAATATAGTACGCAACTTGTTTCGCAAGTGTTGCACCGGGCGGGCTGGAAACGAAAAATTTTCGCCAATGTTGCCACGTTCCTAAAAAAAACGACGTAAAGAAAGATGACGGGCCTACTCACCTCGTCGGCGTGAAGGTATGAATGTATTAGTACTCGGCGATGGACATATTTTTGGCTACGGTTTGCCTGCCGGGCAGCGCAGCTATCTGGCGCATTTCGTTCAGCAAATGATGCGTACCGGGCAGTCGGTGTCGGTTGAAGCACAGCCGTATCTGACCATGCCGCAGGCCCTGTCGAGCTTGTCGACGCTGCCGTTACATCAATATGATCTGATTATTTTACAAACCGACGCTACGCTGCTGCAACCCGTAGTGCAGACCGCCCCTGTTCAGCAACCGTGTCAGCTTCTGCTCCCGGCTTTGTGGTCGTCACCTGTGCAAATACCGCGAAGCCGTTATCGATTCACTCAGCTACTGCATGGTTTGAAAACAGGCGTTCAGGCACTGTGGAGCCGCTACACAACTCCGCGCACACAAACGCTGTCGGTCCTGTTGAAGCGGCTGCGTCCGTACCGGTGTACGGTGTTGCTGATGACACCTATGCCCGCCAGCACCCGGCTGAGCCGATGGCAACAACGTCAATGTCGAACTGCCCTGTTGCGCCGGGCGGGCAATCAGGCGTTCAGCGTTTTCGACGTTAATTCGGTAATTCAACCCCGCGACGAATATTTTCAGACGCAACACCCCGCCCAACTCAATGCTGTGGGCCACGAACTGCTGGGCCGCGCACTTTTCGATTTCTACCAGTCGGCCCCAACCATTATCACCGTGCAGGCCATTCGGCGGGGGTAACTAAGATCGGCTCTATACCCGTACTTCCATTTCTTCGGGCTTCGTCGTGTCGCCGGTTGGGCGGCCTTCGGGTTGGGGCGAGGGGCGTTTTTCAACGTCTTTTCGGCGGCTCAGGTACGTGTAAATTACCGGCACGACGTAGAGCGTCAGCACGAGTGAGAACAGTAATCCGCCTACGATGACGATACCAAGCGGAATCCGGCTTTTCGAGGCCGAACCCAGCGCGAGAGCCAGTGGCAGCGCACCAAAGGCGGCTACGAGCGTGGTCATCAAGATTGGGCGAAGGCGCATGGCGGCAGCTTCACGCACAGCGTCAAACTTGTTTTTACCCAGCAGTCGCTGTTCGTTGGCAAATTCAACGATCAGAATCCCGTTTTTCGTGACTAAGCCCACCAGCATAATGATACCAATCTGGCTGAAAATGTTCAGCGTCTGGTTGAACATCCAGAGCGAGAACACAGCCCCGGCCAACGCCAGCGGTACGGTAATCATGATGATAAAGGGATCAACGAACGAATCGAATTGCGCGGCCAGTACCAAATACACTAAAATCAGGGCCAGTCCGAAGGCAAACAGCGTGTTGGAAGAACTTTCGGCGTAGTCGCGTGAGGGGCCGGAGAGGGCCGTCTGGAAACTTTCGTCTAACGTGCGGGCAGCAATGGCCTGCATCGCCGTTACGCCATCGCCAATGGTTTTGCCGGGAGCCAGCCCCGCCGACACCGTTGCCGATTTGAAGCGATTGTAGTGGAAAACCTGCGGGGGGCTGCTCACCTCCGAAAATTTTACGAGGTTATCCAACTGAATCAGTTCGCCCTGATTCGAGCGCACGTAGAACGACGCCAGATCAACAGGAGCGTCGCGGTCGGCGCGGTCGACCTGCCCAATTACCTGATACTGCTTGCCGTTCATCAGGAAGTAGGCCAGCCGCCGGTTGCTCAGCGCAAGTTGCAGCGTCTGTGCCACGTCCTGCACCGATATGCCGAGGTTGGTAGCTTTTTCCCGGTCGATGGTGATGTTCAGTTCAGGTTTATTGAATTTCAGATCAACGTCTGAGTTCTGGAAGGTGGGGTCTTTCTGCACCTCTTCCAGAAACGTGGGTAATTTCTCGCGCAACTTCTCGAAGTTCAGGTTCTGAATCACGAACTGCACGGGCAAACCACCGCCCCGGCCTACCTGAATGGTCTGATCCTGGGTAGCGAAGATGCGGGCTTCGTTAAATTTCCGCATGTTCTTGTTCAGGTAATCGACAATCATTTGCTGCGACCGTGTCCGCTCCGACGGGTCGCTCATGTTTACGATTACAAACGAACTATTCACGGCTCCTGACCCTGTAAAACCCGGTGCTACTACACTGAAGGCCAGTTTAGTTTCAGGAACAGAATCGAGTACGAACTGCATCACCCGGTCGGTCAGGCCAGCCTGTGCTTCGTAGCTTGTACCTTCGGGCGAGGTAATGACCAGACGTGTTCGGCTACGGTCTTCGAGCGGGGCCAGTTCTGACTTTAACAGGGATCCAACGCCAACGATCATAGCAATACAGGCACCAATCATTACCAGTGCCCAGACTCGTTTGCGCATGAAACCGCCGAGCGAATTGCGATACGAACGGTCGAGCCACTGAAAAAACGGTTCGGTTTTTTTGTAGAACCAACTCCCCTTGCCGTGGTCTTTCGAGGTTAGTTTCACGCTCAATACGGGCGTTAGCGTGAGCGAAACGAAGGCCGAAATCAGTACGGCACCAGCCACCACAATGCCAAACTCGCGGAATAGTCGCCCCACGAACCCTTCGAGGAAGATAATGGGCAGAAACACAATGGCGAGCGTAATCGACGTAGCCAGTACGGCAAAGAAAATCTCGTTCGAGCCTTCTTTAGCCGCCTGTTTGGTGTCCATGCCTTCTTCAATCTTCTTGAAGATGTTCTCTGTCACTACAATGCCGTCGTCTACCACAAGCCCGGTTGCCAGCACGATTCCCAGCAATGTCAGCACGTTGATACTAAAGTCGGCCATGTACATAATGAAGAACGCACCAATCAGCGACACCGGAATATCGATGAGCGGGCGGAAGGCAATAAGCCAGTCGCGGAAAAAGAAATAAATGACCAGCACAACCAGTATGAACGAAATAATGAGCGTTTCGCCCACTTCTTCGATGGCCCTCCGAATGAAGATAGACCGGTCGATGCCGACACCGGTAATAATATCGTCGGGGAGGTCTTTTTTGAGTTGATCGAATCGTTTGTAGAACTCATCGGCAATGCTCACGTAGTTGGCTCCCGGCTGCGGAATCAGCACCAAAATCACACCCACAGCCCCATTTTGCTTCGAGATGGTTTCTTCATTTTCGGCCCCCAGCGTGGCGTAACCAACGTTTTTAAACCGCACAATCTGGTTGCTGGTCTGGCGTAGAATAAGGTTGTTGAAGTCGTCTTCCGATACGAGCCGCCCCACCGCTTTCACGGTCAGCTCGGTAGCGTTGCCGTATACTTTACCGCCCGGCAGTTCCACGTTCTGTGCGTTCAGCGCATTCTGAATATCCTGGGTTGTCAGGCGGTAGGCCGACAATTTGATGGGGTCGATCCAGAGCCGCATGGCCTGACGTTTCAGCCCGTAAATATTTACCTGACTAACGCCCGGAATGGTTTGTACGCGTTCCTGCAACACGTTTTCGGCATAGTCCGAGAGTTGTGTGGCGTTGCGGGAAGTACTCTGAACGGTCATAAAAATGATGGGGTCCGAGTTGGCGTCGGCCTTTGTCACTACCGGGGGGGCATCAACGTCCTGCGGCAGCAGTCGCTGAGCCTGCGCCACCTTGTCGCGCACGTCGTTGGCGGCTCGTTCGAGATCGGCGTCGAGGTTAAACTCAACCGTGATGGTGCTCGCTCCCAGCGAACTGTTCGAGGAAATGGTACGGATGCCTTCTATACTATTCAGCGACTTCTCGATGGGTTCCGTAATCTGCGACTCGATAATATCAGGGTTAGCACCCGTGTAGTTGGTCCGCACCGTAATAACTGGCGGGTCGATGGCGGGGTATTCCCGAACGCCGAGAAATGTAAATCCGATAACGCCGAACAGCACAATCACGATAGACATCACCATCGCGAAAACGGGTCGGTTGAGACTAAGTTCGGGGAGAGACATTTGTTGAGTTATAAAGTTGTTGAGTTATAAGGTTGTAGAGTTTGAGTTCTGGAGTTCGCCTGATGAAAGCCAACTTTATAACTTTATAACTCTACAACTTTATAACTTAGTTACTGGCTATTTTTGGCCCACTGCCGGATAAAGTGATCACTCTGCCGATTTTCACCGGTGCGTCGGGTTTCAGGAATAATAGTCCGGTGGTAGCTACGGTATCGCCCACAGCGAGGCCCGACAAAATCTGAATCACCCCCGCTGTACGCAGCCCCGTTGTAACGTCTTTAAACTGCGCTTTCCCATTTTTCACCACAATCACCTGATTGGTACGGGTTTGGGGGATAACCGCCTGTGTGGGCACAACCAAACTCTGCTCATTCTGAATGGTGAGCGTGACGCGGGCAAACGTGCCGGGTCTGTATCCCAGCGACGTATTGTTGACCCGTGCCCGGATGCGCAGGTTGCGGGTTTGCTCTTCTACACCGGGTTCAATGGCATAGACCACGCCCTGACTTGGCTTAGCGGCTCCGTCAACTAAAAACGAAACGCTGCTGCCAGTGCGTACCGCCGGGCCGTATTTTTCTGGAATTGAAAAGTCAAGTTTAAGCGACGATGTTTGCTGTAGGCGGGCAATCAGCGTGTTGGGCGAAACAACCGCCCCTGAACTTACATTACGCAGACCAATAACACCCGCAAAAGGTGCGCGAATTTCGGTGCGCTGCAAATTGGCTTTGACCAACTCAATGTCGGCCAGCGACGACCGCAGGTTGGTCGTTACAATATCATATTCCTGTTGGCTGATACCACCCCGCGCCAGCAGTTGTTTGTTTCGTTCTTCGGTACGGCGGGCGTTATCAGCCTGCGCCTGTAGTTTGAGGAGTTGCGCCCGCAGGTCGGCATCGAATAGCTTCACCAGTAATGCGCCTTTGGCAACGGGCTGGCCTTCGCGAATGTTGAGTTGGGTGATGCGTGCCGAAATTTCTGGGTAAATGTCGACCTGCTCGGCAGCCAGCAGCGAACCACTGGCAACTACGTCTTCGCGCAGCCGCTGCGACACGACCACGAAGCCATTGACATTAGCCGGGCCACCACCACCCGGGCCCCCACCAGAACCTCCTTTGGCACCTTCACTTCGTGAACCGCCACCACCCGGTGTAGACCCTGGTGCGGGGTGTAATACTTTATTGTACACAATAATCCCCCCCACTACAAGAATGACGAGACCGATAGCAATCCACCTTTTCACAGAATAACGTTTTGCAGAATTTTATTTACTCACGAACTTTCGGAAACACAAGCGCACTTTACCAGGATACGTATCTGGTAAAGCGAAAAGAGTTCGTCTTTGTTCGTTTACTGCAAAACTATGACCGTCGACGATTATATTCTTCAGCAAATGCCCCCTCAACAGCAAATTTTGCGTTGGTTACGGGGCATTTTACTGACCTCGTCCGATGAGGTGCGCGAGGTGATTCGCTGGAATATTCCGTTGTACAGGAAGCCCTGCTACTCCACGAAAACCGGAGACTCTAATGACGAAAACAGCAGATGCCGCACAAAGTCGAAGAGTTTTTTCTCATCTTTCGGGTTGCCAAAATCGGTAAGTGAAGGCAGGTTATCCATGAAGAATGTTTGATAATGGGCCGTTTCAATGAGTGAACTGGCTCGCGAACGAGCATACGGATAATCGGGTCGATAGGCCAGAATGATGTCGGCAATGCGAGTACAAAGGTCTTTATAAGGTTTGAAGAGCTGCTGCCGGTTGTCTTCTGTAACGTGCCGGGTCAGGTAGGCTTTGCTGGCCTCGCGTACAACGATATTATGCAAGGCCCGCACGTCGATGTCGTCGCTCAGCGGCTGGTCGATGTCAGTGAGCAACAGCAGGTTCAGCAGTTTTTCTAACTTATCAGCCGGGTCGTTGAGGTTATTGGTCTGAAAAACCAACTGAAAATCAAGCCACTGCCAATACCAGGCAATCAGGTACACCAATAGCCGATGCTTATTTTCAAAATACCTGTAAATGCTGGCTTCCTTAGTACCCATGCGGTCGGCTAATTTTCTGAAGGTAGCTTCTTCAAAACCAACCTCATCAAATAATAAAATTCCCTGCCGAACGATGCGCCGTCCGAGATCAGACCCTTCGGGATCGCGCAGAAACAGCCGCTCATTCATGCGCACGTGTACCGAATATTCCATATGTCTGGCTTTGGAGTTTCTAATAATATTCTAATCCAATAGAAAAACCTTCTGTGAAGAAGGGTTGTTTCAAAAAAGGATAGTAAAACTATCAAACGTTAGCAACTTACTATCAAATTTATGAACAAACTAATTTTACTGTGGATATTTCAGGACTACCGCCAATAAGTACGCTTTCTGTGAAGTCAACTGCATGGATTTCGACGTGCATAGTAGCGAGTTTAGTCTTGTTGGCAGAAAACAAATCGTTAGGTCAATCGCTGATTGCGGGTATTCCGAGTGCCGATGTCGCCAAACGTGGGCACATCGAGTTCACGCACGAAAGCCAATGGGCGAGTCAAAACAGCAAACTGAAATGGAATAGTTTTAATTTTTTTACTTATGGCATTGCCAACCGTACCGAGTTAGCTGTTTCATTGGTGAATGTTGGTTCGCCAGGAACTGGTAATGTGGCTGCGGGCATTGGCTACAAAACGATTGTGCCACTTCGTAAAGGAGAAGACGTCGGAACGTTTCGCGAACGAAAGTTGTCGGTTGGACAGATGGTGTATGCCGCTGTTGGACCCGAAAAGAACACCAATCGTGATCGCGTTGGTGGCTGGATTTATAGTCATGTAAGCACGCGGCTGTGGCCTTCGCGCACCCGGCTAACGGGCGGGCTGAGCTACGGGTCATCGCATGTGTTTGGGTTTCGTACAACTAACCTGATTGGGTTAAATGGCTTGGTTGAACCAATGCAACAACGAGTTCCCTTGTCGCCTTTCACGTTCATCGGAGGTATCGAGCAACCCATTACGAAGCACGTTGGGCTGCTGGCCGACTGGATTTCGGGACGGCATGACATTGCTGCCCTGATTACAGGTGTACAGTTTACCATTGCGCATCAGGTGCTGATTCTGGCCTATAAACGGGCCAATGACCGCGTTAATGATACCGACGCGTTAGTGACTGAAGTAATGATTCATTTTTAACGTTTTATAGAAAAGATTCATGGCTGCTACAGCTTCCTCAGAACCAACACCAACACCGACTCAACGCTTGTTTCGGTTGTTGAGCAACGATAAAAAAGACATTGGGTATGTGTATCTTTACGCTATTGTAACGGGGCTGATTAGCCTGTCGTTGCCACTTGGAATTCAGGCCGTTTTCAACTTAGTGTCGGGCGGTTTGGTATTTAGTTCAGTCTATTTGCTGATTGGGCTGGTTATTCTGGGCGTACTCGTTACGGGCCTGTTGCTGGTTGGGCAAATTACCTTAGTCGAAATATTGCAGCAACGTATTTTTGCCAAAGCTGCTTTCGAGTTTACATACCGCCTGCCCCGCATCCGCCCCGATGCGTTTTCGGGCTATTACCCGCCCGAACTGATGAACCGTTTTTTCGACGTGCTGACCATTCAGAAGGGCTTGCCCAAACTACTGATCGATTTGACGGCTGCGGCAGTACAGATTATTTTCGGCATTATCCTGTTATCGGCCTACCATCCCGTATTTATCGGTTTTGGTGCCTTCACGATTTTAGTCATATACATGATTTGCCGTATTTATGGGCCGGGTGGTATCAAAACCAGTCTCAACGAATCGAAATATAAGTACAAAGTGGTAGCCTGGCTCGAAGACATGGCCCGCGACCTGTCGGTGTATCGGCACCATCAGGGGCATGACTCTGCCGATCTGCTCGAACCCATCGATAAAATGGATGAACTGGTAGCGGGGTACATCAATTACCGGAAGGCACACTTCAGTGTATTGAAACGCTTCTTTTACAGCGGTGTAGCCTTCAAAACACTTATTACGGGTGGTTTGCTCATTGTGGGCACATCGCTGGTGGTAGGTCGTGAGATGTCGTTGGGGCAGTTTGTAGCGGCTGAACTGATTATTGTTTTGATTACCAGTTCGGTCGATAAGTTGATCTCAGGGATAGATACGGTTTTTGACATGCTTACGGCGGTCGAGAAAATTGGCTACGTAACAGACATGCCACTGGAAATGAGTGATGAGTGATGAATGGCCTTTCACCCGTTAACACTCATCACTCATCGTTCATCGTTCATCACTAAAAAACATGCTTAACCTCTCAAATCAGCGCGTAAACGAGGAACTCTTTACGCACTATACACTCAAAACCCTGCGCGAATTGCCGCAGTCGGACGGGGGCCGAAAACTGGGCCGCTGGATGCTGTTTTTCCTGGTCGTTGGCTTAGTTGTCATGTTTTTGCCTTGGCAGCAGAATATTAATGGCGAAGGTGTGATATCGGCCCTGACGCCACAAGACCGTCCGCAAACGATTCAGAACGCCATTGCAGGCCGAATCGAACGGTGGGCCGTCAGAGATGGCGACTATGTGAAACGGGGCGATACGTTACTGATTATCTCCGATATTAAAGACGAGTATTTCGACCCAAATCTGCCACAACGACTGACCGAACAGTTGGCTGCCAAACAGGGAAGTTTGCAGGCTACGAATACCAAAATCAGAGCGTTGGATGCGCAGATTACAGCCCTGAACGTGGGCGTTGAGGTAAAGCTGAAAGCCGCCCGTAACAAAGTGAAACAGAGCGAATTCAAAGTAAAAGCCGATGAGGCTGATTTGGCGGCTATCCGGAAAAACTACCAGATTGCCCTCGACCGGCTCGACCGCTTTGAGAAAGGGTACAGAAACAATTTATTTTCGTTGAATGATCTGGAAACGCGCCGGTTAAAAGTGCAGGAAGATCAGGCGAAGGTGATTTCGCAGGAAAACAAATTGGCCGTTTCGCGGCAGGAGTTGATCAATGCCCAACTCGACCTGGGTACTATTCAGGCCGATTATCAGGAAAAAGTTGCCAAAGCCCAGTCTGACCGTAGCTCGGCGGTGTCGTATCGGGCCGAAGCTGATGGTGAAATTGCCAAACTACGCAACAAAATCAGTAGCGTCGACGTGCGTCGGGGGCTGTATGTAGTGCGTGCTCCGCAGGATGGCTTCGTGGTGCGCCCACTGAAGGCTGGTATCGGCGAGACGATCAAAGAAGGCGAGTCGATTGCCACGCTTCAGCCGGGCAATCCGCAACTGGCAGTTGAGTTGTTTGTGCGGGCAATGGATGTGCCCCTCATTCAGCGTGGGCGGGTGGTGCGGCTGGAGTTCGACGGCTGGCCTGCCATTCAGTTTTCGGGTTGGCCGACCGTATCGGTCGGTACGTTTGGCGGGCAGGTGGCCGTTATCGACGCTGTGAGTAGCGTAAACGGTAAATACCGGATGCTGGTGCGACCACTGGTGCAGAAAGGCGATCAGCCCTGGCCCCCGCAGTTGCGTATTGGGTCGGGCGTATATGGCTGGGTAATGCTCGAAGATGTGCCGGTATGGTACGAACTCTGGCGGCAGTTGAACGGTTTCCCGCCCAGCCTGAATCAGGAGCCGAAAGAAGAAGGAGGAGCGAAAAAATGAGACAAGTCTTTGCCATTTTTTGTTGCTGGCTCGTTGCGTGCAGCGTTGGGGCGCAAACTACCCAACGCCCCGCCCCCGTAACGTCGGTGCCGATTCCGAAACCACAATTGCTGGCCTCGGTGCCAACTTCAGCCACAGGCTTGCCGGTTGCCACCTCAACCAACGGCCCGGCTGTGGCTCCCGACACAACGGTGTTCTCGGCACTTGTTTTTTATGAACTTATCCGGCAGTATCACCCAATCGTAAAACAGGCCGGACTGTTCGGAGCCGAAGCCGAGCAGGTGCTGATGCAGGCGCGGGGCGCGTTTGACCCCAAGTTAGTGTCGCACTACGACCGGAAGGAGTTTGACAACAAACTCTACTTCGACCACTGGCGCAACAAGTTGGCCGTTCCGGTTTGGTTAGGCGGCATCGACCTGAACGTGTCCTACGACCGCAACAATCCGGGTGGCCGGTTTATTAACCCGGAGGAGACAACCCCCCCGACAGGGCTGGCGGGGGTCGGCATTACTGTACCTATCGGGCAAACGCTGATGATTGACGCCCGGCGAACGGCTGTTCGGCAGGCCCGGCTCGCGCTCGACCTGGCGGCTGCTGACCGGGTCAAACTGGTGAACAAAGTGTTGTTCGATGCCGCCAAAACCTACTGGGAATGGTTTCTGGCGTACCAGCAGTTTCGGCTGATTGACGAAGGTTTTGACCTGGCTGATACACGTTTTAACGCACTTCGGCAACGCGCTTTATTGGGTGATGCGGCCATTATTGATACCACTGAAGCCCTGATTACGGTGCAGGACCGGCAGGTACAGCGTGAGCAGGCGGTGGTAGAGATGAACAATGCCCGCATTCGCCTGAATGCGTTTTTGTGGAATGCTGATGGGCAACCCGTTGAGTTACCCGCAACAGCTATCCCTCAGCAGCCGGGACTAACTCCTCCCAATGAAGCGGCACTACAGGCATTGGCCGATCAGGCGGCCCAACAACACCCCGAACTGCTCAAATTAGACCTGAAATCAAAGCAACTTTCGCTGGAGGAGCGGCTCCGCCGGGCACTGATTCAGCCGCAAATTATGCTCGACGCCAATTTACTGAGTGCAACGCCCGACATAGACCGGCGCTACAACTTACCTAACTATTTCTCTTTCCAGCCACAGAATTACAAAGTTGGCGTCGATGTAATCTTTCCGCTTTTTCTGCGAAAAGAGCGGGGAAAGTTGCGTGAAGTGCAGGTTAAAAACCAGCAGGTGATTCTGGAGCGGCAGCAGGTTGGCCGCGATATTGCCAACGACGTGCAGGCGGCTTTCAACCAGATGCAGGCGTTTAGCCAGCAGATTGCCGTACAACAGCAGGCCATTCAGAACCAGCAGCGGCTGTTGCAGGCCGAACAGCAAAAATTTGAGATTGGCGAAAGCAGCCTGTTCTTGGTGAATGCTCGCGAAACCAAACTGATCGATTTGCGGGTGAAAGGCGAAGAATTGAAAACCAAATACCAGAAAGCATTGGCCGAACTCTATTTCGTGGCTGGAACAGCCCAGTAGTTAACGACCGATTACCATCAATAACTCACTGATCATCATGGCAGTGGCTCCCCAAACGCGGTAGCCCTGAATCTGGTAGAACGGCGCATCGACCACCACGCCCCGCACTTCGATCTGACTGTCGCCAACGATGGTCTCATCTAAGAGTGTATCCAGACTAACTTCCAGCACGGCTTCTACCTCACGCGGGTCAGGGTAAAAGTCGGGGCGGTAAGGGAGAACACCTACTACGGGTTGCACGTAAAAGTTGCTGGGGGGAATAAATAACTCCGTCAGCAAACCCAGCACGTTTACATCCGACACCCGGATGCCTACCTCTTCCTGGGCTTCACGCAGGGCGGTTCGGGTCAGGTTTTCGTCGAAGCGTTCCATTCGTCCGCCGGGAAAAGCCATCTGCCCGGCATGAACGCCATCGTATTGCGGACGCAGAATCAACGGCAGGAAAACAGAATCCTGATAGGGGTAAAAACAGATCAGCACCGCGCTTCGGCGGGTTCGTTCGTTGGGCTTGATACCAAGCCGATACCGCGCCGTTGACGCCATTTTGCTGTGTGCCCGCTCGCCCGGAAGCGGTTCGCGCAGCCGTTGCCGGAGATCTTCGGTAAAAGCCTGAAACGTGGTGTCGATCATTTTATTTATACAACTTCACTAACTCCTCGGCGCAGCGTTCGCCATCCATGGCTGCCGAAACAATACCACCTGCATAGCCTGCCCCTTCGCCACAGGGAAACAACCGCCGAACCACCACATGTTCGCACGTGCTGGGTTCGCGCGGAATTCGGACTGGCGACGACGTGCGGCTTTCAACGCCAATCACCTGCCCGTCGTTGCTCACATAGCCGCGCATTTTCCGGCCAAAATCGCGCAGACCCTCACGCAGCGGCTGCGCAATGTGATCGGGCAAAACGTCGGCCATGTCGACCGATGTGAGGCCCGGCTGGTAGCTGGTCGGCAGCAGATCGGGCGATACGCGACCCGCCACAAAATCGGCCACGCGCTGTGCCGGTGCCGTCTGCGACCGGTTAGGGTCGGTAGTGGCACCAACACGACAGGCCCAGCGTTCGAGGTCTTGCTGCAAAGCCAGCCCGGCCAGCGAACCCTCATCTGCATAGGGTTTCAAATCGGTATCGGTAATGGCAACCACCAGCCCTGAATTCGCATATTTCGAGTCCCGGCGCGATGGCGACATGCCATTGACGACCAACTCGCCGGGGGCCGTTGCCGCAGGAACGATAAACCCGCCCGGACACATACAAAACGAAAAAACGCCCCGTTCTACCCCCCTGTAGCGCGTTTGTGTTACTAAGCTATACGATGCGGCAGGCAGGTAATCGCCCCGATTGAGCCGATGGTACTGAAATTGATCGATCAACGACTGCTGATGCTCGATACGCACGCCCATCGCGAAAGGTTTGGCTTCGATGAGTACATTACGCTGTTGCAACAGATAGAAGATGTCGCGGGCTGAATGACCCGTTGCCAGAATCACACCGATAGCGGTCACTTCCTCCCCATCGGCAGTAACTACGCCCCGAAGTTCGCCATTGGTGAGCAGCAGGTCGGTTACTTTAGTATTGAACCGCACCTCACCGCCCGCCTGGATAATAGTATCCCGCAGGTCGGCAACTACATTCGGCAGTTTATTGGTACCAATGTGTGGGTGTGCATCAACCAAAATCTGCTCCGTAGCCCCGTGTGCCACGAATATTTCGAGAATACGCCGAACGTCGCCCCGTTTGGTTGAGCGGGTGTAGAGTTTACCGTCGGAGTAGGTTCCGGCCCCGCCTTCGCCGAAGCAGTAGTTCGACTCAGGATTAACGATATGGTCTTTATTTATGGCTGCCAAATCGCGACGGCGGGCGCGAACATCGCTGCCCCGTTCGAGTACGATGGGCTTAATACCAAGTTCGATAAGCCGTAGAGCGGCAAACAACCCGGCTGGCCCCGCCCCAACCACAAGAGCTACCGGAGCCGCACTAACGTCGTTTTGCGGTTTTCGATACTGAATAAGCGGGGGGGGAATTTGCCCGGCAAACACCTCTGCCTCGACCCGAACATGTACCTGCCGGTTGCGGGCATCGATAGACTGCCGACGTTTACGCACCACAACGTCAGGTGAAAGAGGGAGTTTGACCTGACTGAGTACGTGGGCCTGAAAGGCTTCCTCATCCAGTGCAATTTCAGGGGCAAGCGTCAGCGAAAGTTGATGAATCATAGCAGGGCGGGTAGTTATCCCGCAGTTAGCAACAGAAAATTTTTACAAAAAATTTGGATGTGAATTTAATAGTACCGTCCTTCGCCTAAATTTAAACAATACAATGCAAACAGGAACAGTGAAATTCTTTAATGAGACCAAAGGCTATGGTTTCATTAAGCCCGACGATGGTGGTGAAGACGTTTTCGTACACGCTTCAGGTCTCATCGATCAAATCCGCGAAAACGACAAAGTGAAATTTAACGTTGAGCGCGGCAAGAAAGGCTTAAACGCCGTGAACGTCGAAATGGCTTAATCGTAAGATATATCCCGACAACCGTTGTAAAAACATGCCACCCGGCATGTTTTTTTTTGCCCTATCCGTTCATAAGGGCCATTTTTGCGGACTATAATTTAGTTGTATGAACGTATTACCTCCCGAACAGCGCGTTGCCACCCAACTTGGCCTGAACGCCCGGTCGGTGGCCGCTACCATTGATTTGCTCAACAGTGGAGCTACCGTACCATTTATTGCCCGTTACCGAAAAGAAGCCACCGGTCAGCTCGACGAAGTGCAGATTACGCAAATTCGAGATACCCACCAGAAACTGCTCGACCTCGACAAACGCCGGGAAACTGTTCTGAAGTCAATTGATGAACAGGGGAAGTTAACTACCGACCTGCGCCAGAAAATTGACGCTGCCGATTCGCTGACCGACCTTGAGGACCTCTATCTGCCCTATCGGCCCAAACGCAAAACGCGTGCCACCGAGGCTATCGAACGGGGGCTTGAACCCCTCGCCAATCTGCTGCAAACCCAGCGCGAATCTAACCTGGAACGAGCTGCCCAACGCTACCTGAACGATGCCGTGCCGACCGTGGCAGATGCCCTGCAAGGTGCCCGCGACATTCTGGCCGAACGGATCAGCGAAGACCTCGATGCCCGGCAACGTATTCGCAATCTGTTTGAGCGCGAAGCTATTATTCGTTCGGTGCTGAAGAAAGGCAAAGAAATTGAGGGCGTCAAATTCAAAGACTATTTCGACTTTGCCGAGCCGCTCCGACGCGTACCGTCGCACCGGCTGCTGGCACTGCGACGGGGCGAAACCGAGGGATTTCTAAGCGTGAGCATCAGCCCCGACGAAGAAGCCGCTCTGCAACGGCTCGAACGGCAGTTTCTGCACCCAAACGCCACGTCGGCCAGTCGCGAACAGCTTACGCTTGCCATTCGGGATGGCTACAAACGGCTGCTGAAACCCGCCCTCGAAACCGAATTCGATAATCTCTCGAAACAAAAAGCCGACGCCGAAGCCATTCAGATTTTTGCGACCAACCTGCGGCAATTACTACTCAGTTCGCCCCTCGGCCAACAGCGTGTGCTGGCTATTGACCCTGGCTATCGTACCGGCTGCAAAACCGTTGTCCTCGACGCACAGGGAAATCTGCTGACCGATACCGTTTTATACCTGTTCATGTCTGATAATCAGCGGCAACAGGCCGCACAGACGCTTCAGAAATTGGTTAAACAATATGATATCGAAGCCATTGCCATTGGCAACGGCACTGCCGGTCGCGAAACCGAAGAGTTTGTTCAGGGATTGAATCTTGATAAGCCCGTATTTATGGTCAGCGAACAGGGCGCATCGGTGTATTCGGCGTCGGAGGTGGCCCGTGAAGAGTTTCCTGACCGCGACGTTACCGTGCGCGGAGCCGTCAGCATCGGGCGTCGGCTCATGGACCCGTTGGCCGAGTTGGTGAAAATCGATCCCAAATCTATTGGTGTAGGGCAATATCAGCACGACGTTGATCAGAACGCGCTGAAAAGCAGCCTGGATACGGTTGTTGAAAGCTGCGTGAACTCGGTGGGCGTTTCGCTCAACACAGCGAGTGCCTATTTGCTTCGATACGTGTCGGGGCTGGGGCCGCAGTTAGCGGGTAACATCGTTGCGTATCGGGCGCAGCATGGCGCGTTTACGTCGCGCGAGCAGCTTAAAAAAGTACCGCGTCTGGGTCCGAAAGCATTTGAACAGTGTGCTGGTTTTCTACGCATCAATGGAGCCGCCAACCCGCTGGACAACAGCGCGGTTCATCCCGAACGATACGCTCTGGTTGAGCGCATGGCTGCTGATGCTGGCACAACCGTTGCCGACCTGGTTCGCAGGCCCGACATGCGCCAGCAAATCCGCCCTGAACGCTACGTTACCGACGCGGTTGGCTTGCCCACCCTACACGACATTCTGGCCGAACTCGAAAAGCCGGGCCGCGACCCGCGCGAACAACTGGCGGTTTTTACTTACGATGCCCGTGTGCGCACAGTTGATGATTTGCACGAAGGTATGGTGCTGAACGGCGTTGTAACGAACATCACAGCCTTCGGAGCCTTTGTCGATATTGGCGTGAAGCAGGACGGACTTGTTCATGTTTCTCAGATGGCAGATAAGTACGTTTCAGATCCAAAAACGGTGGTTAGCATGTACCAGAAAGTAAAAGTTAAAGTGCTGGAGGTGGATACGGCCCGCAAACGCATTGCATTATCCATGAAGATTTAATAAGTTGCATGTATCTGCGCCAAACGTCAACAGTTTGGCACAGGGATACCTAACCCCATTTCTATGCAATCAGGTTGGTTCCGGGCTGTTGGTCGGCCTGTTTTTTTGAGTCTCTGCGTGATTGGTATGCTCTCGGCCTGTAGTGCTCTGCGCTCGTCGGGCCCATCGGTTAGCCGTCGTTCTGCTACTAAGTCAGTTGCCCATAAAACTCCCGCCCGCAAACCCGCAGCTACGCCTGCCAAATCATCTGGGCGCGTAGTTGATTCCCGGACGTATGAACATCGGTATGTGCCTGAGGTAGTGCGGGTTGCCCGCACCTACACCGGCACTCCCTACCGGTCGGGCGGCAACACCACCGATGGCATCGATTGTTCGGGGTTGGTATTTGCTGTCTTCAACACGGTTGGGCTGAAAATGCCGCGTATCTCGTGGCAACAGTCGGAGGTTGGGCGCGAAGTGGAGGTAAATGATATTCAGCCCGGCGACCTGATTTTTTTTGTACCTGACAAAGGGCAGGCTGGCTACGTGTCGCATACGGGCATTGTGACGGAGGTGAATGGTGCAGACAATATCCGATTCATTCATGCCTCATCGTCGCGGGGCGTTCGGGAAGACAATTTGTATGCCGATTATTTTAAAGGCCGGTTTGTGAAAGCATTACGACCATTTTGAACGTTAATTAAAATTTTTTAGACAGGATTAACGGGATTTTACAGGATTGTTCTTCGCAGAAGCTTATCAAATCCTATAAAATCCCGTTGATCCTGTCTTGCTTATTTATGCCGTTTGCGCTTCGCTGATAATTTCTTCGATTTGTTCCCGGTTTCGGTTTTTCAATTTCATTTCGAGACTGAGGGCTTCGTTTCGGGTATCGAATTGTTGTGTAAACTTTACTTCCCACGGTTTACCGGCAGCAGTAGCCGGATTCGTTTTGGCGTTGTGCTGCCACAGGCTGATTCGCAAATTTTTCGTCTGCCCAATAAAATATCGGTCGGTCGAGGGGCTGTAAATGATATAGACTGTATGCATCGTGTAAAGGAACTATTACCAAAGTTAGACATTCCTTCACGGAAAGCAAACGCTATTTGAGGTAGTGGTTTGGTAGAGTAAACAGTACAAAAAAAAGTTTTTGAGCGTTGTTGATTGAATCTGTTTTTTCCTCATATTTGCACCCACAAAACGCCGAAAGGTGGTTGTTTTGGGGGATTAGCTCAGTTGGCTAGAGCGCTTGCATGGCATGCAAGAGGTCATCGGTTCGAATCCGATATTCTCCACAGAACACAAAAAAAGCACTCAAATCGAGTGCTTTTTTTGTGTATGACCAGTGAGTTTATTTGTCTTCCACCATATCGGCATCAGCCAGAATATAATTCAACTCATAAATATTGTCAGCGTTCAGTTTGAGCGTACCCCGAAACGTCCGGCGTTCGTCGGTCTTAAATTTGCGGCCTGCTTTCTTGAACTTCAGCGACACAACCGATTCTGGCCCGGCTCCTCCACAGAAGAAACACGCGCTGAAGGGAAATGCCGACAGCACATACGTATTTGTTTCCAGGTCAACGGGCAGTACATAGCCGGTTAACTCAACCGCCTTGCCATTCAACTTCTGAATACCTGGCCCGAACGTTGGATAAAGCATGTATACCGACTCTTCGGCATACCATTTTTTCTTGAACGTAACATCGCGCAAAGCTTCCCAAGTTAGTTTTACAGGCTCGGCTTTGGGCGTTGGCAACATGGGCCGGAACGCCGTGAGAGCAAACGAAACAAGCAGGAGTGAAATCAATATGCGGTTCATGGCGTTGGGTACTTAGCAGGTCTTAACTTGAGGTAAAACTACAAAAAATATTACTTTTACAGACTAAACTGACACCGATAAACAAGCTCGTGTCCGAATTACTCAACGATAACGCAAAACAAGGCTCGGCAATTCCCGTTCGCTTCACTCGTTTGTATATCACGCTGTTTGGTATTCTGGCGTTGTTACTGACGGCAGGGCAAATGCTGACACAGTGGCGACTGAGTGCCGTTCAGGACGAGCTTTGGATGATTCGGTATGTTGCGTTACAACGTCATCAATGTCAGCAAATAGCCAAACAGGCTCTTCAACTCACTGATCCGAGCCAGCAAGCCAATTTCGATCTGAACATCCGGGAACTGAAACAGGTTTTTAGCACCTTCGAGCGGTATCACCTTCAGGGGCGGCAGGGCATTGTTCCCGACCGGCAGATTACGCTACCCAATTCAGAAACGGTTCAGCGGATGTATGATGCGATTCGCCCTGAATTTCAGGCATATCAGCAAGGGGTTCACCAACTCGGCAGCCTTCGGCAACCCGCCAGTATTATGCAAGCCGACGTGCAGGCCGGATTGAAACTGATCTTAGCCAACGAAAAACCATTTCTGGAAAAGATCGACACCATTGTGCGCGAATACACGGGCGAAGTGCGGGCGAAGCTGACCTTGCTTCAAACCGTTGAATTATACCTGTATGTATTTACTTTACTGGTGCTGATCGGTATCGGGCTGTTTATTTTCCGGCCTGCTGCACGGCGGCTGCGGCAGGTCTTTAGTCAGGTTATAGAAGCAGAAAGTCAAACAAAAGCGTTGAATGTGAAGCTGTTGCGTGCTAATAAAACCTTGAAAGAAACGCGGCAAAAGCTGTTTGAAGCGCAAAAACAGCAGTATTTGCGCGAAATAGATCAGCAGAAAACCCGGACCTCATACCTAATTGCGGGTCAGGAAGAAGAACGCAAACGACTTTCACGCGAACTGCACGACGGGCTTGGACAAATGCTTACGGCGATCAAACTGCAACTCGAAGGGCTGGAGGGTGTCCTGGCGAAATCGACCGAGCCTGACGCCGATGGAACAGTGGTATACAGTAAAAACCTGAAAACGCTGAAACGATTAATCACTCAAACAATTCAGGAAACCCGAACGATTTCAAACAACCTGATGCCAACCGTGTTAAGCGATTTTGGCGTTGTTCCCGCATTAAAATTACTGGCCGAAAACGACCGAACCGAAGCCGTTGACGTTACGTTCACAACAAATTTGACCCCTGATATGCCACGGCTGAATCGTGATGTTGAGATTATGCTGTATCGGGTTACGCAGGAAGCTGTGAGTAACGCCATTCGCCATGGTAGCCCGTCGCATATCCGCATCGACCTACTGGAGCGGGCAAATTCGCTCCAACTGGCGATTAGCGACGATGGACATGGATTTCGGCCAACCCGGCGCGGGGCGGCCAATGACCTGCCTGAACGCAACGAAACCAACGAAAAAAACGTAGTAGCTACACAAACGACGGCTAAGCGTCCCCCTTCGCAAGGGCTGCACAATATGCGTGAACGGGCTAAACTGCTCAACGGTACATTCAAATTATACTCAACTCCGGGGAAAGGCACCAAAATAGTCGTTACCATTCCCTATCAAACACAACTTGCACACCATGACGCCAACTAAATTGATGTTGGTGGACGATCATTCTATCGTCCGCGACGGTATCCGTCTTTTGCTTGAACAGGTCGACGGTTTAGTAATCATCGATGAAGCCAATGATGGCGAAGAGGCTCTCGAAAAACTGAAAAATCACCACGCCAATGCCGATATGCCTGAGCTTGTTCTGATGGACATCTCGCTGCCGGGTATGTCGGGTATTCAGACTACGCAGATTATCAGTCGATTATACAAAGGCGTTCGAGTGCTGATGCTGTCGATGCACAATAATGAAGATTATATTTTGCGTTCGGTTGAGGCCGGAGCGTATGGGTATATTCTGAAAGACTCTTCATCTGAGGAGATGGTGAAAGCGATCCGGACAATTGCCTCGGGCGAAAAATATTATAGCTCGCCCGTAGCGTCGATTATTCTGAGTGGATACATGCAAACGCTCAAAAAAGGCGACCGGCATGGGAAAAACGAACGGCAATCGAGACTGTCGAACAAGGAAAAAGAAATCCTGCAATTTCTGGTCGATGGGATGAGTAGTCGCGAAATTGCCGAGAAACTCCAGCTAAGCGTCAGAACGGTCGATAACCACCGCGCTAATATGATGCGCCGGTTGCAGGTACGCAATGCAGCAGAACTGGTACGAATGGCTGTGGAAGACAAACTGATTTAACTGCGAACTCAAATAAAAAACCTTACGTTTATCAAACAAACCGGCCCTAATCTGCCGGTTTTTCCATTTCTTATTTACTACATAAAGTAGATAGATTTTAACAACTAAACTTTTCCTCATTATGTCACTTCGCTTAGGAGACATCGCCCCTGATTTTGAGGCCGATACAACGCAAGGTCCAATTCGTTTTCATGAATGGTTGGGCAATTCGTGGGGTATGCTGTTTTCGCACCCTGCTGATTTTACGCCCGTATGCACTACCGAACTGGGCCGTACAGCCCTGTTGAAAGATGAGTTTGGCAAGCGTGGGGTTAAGGTGATTGCCGTGTCGGTCGATGATCTGGAGTCGCACAATCGCTGGACTCCCGATATTAAAGACGTGACCGGCTCGGAAGTGAACTTCCCAATTATTGCCGATTCCGACCGCAAGGTGGCCGAACTCTATGATATGATTCACCCAAATGCCAGTGAAAAATCGACTGTTCGCTCGGTGTTTGTGATTGGCCCCGACAAAAAAGTTAAACTGACGCTAACCTATCCGGCGTCAACGGGCCGAAACTTCAACGAGTTACTGCGCGTAATCGACTCACTTCAGTTAACGGCTGATTATCAGGTAGCTACACCTGCCGACTGGCAAGAGGGCGAAGACGTGATTGTTACGCCCGCCGTTCCGAACGATCAACTCGAAGCTAAATTTCCAAAGGGTGTTACGTTCGTGAAGCCCTACCTGCGTACAACGCCCCAACCGAACAAATAAAAAGGACCCAATCCTAACGGGGAGGACGGTTTGGCGGTCTGATTGGTGTGGGGGTAATGCGCCCTGCAACTTATTTCTCTAAACCTTCGCGCAGTTTGCGGGTTGATTGAGGTGAACAAGTTTCACTGCAAACAAATCAGCGTTATGGCAAAGCAAAAAAACACGAACCCCCAGCATAACGAGGGGCCTGTAGCAACTGCTATCGAAGAACAAACCGCCAAACTTCCATCAGACCTGTTTTTGTGGGCTGCATTAGGCTCAATGGCCGCGTCGCTGGTTTTACAGGCGCAGGGCGACCGCGACCGTAGCCTGTTTGTAGGCCAATGGGCCGCGCCCTTCCTGATATTAGGTCTTTACAACAAATTGGTAAAGCTGGAAGGTCACGATTAATGAGATCTCTTTTGCTAAATAGCCCGACCGATGGATATAGCTCCCCGGTCGGGCTACTTTTTTTGGCGTAACTTGCACACTGAATGGGTATAAAGACGTATGAAAAGTCGCGTTTTGATCAGCATCATCGTTAAGCGGTATGGGCTGTGGCTGCTGGCAATTTTGCTGATTTTTGTTGGGTATCGCTGGATTCGGTCGCGTCAGAAAAACGACATGAACTGGCAGACTGTCAGGGCATTTGGCATCCGGTTGCCCATGCGTTATGGCATTCACGGCATCGACGTATCGAAACACAATGCCCGCATCGACTGGAAGCGGGTGCAGCAGATGAAGGCCGATGGCGTGCGGCTGCAATTTGTGTTTATAAAAGCCACCGAAGGTGCGACACTGACCGATAAAAATTTTAAGACAAACTGGGCTGGAGCCAGAAAAGCAAATCTGCGCCGGGGGGCGTATCACTTCTACCACCCCACCCGCGACCCCATTAAACAGGCTACTAATTTCATCAATCGTGTTGAGCTGAGCGAGGGTGACTTTGCGCCCGTGGTTGATTTTGAAGTGACAAACGGCCAATCGGAAACTACGATTCTCGACGGGCTGCGGCTATGGCTCGAAACAGTTGAGGAACACTACCACGTTCGACCTATTATCTACACAAACGGCAATTTATACAAGCGTTACATTCGGGGGCAGTTAGACGATTACCCGCTCTGGATCGCTGATTATTCGACTACGCACCTCCGCGACTACGACCCCGACAAACTCTATTTGTGGCAGCACAACCAAAACGGTTGGGTGCAGGGCATTCGCGGCATGGTCGATTTCAACGTGTTTGTCATGGACGAGAACCGGATGAAAGAAATATGTTTATGACTGCCAAATTTCCCATGCCTTTTCGGCTTGCAGTACCAGCATTTCATAGCCATTCATGACGGCTGCACCGCGCTCACGACCTAATTGCATAAATTTGGTTTCGGCGGGATTATATACGAGATCATATAACCAATGCTGCTCAGTCAACAGATGATAGGGCAGGGTAGGGGCTTCATCTGCACGAGGATACGTGCCAACAGGCGAACAGTTGATAATCAGGTGGTAAGTAGCAATAATGCCTGGCAATTCGTCATAAGTCAGCATATCGTTGGCCGGGGTGCGCGAAACGTAACGGTGTTCGATGCCGAGGTCAGTCAACGCGGCAACGACGGCTTTCGATGCTCCGCCCGTACCCAATACCAATGCCTGTAACGCCCCTGACTGTTCTGCGCCAAGCCACGTTTCGAGCGATTGCCGAAAGCCATAATAATCGGAGTTGTAGCCTGTTCGAGAGCCATCGGTCTCGATTTTGATGACGTTCACGGCCCCCACTTTTTGCGCCGATGCGTCGAGTCGGTCGAGGTAAGGCAGGACGGCCTGTTTGTGCGGAATCGTTACGTTCAGGCCGCGCAGGTCGGGCGTTTGCAGCAACGCGGGCAAAGCCGTAGCCACGTCGGGCATCTCGAACAAATCGTACTGACAGTTCGAGATGCCTTCCCGTGCGAATTTTTCAGTGAAATACCGCTGCGAAAACGAGTGCGTCAGCGGGAAGCCAATCAGACCGTAGCGGGTCATTAGAGTGCTTTTTGAAACCGGCGTTTCAGCATACCGGCAATGACGGGCATAATCGACAGCCCAACGATGCCGAACACAACCAATTCAAAGTTCTTCTGAACAAACGGAATATTACCGAAGAAATAACCCAGCAGCGTAATGCTCACGACCCACAAAATGGCTCCGGCAATGCAGTTGCGGATGTAGGTGCCGTAGTTCATGCTGCCTGCCCCGGCCACGAAGGGCGCAATGGTGCGTACAATTGGAATGAACCGGGCCAGAATAACCGTCCGACCGCCGTGCTTGGCGTAGAACTTCTCGGTTTCGGTAATGTATTCACGCTTGAAAAACAGGATGCGTTCGCGCATTTTAATCTGATTGCCAAGCGTTTTTCCAACGAAGTAGTTTACGTTATCGCCCATCAGCGCGGCAGTAATCAGGAGCGGAATAATAATCCACACTTCCAGATCATTTGTTTGGCGGGCGGCTAAGGCACCGGCAGCAAACAACAGCGAATCGCCCGGCAGCAGCGGCATCACAATCAGCCCCGTTTCCGTAAATACGATCAGAAACAATATGGCATACAGCAGTACGCCATATTCGTTTGCCCACATGTCGAGGTAGCCGTCGAGGTGAAGCAGAAAATCGATCAATTGTTTGATGAGTTCCATTATTTGTCCAGAAAATGACTAAACGTATCGCCACGCAGGCCGAGCCGGATGGTCTCGAGTGGAATGACTTCATGCGGGGCAATATTGCCGAGATTTACGTTGCTGCCCAGCAGTTTCACAAACCATACCTGTTGTTCTTTCTGCGGAGCTTCCCACAGAATTTTTTCAAACGGCACCTGCGTCAGAATTTCTTCGACCAGGCCCTGCCGTACTTCGCCACTCGACCGGAACAGGCCCACCGTGCCGCCCTCGCGAGCTTCGCCGATTACTTTCCAGGCACCAGCTTCGAGTTCGGACTTCATCAACTGAATCCATTTGTAGGGAGGAATAATCTTGGCTTCATCTTTCGAGCCGACCTCCGACAACACCGTTACCTGCGTAGCCAGCGTGCGTATGTATTCGCACTTGTCGTCCTGTTTCATGTCGATGGAACCGTCGGAGACTTCAGCGTACTCCAGGCTGTATTCATCGAGCAGCCGCCGATAATCGTCGAACTGTTTCCGAACCACAAATGCTTCAAAGAGTGTGCCGCCGAAGTAAACCGGAACACCTGCATCGCGGTAAATAGCTATTTTTTCTTTCAGGTTAGGGGTTACGAACGAAGTAGCCCAGCCTAATTTTACAATGTCGGCGTAGTTGGCGGACGTAGACAGGAAGTCTTCCACCTCGCGCAGGCTTAATCCTTTGTCCATCACCATCGTTAGCCCACTTTGACGGGGTTTGGCGGTGCGGTCAGGAATCTGCGTAAGCGTATAATTCATTATTGTTTGTCTGGAAGGAGTACAAAAATCGGCTCAAAAGTAGTACACGGCCCGGTAAACTCCCAAGAAAGTACATAAATAAAAGCGTGAAACAAGCTTTCGGCTTGGTTTAATGCTATTTTTGCCGTGTATGGAAACGACTACAAATGCCCGCTTAGACTACTTTCGCTCGCAAATTGGCCGCGACATGAGTAGCAGTATTTCACCTGTAGGCCGTTGGCTGAACGGCACACTCCGAGCCGCAGAGTATGGTAAATTGATTGTTGATTATACCATTCGGGAGGAGATGACCAACCCGGCGGGGGTGTTGCACGGCGGGGCGGCTGCCGCCATTTTAGACGATCTGGTAGGAGCAATGGTTTTTGCCCTGGGCCGCGAGTATGCCTATACGTCGGTGAACCTGAACATTGATTTTCTACACGCAGCCCGACTGGGCGATGTTGTAACAGCAACGACAGAGGTAATTCGGGCCGGTAAAAACATTATTCACTGCGAAGGCCGCATCATAGCGGCTGATGGCAAAATTATCGCCAAATGCGCAACAAATCTGATCCAGACAAGCATAAGATTATCCACGTAGAGACGCAAGATTTTGCGTCTCTGTTACAGGCAAGATTTTGCGTCTCTGTTACAGGCAAGATTTTGCGTCTCTGTTACAGGCAAGATTTTGCGTCTCTGTTACAGGCAAGATTTTGCGTCTCTGTTACAGGCAAGATTTTGCGTCTCTGTTACAGGCAAGATTTTGCGTCTCTGTTACAGGTAAGATTTTATATACAATGAGACGCAAGATCTTGCGTCTCTACAGTAAAACCTCTACCTTTGCACCCTCATTTTCAATTTTCTATAAATCATGTACGCAATCGTAGAGATCGCAGGGCAGCAATTCAAGATCCAAAAAGGTCGTTCGATCTATACCCACCGGCTGGCGGGTGACGTGGACGCTGCACTTGCCTCCGATCAGGTGAAGATTCTCCTGGTTGACAACGAAGGTAGCATCACCGTAGGTGCTCCCACTGTCGCTGGCGCGACGGTATCAGCCAAAATCGTCGAGCATTTGAAGGGCGAAAAAGTTATCGTCTTCAAAAAGAAGCGTCGGAAAGGCTACAAAAAGAAAAACGGCCACCGTCAGTATCTGACCAAGGTTTTAATTGAAGACATAACCATCTAAGTTATAAAGTTGCAGGGTTATATAGTTGTAAGGTTTTGCCGTGAGCAGAGCTAACTATACAACTCTACAACCACACAACTTTACAACTCTTTTTAAAGAAATGGCACACAAGAAAGGTGTAGGTAGTTCCAAAAACGGTCGCGATTCGATTAGCAAGCGTTTAGGCGTGAAGCTCTTCGGCGGTCAGTCGGCTATTGCCGGCAACATTATTGTTCGTCAGCGCGGCACGAAGCACCACCCCGGTAAAAACGTGGGTCTGGGTAAAGACTTTACGCTGTTTGCTCTGGTCGATGGCGTGGTAAAATTCCGCCCCGGTCGCAATCAGCGGTCGTATGTCGACATCGTTCCGGCTGGCCCGTCGGCAGTAGCCACGGCTCCGGTTGAAGAAACGGTCGCCTAACACGTTGAACCACCTCTGAGGTGGAATAGAAAAAGCCCACTCAGTTCTTGCTGAGCGGGCTTTTTTTGTGCACAAAAACTAAAAAAACGAGTGTGCTGTTGTTTGAACAAAATAAAGATGTAGCCAGTAGAAACGGATTTATATGATGAATTCTGCATTAAACCGCCCCGTGTCGATTTTCACGGAAGGAAGTCCTAACCCAAACTCCATGAAGTTTGTGGTCAATTTTGAACTTGTACCGAGCGGCCTATCGTTCGACTACGCTACGCCGGGCGACGCCCTGCTCGACGGCAAAGCTTCTCCGCTCGTTGTGGCCCTGTTTGGGTTCGACTTTGTGCGCCGGGTGTTTATCTCGTCGAACTTTATAACAATTACAAAAGATGACGAAACCGATTGGGACGAGATAATGCTCGAACTCAAGTATTTCCTGAAAGACTATTTCGGTGAGCAAAAGCCCGTGTTTTCGCAACGGACGATGGATGCCAACTCGGCGAAGTTGGACATGGATTCGGAAACCGTACAGAAGATCAAAGCAGTGCTCGACCAATACATTAAACCAGCCGTAGAATCAGATGGCGGGGCCATTAACTTTTACTCGTTCGATGAATCGAGCGGCACTGTAAAAGTACTGCTGCAAGGCTCATGCAGTGGTTGCCCTTCCTCAACGCTGACGCTGAAGGCAGGTATCGAAAATCTGCTGACTCGCTTAGTGCCGGAAGTTAAATTAGTTGAAGCCGAAGGGGTGTAAAATACTATCGAATACGGAATAGTGACTATTCCGTATTCGATAGTTCCTACTCTTGTTGCCGCTTATTCAATAATCGGCCTGGCAGCTAACAGACCACCGAAAATCGCGTTTACTTTGCAGGAAGTATATACAGCCTGCCTATGAAAAACTTACTGCTGCTGGGATCGTTGCTGCTAACGACCTCAGTCAGCTCTGCCCAAAACATGATGGGCGTTGCTACCAGCCGCTACGGCGGCACGAACCGCCTTTACGTCAATCCTGCCTTTGCTGCCGACTCGCCCAGCCGATTCTATGTCAATGTTGGTATGGGCAGCGCGCACGTCAATAATAATTACGTTCGCTATCAGGCTCCGTTCTCGCTGATGCGTTTGATCAGCAACCGCGTACCGGCGCAATATCGCAACCCTGATGGGTCGCTGCGGTTCGACGTCAATTATACCGATGAGATTCTGGACGATAATCCTAAAAACGGCACAATATGGGGGGAGGTACGCGGCCCTGCATTCCTGACTCGTGGTAATTGGGGAGCGTTTGCCGTTACAACCCGGTTGCGGGCTGTGGCGCAGGTAAAAGGTGCGTCGGAGTCGCTGTTATCGGCGGTTCGGGCGGGGTTGAGCGATGGCGTGTTGTATGGTATTCCCAACAATGACAACCAGTTCAGTGCCAACACCAATACCTTTTCTGAACTGGCTTTTACGTACTCAAACGTACTTTGGGAAGGAGAAACCGACCGGCTGCTGCTGGGCGTAACAGCCAAAGGACTTTTAGGCTACAATGCACAGCACCTGATTAATCGGGGTTTAGATTACCGCATAGCCGCCGACCCCGATAATCCGAACAGCGCATTCTTGGAAGTGAACCGGCTCGATGCCAAACTGGCCTATACTACGTTTTTGCAGAATCGACCGTTAAGCCCGCGTACCCTATTGAGCACCAATGCGCCTGGGCGGGGAATTGGGCTTGATTTGGGCCTCTCCTACATCTACCAACCCGACCCATACGGAGCCGCGTTACGATTGGGTGTAGCCATAACTGACATTGGCGGTTTATCGTATCGAGGTGATGCCTACACATACAATGATGCGGCTGAAAACCCGATCCGCTTTCGAAGCAGTGATTTTAATAACGTAGGCAACAGCACCGAAATCATACGCACGATTCAGAACAAGCTCAATACGGGCCGTAATCCCAGTGCGGGCCGTTTTCGGGCGGGTTTACCGACATCGCTCAACCTAACCGCCGATTATGCCTTCCCTAAAGGTCTGGGGCTAAATGTCACCTATCTTCAGGACGTGCGGTCGCAGCAGGCCACGGCCATACATCAGCCCACGCTATTGGCCGTGACGCCCCGTTACGAAACCCGCTGGGTTAGTGTATCGATGCCGGTTACGTACCTGAATCGGGGCTTAACTGCCGGTGCTATGGTGCGTGTCGGGCCTGGCTGGATTGGCACCGACAACTTTTTCGGCCTGATTGGCAACGCATCGAACGGCATCCGCCCGCGTGGATTAGACGTTTACGGCGGAGTAGCGTTTGGCATTGGCCGGATTGATGAAGAAGAATAGGAAATAGTCAGCGGCAGCGAGCAGATACTCCGCTACGTTTTCGACCGCTACCATATCGCTGATTGCTTTTCTGTAAAAATAAACAAAATTCGGGTATCCGTCTTTTTTGTAATTTTGGTCAATAACGACCGGGTTCAGAGAGCCACGTCAATGACCGAACGCGCTACATTTTTTGATACACCGCTGCTTTATCTGAAAGGATTGGGGCCGCAACGTACCGAACTGCTCAACAAAGAGTTGAATCTGTTCACGTTTGGCGACCTGATCCAATATTATCCCTTTCGCTATGAAGACCGCTCGCGCTACTACACCATCAGCGAGTTGATGGAATCGATGCCGTCGGCGCAGGTGCGGGGGCGCATTCGCGAGTGGTACATGGAAGGCGAAGGGCCGAAGAAACGGTTGGTTGCCCAGTTTCAGGATGGCACCGGGTCGATGAGCTTAGTCTGGTTTCAGGGTATTACGTATATCGAAAAAATTCTCCGGCGCGATGGTGAGTACATCGCGTATGGCAAGCCGCAGTCGTTCAACGGGCAGTTCAGCATCGTGCATCCCGAACTCGAAAGCATGGCTGCGGCACAGGAACACGAACCTGGCTTCTTCCCCGTTTACAACCTTACCGACAAACTCCGCAAACGCCACCTCGACAGTAAGATTCTGGCGAAGGCGCAGCGTAATCTGCTCGAACAGGCGTGGCCGCACATTCACGAAACCCTGCCCGCGTCGCTGATCGAAAAATACCGGCTCATTGGCAAACGCGAGGCCATGTGGAATATCCACCTTCCGCAAAACCAAAGCTGGCTGAAACAGGCCGAACGGCGGCTGAAATTTGAGGAGTTGTTCTATAATCAATTGCGGCTGATTAAGAACAAACTCATTCAGAAAGAGGAGTTTCCTGGACAAATTTTTAAGGATACGGCACTCGTTAAGCACTTCTATAACGAATTGCTGCCCTTTGAACTGACCGGGGCGCAACAGCGCGTACTGAAAGAAATCTACGCCGATTTTCTGACCGGCAGGCAGATGAACCGGCTCCTGCAAGGCGACGTGGGCAGTGGCAAAACCATTGTGGCCTTCATTGCCTGCCTGATGGCAATTGGCAACGGCGCACAAGCCTGCATCATGGCTCCCACCGAAATTCTGGCCGATCAGCATTTTAATGGCCTGAAACCGTTTGCCGATGCAATGGGCCTGAACATTGGCATTCTGACTGGCTCGACCAACAAAAAACGGCGCGTAGTCCTGCACGACGAACTCCAATCGGGCAAAATGCATATTCTGATCGGAACGCACGCCCTGCTCGAAGACGTGGTACAGTACAAAAATCTTGGCCTGTGCATCATCGACGAGCAGCACCGCTTTGGCGTGGCGCAGCGGGCCAAGCTCTGGCGCAAGAACGAGACCGTGCCGCCCCACATCTTGGTCATGACCGCCACGCCCATTCCGCGCACGCTGGCGATGACACTCTACGGCAACCTCGACGTCTCGGTGATTGACGAACTGCCGAAAGGTCGCAAACCCATCAAAACGGTTCATAAATACGACAAACACCGGGCCGAAGTGTTTGGCTTCATGCGGCAGCAGCTTGAACTGGGGCGGCAGGTATATGTGGTCTATCCGCTTATCGAAGAATCGGAAAAGTTGGATTACAAAGACCTGATGGATGGATTTGAGAGTATGCAACGGGCCTTTCCGCGTCCGAAATACGAAATTGGGATTTTGCACGGAAAGATGCTGCCTTACGAAAAAGACGATGAGATGAAGCGGTTTCTGAACCGGGAAACGCAGATTCTGGTCGCAACGACCGTGATAGAAGTGGGTGTCAATGTGCCAAACGCGAGCGTGATGGTCATTGAAAGTGCCGAACGTTTCGGGCTGTCGCAGTTGCATCAGTTGCGGGGTCGGGTAGGGCGCGGAGCCGAGCAGTCGTACTGCATTATGATGACGGGCTATAAACTCAGCACCGACACCCGCACCCGGCTCGAAACAATGGTACGAACCAACAATGGCTTCGAGATTGCCGACGTGGATCTGCAACTGCGCGGCCCTGGCGACCTCACCGGCACCCAGCAAAGTGGCGTTATGGATCTGATGATTGCCGACCTCGCCAAAGACGCGCCCATTCTGACTGCTGCCCGCGAGTCGGCGCAGGCAATTTTGCAGGAAGACCCCGAACTGATGCTGCCCCAACACGCACCCATCCGCAACCACGTCGATAGCCTGAAGCGTACCGAAAGCAACTGGGGTCGCATTTCGTAAATACGTTTGCCTGCATATTTTCAGGCCATTCAGCCACGCTGAACCGATTAGAGTCAATAGCCGCTGACTGTATAGATATTATTAGCAACTCACGAAAAACGTAAATCAAAAAACATCGATAAGTATAAATCTCTTTTTTATTACTTTTCTGCCAAAAAATTGACTGTATCTATTGTGAACCGCAGCACCTGTGTTTATATTTGAGAGGCTGCTACTCGATGTATATACGTTGATTGTCAGTTTATTGCCAACCTCTAACCTTACTTCTCTATGCAAATTCTACGTTCCCGAAGCCGGGGCAGTTTACGCTGTCTCGGTACGCCTGGCCGGTTACTGCAATGGCTGATGTTAAGTCTGCTGATACCGCTTGTTACGTTGAGCCTTCAGGCAGCTCCCCTCGATACCGTCGTAAAAGGGAAGATTACCGACGAAAACGGGGCCGATCTGCCCGGTGTAAGCGTGGTGGAAAAAGGCACTAACAATGGTACAACCTCCGACGGCAAAGGCGAATTTACGCTGAACGTGAAAGGGGCCAGAGCTACGCTTGTTTTTTCGTTCGTAGGCTACCAGCCGCAGGAAGTGGCCGTTGGTACGCGCACAACCATCAATGTTTCGCTGAAACCCGGTGCTTCTACCCTCGACGAGGTGGTGGTAGTGGGCTATGGTACGCAGAAAAAAGCGACCGTAACCGGGGCGGTTGTAGCCGTACAGGGAGATCGTCTCGTGCAGTCGCCTGCTGTTGATTTGTCGAACTCGCTGGCCGGTCGGTTGCCGGGCCTGGTAGTTATTCAGACCACGGGCGAACCTGGTCGCGATGGTGCGCAAATCAGCATTCGCGGTACGAACACGCTTGGTAATAGCAGCCCGCTGATTGTTATCGACGGTATTCCTGACCGCGATGGCGGGCTGGGTCGGCTGGCTCCGCAGGATATTGGCTCGATTTCGGTGCTGAAAGATGCCTCGGCAGCTATCTACGGGGCGCGGGCTGCTAACGGGGCCATCATCGTGACCACCAAGCGCGGCAAAGCCGGCAAACCTGTCATCGATTATGAATTTAATCAGGGCTGGGGCCAGCCGTCGGTTATTCCGAAGATGTCGGACGCCGTGGAGTATGCCAACATCATGAACGAGTTGCCAATCTACAAGTCGATTCCGGCCAGTGAGTGGCAGGCGGCTTCAACGGCCATTCGCACCACCGGCACTTACGATTCGCCAACGTCTGGTGTCAGCACCATCAACGCCAATTTCAGCCCTGAGTCAATCCGTAAATATGCCGATGGATCTGACCCGTGGGGTTTTCCAAATACCGACTGGTTTGGTGCGGCTTTCAGAACATGGGCACCTCAATCGCGGCATAATCTGTCGATTTCAGGTGGTTCAGATGCGATTCGCTACTTCGCTTCGGTGGGCTACGTGTTTCAGGATGCTGTGTATAAAAACTCTGCTACCAACTACAAGCAGTACAACTTTCGCACGAATATCGACGCTACGATCAATCCGTATATCAAAACGTTTATTGGCGTGGCGGCTCGCCGGGAACAGCGTCGGCTACCAACCGAAGGCTCCGGGGCTATTTTCCGAATGCTGATGCGTGGTCGTCCGGGCGAACCGGCAGTGTGGCCCAACGGGCTGCCCGGCCCCGATATTGAGAACGGCCAGAACCCGATTGTGATTACGACCGATGCTACGGGTTATGTCAACGAACCAACCGATTATCTGCAATCGAATGGAAGCGTAGAAATTACCAACCCGTGGGTGAAAGGGCTGAAACTCACACTGATGGGGTCGGCAGATAAAACGTCGGGCACCACGAAGGTCTGGCAAACGCCCTGGCAGCTTTACACCTGGGACCGCATCACGTTCGAGGCCGATGGCCGCACGCCGAAACTGGTTGGAGCCGTTCGCTCGAACTTCACTGACCCGCGTTTACTGCAAGGTCATCGGTCGGTACTCAACACCAACCTGACTGCCTTGCTAAACTACGACTTTTCGCTGGGCGACGGGCATCAGTTCAGCGCGTTGGCGGGTGTAACGCAGGAACGCTTTCAGGGTGAATTTTTCACGGCCTTCCGCCGGAACTTCATCTCGCCCGCTATCGACCAGTTGTTTGCTGGTGGAACCATTCAGCAGAACACCGATGGTAGTGCCTACAACCGCACCCGTCTGGGGTATTATGGCCGGGTGCAGTATGCCTTCAGGGAGAAGTACTTAGCTGAATTTATCTGGCGGTACGACGGTTCATATATCTTCCCGGCGTCGCGTCGATTTGGCTTCTTCCCTGGCTTGCTGGTGGGCTGGAACATCAGCGACGAGAAATTCTTCAACATTAAAGGTGTCGACTACCTGAAACTGCGGGCATCTTACGGTCAGATGGGGAACGATCAGGTGTTCTACAACGGAGCCTTACAGGAATTTGCCTTTTTGTCGTCCTATAGCTTTGGGCAGTACCCCGTTGGCGGAAACGTGGTAAACACGCTGCGCGAAACGGTACTGGCAAACCCCAACTTTACCTGGGAACGGGCCAATAACTTCAACGTTGGTATCGACGCAGCTTTCCTGAACAATAAATTCGACCTGATTCTGGAATATTTCAACAACCGGCGCGACCAAATCCTGATTCAGAAGACGGGATCAACGCCTGCGTCGTCGGGAATCAGCACACTGTTGCCACCTACCAACGCTGGTATCGTGACCAATCAGGGTTTCGAGTTTACGCTGAACTACAACGCCATTGCCACGCCCGACTGGAAACTCAAAGCCGGTATCAATGGCGGCTACGCCCGCAACCGGGTGAACTTCATGGACGAGGTGCCCGGCGCACCCCAATGGCAGCGGATGGAAGGCAAGCCCATTGGTGCATATCTGGTATTTGAGTCAGAAGGCGCATTCCGCGATCAGGCGTCCATTGCCGAAAATCGTATCGACTATAGTGGCGTAACCAACCAACTGCTGCCGGGCGATATGCGCATTCGGGACTACAACGGCGATGGCAAAATTACAGCTGACGATGCCGTTCGGCTTGACAAGAACATCACGCCGACGTTCAACTTTGGCTCGACTATCGACCTGAGTTACAAAAACTTCAGCCTGAACATCCTGTTTCAGGGTGCAACGGGGGCTGCTTTCCGGCTTCAGACCGAATCGGGGGATATTGGTAATTACCTGAAATGGAATCACGACAACCGCTGGACCATCGATAACCCGAGCGACAAATACCCCCGTTTGGCAAGCCGGGGCGATACGTACTACACGGGCGGTAACTTCGGCAACAACACGTTCTTCCTGTTGAGCAAAAACTACGTGCGACTGAAAAACATCGAACTCGCCTACCGTTTGCCTACCGCACTGGTGCGTCGGGCCGGGCTTGGATCGGCACGGGTGTATATCAACGGCCTGAACGTGTTCACGATTGCGGCTCAGAATATTTTCGACCCCGAAACGGTCAACAGTGCCGGGCAGGTGTATCCGCAAACCCGCGTTATCAACACTGGTTTATCCGTAAGCTTCTAACCTATTATTACCTATGAAACGACTGATCATTTCCCGATTATCGGTGCTGGCCCTCAGTTCGACGCTGATTATTGCGGCCTGTAATGATAATATTCTGGAGACCAAACCGCTGGACCGAATTTCGGCAGACGCTACCTGGGCCGATGGCGCACTGGCGCAGGCATTTGTCTTCAACGTGTATTCCTATCTTGGTTATGCTGGTTTTGAAGAGCAGGGCTTGTCGGCAATTACCGACGAAGCCATGTTTACCCACGCCGGGCGAAACATCAATACCTTTACAGAAGGTACTGAAACACCCGGCAACTTAGCCTGGCAGAGTCCGACGTATGAGTGGGGTAACATGTACCTTGCCATTCGGCAGGCTAACATCGCCATTGAGCAGTTGCCCAAAGCTACGTTTACCAACCAGACGCTGAAAGATCAGTTGATGGGCGAAGCACACTTTTTGCGGGCGCATTATTACCAGCAATTAGTCCGGTTTTATGGTGGGGTGCCGCTTATCAGCAAGCCCTACGGCCTGAACGAAGATTACAGCGTGGCCCGGAGCAGCTATGACGACTGCATAAAGTTTATTGTAGCTGATTTGGATAAAGCTGCCGAGTTGCTGAAAGGCAAAACCCTCGAAGATGGCCGCACTAATCGGCTGGCCGCGCTGGCCCTGAAAGCCCGCGTATTGACCTACGCAGCCAGCGATTTGCACGATGCGGCCAAAGTCCGCGCTAAGGTTTCGGTGATGGCGTCGTTTTCAAACCCCGAACTGGTGGCCTATACGTCGGGCGATCAGGCATCACGGTGGCAGGCTGCCCGCACTGCTGCCAAAGCCGCGCTCGATGAAGCAGCCGCTGCCGGGAAAGGCTATAAACTGAATCTGGCCGCACCCGTAACGGCTGCCGAAGGCCGCGCCAACTACAATGCCATTGCAATGGGCGGCAAGAGTGCCGCTGCCGACCCTGCCGGTGCCATTGACCTGATTTGGCAGCGCACCCACACGCCCCTGTTTACGCAGGAAAGCAACTGGCCGCTGGGAGGTATTCACTACGGCATCAACAACGGCCCCAACGGGTATAACAACTGGGCCGGGAACACGCCCATTCAGAACTTAGTCGACGACTTTGAAATGATGGACGGCTCTAAGTTCGACTGGAATAACGCCACGCACAAAGCCGCGCCCTACGACAACCGCGACCCGCGTTTCTACGCCAGCATTATGTTCGATGGTACGGGCTGGAAACCGCGTCCGCCCGCTGTAGCAGGCATCGATCCCGCCAACCAGATACAAACGGGCTTCTACGACGACGGGAAGGGTGGTACGATTAACGGCGTTGATACGCGCGAATCGGCGGTCGAAAACTGGAACGGCACTCGTTCGGGTTACTATACCCGCAAGTTTATCGATAACGACCCGGCTCTGCGCGACAATCAGTCGAGTGCGCAGGTGATTCCATTCCCGTTCCTCCGGCAAACCGAAAACGTGCTGAATTACGTGGAAGCCTGCCTGAATACGGGGCAGGAGGCCGAAGCCCGGCTGTGGCTCAACCGGATTCGGGCGCGGGCCGGTATGCCGCCCACTACCGAGTCGGGGGCTGCGCTGCTGGCGCGCTATCAGAACGAACGCCGGATTGAACTGCAATACGAGGAACACCGCTACCACGATGCCCGCCGGTGGCTGATTGCACCTACAACCGTAGGCCGGGGTATCAAGTCGATCAACGTTCGGGCCACGCTCAGGCCGGGAGCCACGCCTAATGTGCCATATCGGTTCGACCGCTCGAAGTACAACTATACCTACACGGTGGCCGACAATACGCAGAACGAAACCCGACGCTGGAACGATAAGATGTATTATCGACCCATCAGTCGCGACGAAATCAACCGGAACACCAAACTGGTTCAGAATCCGGGGTATTGATTTCTTTTTATCATAACCGCTTCAAAATCAATCCCCAGGATGTATCTTGGGGATTGATTGTTTCTTGTATATCCCATGAATCTTTGTAATCGCTGTGTGTTGATTGGCTTGCTCATCTGGGGGCTTTTTGCCTGTCAGAAAACCGATGAACGAGCCGAAACGCAACCGGTCTCCGGTCCTCCGCTTTTCACGTTGCTAACTCCCGAACAAACGGGCATCGCCTTTCAGAATCGCTTGGACGAGGGGCTGAATACCAACATCTTACTGTATGAGTACTTCTATAACGGCGGGGGCGTAGCAACGGGCGATTTCAACGGCGACGGGCGCATCGATGCGTATTTTACGGCCAATATGGCTGACAACAGGCTGTATCTGAATCAGGGCAATCGCGACGGCGAACCGTGGCAGTTTCGCGACGTTACCGACGCATCGGGCGCGGGCGGGCGACCCGGTCCCTGGAAAACGGGCGTAACGGTTGTTGATATCAACGCCGATGAAAAACTGGACTTGTATGTGTGCTATTCGGGAGCCATGCCGCCCGAAAAGCGCGTCAATCAGCTTTTCGTAAATCAGGGCAACGATGCCAACGGCGTACCGCGCTTTGCCGAACAGGCTGCCCAGTATGGTCTCGACAGTCCTGGCTTCAGCAATCAGGCGTATTTCCTCGACTACGACCGCGACGGCGACCTGGACATGCTGCTGCTGAATCATAATCCCAAAAATCTGCCCATTCTGAACGAAGCGAGTACCGCCGAACTGCTTCGTACCGACGACCCCGAGCGTGGATTGCGGCTCTACAAACAAACGGCGGGCCGTTTTACCGACGTGACGCAGCAGGCTGGCATCAACGGCTCTCCCCTGAGCTACGGCCTGGGGCTGGGTATGGCCGACATAAACGACGATGGCTGGCTCGATTTCTACGTTTCGAACGACTATACAGTACCCGATTATCTCTACATCAACAACCGCAACGGCACGTTTGCCAACGAACTCCCGAACAGTATCGGCCACACAAGCCAGTTTTCAATGGGTAATGATGTGGCCGACGTGAATAACGACGGGCGGGCTGATATTTTCACGCTCGACATGCTGCCTGAAGATAACCGGCGGCAAAAACTGCTGATGGCTCCTGATAACTTTGCCAAGTTCGATCTCAACGTGCGGAGCGGGCTGTATTACCAATACATGCGGAACATGCTGCACCTGAATACGGGGGTAGGGGTTGAAGGGGCAAGGGGTAGGGTGCCGGTATTTTCGGAGGTGGGGCAACAGGCGGGCGTTTCCAATACCGACTGGAGTTGGGCCGCGCTGCTGGCCGATTTCGACAACGATGGCTGGAAAGACCTCTTCGTAAGCAACGGCTACCTGCACGATTATACGAATCTGGATTTTATCAAGTACATGGACGATTTCGCCAAAAGCCGGGGGCGGCTTCAACGGCAGGATGTACTCGAAATCATCAACCACATGCCCGCATCGAACGTAGTTAACTACGTATTTCGGAACGAGGGCGGGGCTTCGTTCGCCAATCAAACACAGAATTGGGGCATGAATCGTCCCTCCAACAGCAATGGTGCTGCCTACGCCGACTTTGATAATGATGGCGATCTGGATTTGATGGTCAATAACATCAATCAGCCTGCATTTGTGTACCGCAACGAGGCCAACGCGCAAACAAAGCATCCGTTTTTGCAGGTGAAACTGCGCGGGAAAGGCGGCAACACGCAGGGCATCGGAGCGCGGGTGACAGTGTATGCCAACGGTACGCAGCAAACCCAGACGCAGACGCTGGCGCGGGGGTATCTGTCGGCAGTTTCGCCTGTGCTGCATTTTGGACTGGGTAAGGCGAAACAGCTTGACTCGGTGCGGATTATATGGCCGTTGGGAACGCAGCAGACCTTTAGGAGTGTAGCGGCCAATCAGGTATTGGAAGCCGACGAAACGAAGGCAAACGAGCAACCTAAAACCGTTTCAACACCGAAACCGCTACTGATGGAAGTAGCTGCCCCATTGGCCTACGCAAACCCGGTACAGGACATCAATGATTTTTACCGGCAATCGCTGCTGACTAACCAACTCTCGCACAGCGGCCCGTGTATGGCGAAAGGTGATTTGACTGGCGACGGGCTGGAAGACTTGTTCGTGGGTGCTTCGGCTCAACAGCCAGCGATGGTCTATGTTCAACAAAAAGGCGGGCGGTTTGTACCGCAGAAATCACCTGCTTTAGACGCTGACCGGGGCTATCACGACTGCGCGGTGGCCCTGTTCGATGCCAACGGCGATGGTTCGCTCGATGTGTACGTGGCAACGGGCGGCTACCACGACATGGCCCCCAACGACCCCCGCCTACAGGACCGACTTTACCTGAACGATGGCCGGGGTAATCTTAGCCACAGCCCGAACGCCCTGCCCGATTTGCGCGTCAGTAATTCGTGCGTGGCTGTGCAGGACGTGAACGGCGACGGTCGGCCCGACTTATTTGTGGGCGGTCGGTTGGTGCCGGGCCGTTATCCCGAAACGCCCAACAGCTACCTGCTCATCAACAACAGCAAGGGGCGGGGCGGTCCTCCGCAGTTCACCGACCAAACGGCAACCTTTGCTCCCGGCCTACGTCAGGTTGGCATGGTGACAGACGCTGTTTGGGCCGACCTGAACGGCGACCGGCGCAACGAGTTGGTGGTAGTAGGCGAGTGGATGCCCCTGACGGTGTTCGCGCTGGAAGGCGGTAAACTAAACGATAAGACAAGCACGTATTTCGAGAAGCCCTATCGGGGCTGGTGGAATAAAATTGCCGCCACCGACCTCAACAACGACCGAAAAGCCGACCTGCTGGTGGGCAACTGGGGCGACAACTCGCAGATGAAAGCCGCTGATAAACAGCCCGTTGAGATGCACTACGCTGACTTTGACGGAAACGGTTCGGTTGAATCGGTTCTGAGTGCGTACATACAGGGCAAAAGCTATCCCTACGTCACCCGCGACGAACTCCTGAATCAGATAAACGGCTACCGCACCCGTTACCCAAACTACGAAAGCTACGCCGACCAAACGCTCGACCAGATTTTCGACCGTAACGCGCTCGCCAAAGCGGAGCATCTGACGGCCAATCACCTGCAAACGAGTTGTTTTCTGAGCAGCGCGTCGGGCCGCTTTACGGTGGCGAAACTGCCCGAACAGGCGCAGTACGCGCCCGTACATACGATTACGACGATGGACTTCGACCGCGACGGCCTTACCGACGTGCTATTGTGTGGCAATACTAATTTCGCTAAAATCAGGCTCGGTAAAATGGACGCCAACTATGGTGTACTGCTGAAAGGCAACGGACGGGGCGGTTTCCAGTATGTCGATCAACGCCGGTCGGGTCTGGCTTTGAAAGGCGACGTGCGGGCCGTGGTGCCGGTTAACAACACGCTTTTATTTGGGATTAATGAGAAGAAACTGGTGGCGTATCAATGGAAATGACCCCACCCCAACCCCTCCCCGTTAGGGAGGGGCTTACTCGCGTAAGCTTTTTTAAAAGCCCCTCCCTAACGGGGAGGGGTTGGGGTGGGGTTTTACTCACCCTTACTCTCGGCTGTTCGGCCCCCAAACCGCCCCTGCAAGACGTGGACGTAGCAACGGCATGGGCCGATATGACCCTGTATATAACCAAAAATACGCCAGCTAACTCGCCAACCTATGCGTCGCGCTGCTTGGGCTATATCGGACTGACGATGTATGAGTCGGTAGTGGCGGAAAGTGCTGATTATCAGTCGCTGGCGGGGCAGGTGAACGGGTTGGCAACGTTGCCACAACCCGAAGCCGGGAAGCCGTATCACTGGCCTGCGGCACTGAACGCCGGGCAGGCATACATTCTCAAAAGCCTGTATAACCAAACGTCGGATGCCAACAAACTAAAAATAGATTCGCTCGAACGGGCCGTACAGGAACGGCTGGCAGTAGCCAACGACGCGCAACTCAGCCGGTCGGTGGCGTTTGGGCGGGCTGTGGCCGAGCGCATTTTTGCGTGGTCGAAAACCGATGGCGGACATCGGGGCTACCTGAAAAATTTCGACAAAGCCATGAAGCAGCCTACACATGTAGGCTGCTGGAAACCACCCCTTTACGCGCAGTCGTTCAGCCATTACCCGCTGCATCCGCACTGGGGAAAGAACCGGACGTTTCTGGCTTCCGACGCGCAGATTTCGGCCCCAACCTTTATTCCCTACGATACGTTGCCCACGTCGGCTTATTACCGACAGTTTAAGCAGGTCTACGATAAAGAACGCACGCTGACGCAGGCTGAAAAAGAATGTGCTATCTGGTGGAGCGACGACCCCGACGAAACGTTTACGCCCCCCGGTCATTCGTATTATTTAGCGACGCTTGCCATTCGCAAAACCCGGCCTTCGCTCGTGAAGTGCGCCGAAACCTACGCCCGTGTGGGTATGGCCGTGGCCGATGCATTTATCAACTGCTGGAAGTGGAAATACGAGTTTTTTACCGAACGCCCCAACACGTTTATCCCGCAATACATTGACCCTCAGTGGGATTCATTCTGGCCGGAACCTCCTTTTCCAGCTTTCCCGTCGGGCCACGCCATTCAGGCAGCCGCAGCCGCTACCGTACTGACCAACCTCTACGGCGACCGCTTCGCCCTGACCGACAGTGCCCACGCCGGACGCCCGCGCGACCGGCTCCGCAACACCGAGTTCAAGGTTCGGCGGTTTAGTTCGTTCTGGCAGGTGGCGCAGGAAACCGCTGATTCGCGCTTTTACGGCGGTATTCATACCCCGCAGGATAATCAGGCCGGGCTGGAAAAAGGAAAAACCATTGGCGAACATATCAACGGGTTGCCCTGGCGTGTTGCGCCAGTTCCATAACCTATATTAGCGCACCGATACCGTAACCAAGTATGCTCTCTAAACTCTTCATTCTCTGCTTTTTATCGGCTCCCCTATTTGCCCAGCCCCTGTTTAAAGACGTAACACAGGAAGTAGGTGTCAACCACCAGTTTCGGGTATTTGAAGGCATGTTTGGCGGAGGAGCCTGCGCTTTCGACTACGATAATGATGGCGATCAGGACCTGTTTATCACCGGCGGCATGAACGACGACGTGCTGTACCGCAACAACGGCAAAGGCCAGTTTGCGAATGTCTATGAGAAATCTGGCCTAAGCGTGACGCGCGGATTCGTGACGCAGGGCGTAGCAGCCGCCGACGTGAACCGCGATGGTTGGGTCGATTTGTTTGTGACGACGATTACAACGAAGGGTAAAAAACAGCCCATTCCCCGCGCCCGGAATCTATTGTTGCTTAATAACGGCAACGGCACCTTCCGCGATGCGACGCAGGCATATGGTCTCGATCAACTGATTGCGTTCAGTACTGGGGCAAGTTTTGGTGATGTTAACGCCGATGGTTATCCCGATCTGTATGTAGGCAACTACTTTAACGCATTCACCGGCAACCTGACGTATATCAACGACGCCACCATCGTTAGTGCTACGCAAACGGCAAAGGGCTATCTGCTTATCAACAAAGGCGGCAAGCGGTTCGAGGATTTGTATGACGATTACGGACTGACACACAAGGGGTTCGGCTTCGGAGCAATCTTTACCGATTACGACAACGATGCCGACCAGGACCTGATGGTAAACCATGATTTTGGCTATAAACGGACGCCTAACCTGCTGTTGCAAAACCAGTTTTCTGACCGGGAATTTCGCGACGTCGCTCCTGAACTGAAACTCGACCTGCCAATTAACTCGATGGGTACGGCAGTGGCCGACGTCAACAACGACGGGCTGCTGGATTACTATTTTACGAATATCCGCTTCAACCGTATGATGGTGAGTCAGGGACCGGGTAAGCCGTATCTTGATAAAACCCGCGAGATGGGTATGACCTGGATTGGCATTAGCTGGGGAGCCAATTTCGCCGATTTCGACCATGACGGCGACCTTGATTTATTTGTTGCCAACGGCGATTTGAACCCCAACTGCGTACCGATGGCCGACTTCTATTTTGAAAACGTGGGAAACCGCAATCCGGCTCAGCCGCAGTTTCAGGACAACGCGCACCTGCATGGACTAAAAGACTACGGCATTGGGCGCGGCTCGGTAACGTTCGATGCCGATAACGACGGCGACCTCGACCTGCTGGTGGTGAACCAAAAACCCGTACTCGACTATCCGGTACCTTCAGTTACGCACTTCTACCGAAACGATGGGGCCAAAGGCAACTGGCTGAAAATTGCCCTGAAGGGCTTACAGGCCGAATCGCATGGTATCGGTTCGCGGATTGAGGTGGTAGTGGGCGGTCGGCGGATGCTGCGCGAAATCGACGGGGGCGCATCGAGCCATATCTCGCAAAACTCGACTATCGCGCACTTTGGCCTGGGAAATACTGCGGTTATCGATTCTATCATCGTCACCTGGACGGGCGGCAAGCGGCAAATTCTGACTAAGCAGAAAATAAATACCTTACTGACCATCAGCGAAATACCGGAGGAGTCGGCTATAAATTGGTCTTTGCTGGCTGTGGTTGGGTTACTTGGCGGGCTGTCTGTATTTATGGCGATGCGATACCGGCACGGGCGTGTTGTTCGGCATAGTTAAACAAAACTGATTTTGTTTGGTTGGAGACATATACCGTTGCTCGTATGGCCCCACCCGATACACAACCGACCGTCATGGCCGTTAGCCTGCAAACGCTGTGGGCGGGCATCCGTCAGCGTGACTCGCAAAGCTTAACCAACCTTTACCGGCAGGTGTATACAGATCTGCTCAACTTTGGTATGTATTTCGGGCACGATGCCCACACGACCAAAGATACCATCAATCAAATTTTTCTGGAAATTTGGGAGAAAGGCGAAACGCTGATGCCAGTCGACAATGTACGGTCGTATCTGATTACATACTTGCGTCGGAAACTGATTCGTGAGTATGAATATGGCAACCGCCAGACCGAACTGACCGGCCTTGAACCAGCCACCGAGCGTTCTTACGAAGACGTAATCATAAGCCAGCAACAGGACGAACACGTTCGGGCGCGACTACGGGCAGCACTGACACAACTGACACCCCGGCAAAACGAACTGATTCAGATGCGTTTTTTCGAGGGACTGTCGAACGAGGCCATCAGTCGGGCAACGGGTATGCATGTCAACACAGTATATAACACCATGTCAGCGGCTCTGAAAACGCTGCGGCAAACGCTTACTCAGGAAGAATATTATACGCTGCTGGCCCAATGGCCTTTCTGGTTGGGTTTGGGGGCTTCTGCCGAATTGCTGATTTTGTGAAAAGAATAGCTGGTAGCCTGTGAGATTTAGGCAGTAAATTGCACTATAAACGAACGCGATACCTGACTTGTCGCCTGTTTTATAGTAGGAATGAACTACAACGATTACTCGATAGATGATTTTTTGTTAGACGACCGCTTTTTGGCCTATTGCCAGGGGAGCGACCCGGAAGCTGTGGCGTTCTGGACCGAGTGGCAGCAAACGCAACCGCCAAATCTGGCCGTGTTTCGTGAAGCCGAACGTTTGCAGGCCATACTCAGCGGCCATAAACCCCGATTAGATACGTCGTTGCAGGAGTTAGAGCAACTGCTTACTCCGTCGCAGGAAGCAAAGGTAGTGCCACTGCCCGTAGTAGCCCGACCAGTGCGTTCAGGCTATGTGCGTTGGTGGATGGCAGCGGCATCGGTCGTACTGTTGGTCGCAGCGGGCTGGTTTGGTCTCGATTGGTGGCGAAATCAATATATTGCCTACGAAACGGCTAACAATCAGCAACAAACGGTACGGCTGCCCGATGGTTCAACGGTTGTACTCAACAGTCATTCTACATTAAAATACCGCCGAAATGCCTTCACCAACGTGGCCCGAACGGTCGAACTATCGGGTGAGGGCTTTTTCGCGGTTCGGCACTTGTCTGGCGATGCGCCGTTTCGGGTTGTGACCGATGGCGCGTTCGACGTGCAGGTGCTCGGAACAGCGTTTACCGTACACAGTCGCCCGTCATTAAGCCGTGTCGTGCTTAATACGGGTAAGGTGCAGGTAGATTTTCATGACCAACGAACCGACCGGACTTTGCGCCCCGGCGAGCTGGTAGAAGTAATCACGGGTTTGCCCGACGTACAGCAGCGTAGCGTTCGCCCTGAGCAGTACGACGCCTGGACCCGACAGCAGTTTGTGTTCAACGAAACCAGGATGACCGACGCGTTGCAGATGGTTGAAAATCAGTTTGGTGTTCAGGTAAGGGTGGGCGAGGGGGTAGTAGCCGGACGTAAGCTTAGCGGAGTAATGCCCATCGACCGGCCCGAAACCGTGCTGAACGCGCTGGCCGAACTGAACCATCTCACGTTGCAGAAAACGGAAGATGGCTATTTGCTGGTAAACAAATAACGACCCGAACGGCATGAAACTGGCGTATATGACCCGGTTTGGGTACAGGCTTTTTTCGGGCTTTCTACTATTCAGTCTGCTGCTTGCTACACAAGACGTGGCAGGACAGTCAGGTATGCCTCTGCGTGACGCCCTGCGAAAGCTGAACCAGAAACGCGGCATTTTCTTTCTCTACGATCCCAATCACATAAATAGCTACTATGTATCGGGGCGCATCAGCGAAAAAAAGCCCGTCGAAACCGTGTTGCAACAGTTTCTGACGGGCACTAATCTTTCTTTTCGTAAAATTGGCGATTGTTACCTCATTGAACCCGTCGCAACGGGTACATCGCCCGATACGGTGACGAATGTAGCTCGCAAACGATTTACAATCAGTGGTTTTGTGACAGAGCAGGCGAGTGGCGAACGGCTCGTTGGAGCTACGGTTTCCATATCCGACAAATGGGGAACCACTACCAACAACTATGGTTTCTACTCGCTGACCATTCCAGAGGCCGACGCCCACGACCTGATGGTGTCGCTCGTGGGCTACCAGCGATTTTATCAGCGCGTTCGGCTTAATCGCTCCATACAACTCAACATCGAACTGACGCCCAACACGGCCCTTGATGAAGTAGTACTTACCGCCGAAGCTACCGAACAGGCGTGTAATAATCCGCAAACGGGGCAGCACAATCTGCCGATGGCACTGGCCGAAAGTGTACCGGCAGTAGCTGGTGAAAAAGATATTCTGAAAACACTTCAATGGTTGCCCGGCGTGCAGAAGGGGCTTGATGGGCAGGTGAGCCTGCACGTGCGCGGGGGCGGGGCCGACCAGAATCTGCTCATTCTGGATGAAGCTCCGGTTTACAATGCCAACCACCTGTTCGGGTTTTTCTCGGTTTTTAACGTCGATGCGCTCAAGAACGTGCGGCTGCAAAAAGGAGGTTTTTCGGCGCGATATGGCGGGCGGCTGTCATCGGTACTGGATTTGAGTATGCGGGAGGGCAATCAGCAGCGATTGCAGGGGGAGGTTGGCACGGGGTTGGTGGCGTCGAAACTGATGATAGAAGGGCCAATGCTGCGTAACCGGGCGTCGTTTTTGCTAACGGCTCGCCGAACCAATTTTCCGACAGCGTTGGGCGGTTTTGTGGCTGGGTTGCTCAACGACAATTCCGGAGCCAATTGGCGAGCGGGCTTCTACGACCTCAACGCTAAAATAAACGCCGAACTCAACCCGCGCAACCGACTGTATCTGAGCGGCTATTTCGGGCGAGATTTCTTCACCGGCACCGACAGCCTGACGCATAACCGGCTCTGGGAAAATGCCGTTCGATGGGGCAACGCCACCGGCACACTCCGCTGGAATCACCTGTTCAGCGAACGGCTATTCTCCAATGTATCGCTGATTTACAGCAACTACGGTTTCTCGACGCATACGCAGCACGTGCCAACCGTAACGTCCCCGGCCTCGACATCGGCCCAACTGTGGCGGTATTTCGATGGTCTGACTGATTATACGCTGAAATATGACATGGATTATTACCCTAATCCAGCGCATCAGCTTCATGCGGGGCTGGTGGCTACCCAACGTATGTATCAGCTCAACGGTATCGAAGTCAATGACCCGGCCAACACCTTACGGGTAGCGCATGTGGCCCCGGCCCGGTCGCTCGAAACGGCTCTATACGCCGAAGATACCTGGACACCGGGTCGGCGTCTTACCGTACACGTGGGTGGGCGGGCTACGCTCTATCGCATTCATCAGCAAACGTATTTCCGGGCTGAGCCACGTGTGTCGGTGTCGGCTAAACTCAACGAAAAGATGGCGTTGCGGGCCTCTTATTCGGAAATGAATCAATTTATTCATCTGCTCTCAAATACGGGGCAGGGCCTGCCTACCGACTTGTGGGTGCCTGCCACGGCCCGGCTGAAACCGCAGCACGCCCGGCAGTTTGTGCTGGGATTGGTGCGAGATCTGACTCCGGCGGTGCAGCTAAGCATCGAAGGCTATCAAAAACAGATGAACCATATAATCGGTTATCGTCCTGATGCCGATTTTATTGGCCTAACCAGCGCACAGGATGCCAACGATATTCGCTGGGAGCGTAACGTGACGAGCGGACACGGCAGCGCGTCGGGCGTGGAGGTGATGGTGCAGAAACGAACCGGCAGGCTGTCGGGCTGGGCTGCTTATACGTGGTCCATTGCACGCTGGCAATTCGACGAACTGAACAACGGCCAACCGTTTTACCCCGCCCACGACCGGCGGCATTCGGTATCGTTCGTAGGTTCATACAACGTCACGCCCACGTTGCGGCTATCGGCAAACTGGACGTACAGTTCGGGTAATCCGCAGTCGCTGCCTGTGTCGGGCGTATCAAGTTTCGGGCATTTGGGCCTGGGCGGTGTAGCTGCCCCGAACACGCCGGGCGGGCAATTATTTGGTAATGAGCGTGTACTGGTGCAGGCAAGAGGGCTGACAAACAACTTCCGGGCCGAACCATTTCATCGGCTCGACCTGGGCATACAGAAGACGTTTAAGGGTACACGTTTGGCGCACGTACTGGAAGCCAATATTGTGAATCTCTATGGTCGGCGCAACCCATTTTATTATGATTTGCAGCTCAATGCCAACCAGCAACTGACGTTGCAGCGCGTATCGCTGTTTGCCTTCTTGCCAGCGTTGAATTATACGCTACGGTTTTAATAAATTGCGCGGGCTGGTACAGCGAAAGGCCGCCCCACTGTGAGCGCAAATTGGTGATAGAAATTTTTGACGTATGCGGTTTCTGATAGCAATTTTACTGGTCGCACTGCTGGCGGGCTGTCTGAAAACAACTGACCCCATCTCGCCCGACCGGCTATTGGCCGACCGCGAATCGAAGCCGGTGGTTGTGTGTTTTATTTCTCCGCAAGACAGCGTGCTGGCCGCGAAAGTAGCCATGTCGGAACCCAAAATTATTGCCACCTTCGAGTCAACACTGCTGGTGAAAAATGCCGTTGTAACGCTCAGCAACGGGCCACAAACCATCCGCCTTGACTATGATGACGCGCTGGGTTATTACCGCACTAAACCGTCGGATCAGTTTCGGGTTCGGGCGGGCGAAACATACCGGCTGACGGTTCGGATGGGCGAAAATCGCCAGATAACCGCGCAAGCTACCGTACCAGAATCTATCCCGCTTCAACGGGTAGGTATCGATTCGCTGCTGGTCGATAGCTCGGCTAATCAAAAAACGTGGCAGTATACGGTGCGGCTTAGCTGGAACTCGCCGGGCGGCACCAACTATTACCGGGGCTGGGGCCGGATAAAGCAGACCGTTTCTACGCCGGGAGTTTTACAGGCCGAAACCCGGATCAGCCAGCCTGATTTTATGGTAGAACGCGAAATTGGCAGTCAGCCGGGGCCACAAACAATCAGTGGTTCGTTTTCCGTCAGTATACCGGCCAACGCCCGCATCCGTACCGAACTGGCTCACATTGCATTGTTCACTACCGATGAAAATTATTATCGCTACCACGCCACGCTACGCGAACAGTTGACCAACACCAACCCTTTTCTGACAAATGCAACGCCCTTGTTCTCTAACATTGACGGGGGCTTCGGCGTGTTTGCAGCGTATAACGGGTATTATATGAGTAAATAATGCCTTATTGGATTAGGTGGAGCGATGGCTGGCGCAAAGGAGACGCAAAGGGTTGCGTCTCTACAGATACCATCCGGCGGGCGTAGAGACGCAACCCTTTGCGTCTCCTTTGCGCCAGCCATCGCCCTTTGCGTCTCTCTCGCGTCAGCCATTCAACACACCTAAACTATTTTATAAATTCTGCCGTGTTCCCCTGAAATTACGGCAGCAATACGTGGTCGATGACGTGAACAACGCCGTTGGTCGTTACGACATTACCGGCTACGATATTCGACGCCCGCGAATTGCCCCGCCCGCGAACCGTTGGCCGAACGCCAGAGGCCGCCGATACGTTCAGCACACCGCCGAGGGTAAGCAGTTCACCTCCGCGCAGCATCGACTCAAAGGTTCGGTTGTCGGTTACGTGGTACAGCAGAATGCGCGTCAGCACAGCCGGGTCAGCATTCCGCACAGCGTCGATGGTAGCAAAACCGGCTTCCTGGAAAGCTGCGTTTGTTGGAGCAAAGACTGTAAACGGTCCGTTCGAGGCCAGCGTCGATGCTAAACCTGCCCGCTGCACAGCGGCTACCAGATAGGTCAGGTTTGGATTTCCTACGGCAGCATCGACAATCGTACCCATTGGCGGCATCAGCACGTTATCAATTACATGCACAATGCCGTTGGTTGCGAACACGTTAGATTGCACTACGAACGCACCGTTGACCGAAACACCCTGTCGGCGCGTTACCTGCACCTGCTGTCCCTGCAACGTGGTGAAGCCAATGAGCAGTTCGTTAAAATTGCTGGTTTCGTAGCGTTGACCACCAATAACGTGATACAGCAAGATGTTGCGCAGCGTGTTCAGGTCGGCGTTGTTAATGGCATTTTCGTCGGCAAAGCCAGCCCGGCGGAACGCAGCATTCGTTGGCGCAAAGACCGTCAGGTTGCCCGACGCCAGCGCATCGGCCAGACCAGCCCGCACTACCGCCGTGCGAAGCAGACTAAACTCAGGGTTGCCAACAACCAGGTTGGTGATCGATACCAAAGGCCGGGCATCAGGTAGCAGCACATCGTTGATAACGTGTACTACCCCGGTGGTTGTCAGAATGTTGGGCATCAGAATGGTGGTGGGCATAGCGTTGCCGAGGCCCTGTACGGTAGACCGTCCCGGCCACTGAGTCAGGGTGATGGCATTACCCTGATTGGTCATAACCCGACCGTCGTTGAACTGGGTCGTAAACCGCCGTCCGGCAATGACATGATACGTCAGAACCCGGCTTAGAAAGTCGGTATTGGCTGTACGAACGGCGTCGATGGTGGTAAAGCCCGCCCGCTGGAACGCTTCATTCGTGGGTGCGAAGACCGTAAATTCGCCCGATTGCAGTTGATTGAGGAGGGTAGGGTTGGCCTGGTTCAGCCGCTGGAGAGCCGCTACCAAATACGTCAGGTTGGGGTTGGCAAGTGCCAGTTCAACGGTGCTGGCCGAGGGTGGCATCAGCACATTATCGATCACGTGCACCACGCCGTTGCGGGTTTCGATGTCGGGCGTTGAAACCAGATTGCCGTTTACCGAAAATCCGTCACGCCGAACCACCTGCACCTGCTGCCCCTGCAATGTGGTCAGGCCATTCAGGAAAGGCTGAATACCTTCTTCAAAGAAACGTCCGTTACCAATAACGTGATACAGCAAAATGTTACGCAGGGTATTCAGGTCGGCACCGCTAATGGCGTTAGCATCCAGACCAGCCTGCTCAAAAGCCGCATTGGTTGGGGCAAAAACCGTCAAATCACCCGACGCCAGCGCATCGGCCAAACCGGCCCGCACAACAGCATCGCGCAACAGACTGAAATTGGGGTTGTTAACAACTAATTCCGTTATGGTTTGGTTGACCCGGACCCGCGCACCGCTGGCCCGAACGGGTTCGACCGGCTGAAGCGCACGTTCGCAGCCCGTTGCTGTGAACAAAATAGCGACCAGTAAGTAAGCCGCAAACTGAACGAAATAAAGACGGAGTTTCATGAGATAGTAGATTGTTTGGAAGTGAATCAAACACGCTGCGTCAGGCCCGACGAATTTGGCGTTCTGTCTGTAGTGTTTGAGACGCTGAAAATCTCACAAGCATTTATGAATTATTTTTGTATGAACAGCTATTCATACTACACACATTGTTATGCCGCAACTAACTGTTTATGAGAACGACCGATTGGTTAGCGGGTCGGCTGTAGCCGGGTTGCCGTTCGACGGAGTGCCGGTCGATGACCTGCTGTTTCAGCAATTGCGGCAGTTGGCCTTTACGCTCGACGGAGCCGATAGCCTGTTTTTAGTTGGCATATATAAAGGTGTCGAGTACGTACAGTTGCGCAATTATGTAGGGCTGCTACCCGTATCGAATGGTGTTCAGCTCGAAATTCTGCCCAACATCACCGATGCGGCAAACCCGCGTACTACGCTGCTCTATATGCTGCGACATTTGCGGCAAAGCCCGCTTCGTTCGTTGGCAAACGCCCGCAGCGCAGCCACCTCGTTGCCGCTTTGGGAAGTGTTTGTTTCGTCGTTTTTACATACGCTCGATGTGCTGTCGCGGCAGGGTTTTCAGCGGGCATACATACCTGTCGATAGCAACGAACGCTACTGGCGGGGTCAATTTCAGCCCGCCCGCCAACTTCGCGAAAATGCGCAACATGCCGAACGGCTGGCGGTTCGGCACGACGTATTGACAGCGAGCGTACCACCAAATCGGGTGCTGAAAACCACCCTGCTGTTTCTGGAAAATCGCGTACAGGCTGAATCGAACAAACGGCGCATTCGGCAGCATTTGTGGACACTCGCCGACGTGCCGCCCGCCGAATCAATTGCTGAAGATTTGCGGGCCAGTCAACGACAAACGCGGCTGTTTCTACGCTACGAACCGGCGTTGCGCTGGGCGAAGGCGTTGCTTACTGAGCAGGGGTTGGGAGCAAGAACCGGGCGGGTCGATGAAATGGCCCTGCTGTTTCCGATGGAGCGGGTTTTTGAAGATTACGTAGCACACGGGCTGCGAACGTACTGGCCCAATACGGGGGCTGTTGCCGTGCAGGAAGCATCGGCGCATTTGGTCGATGAACACGCTGGTACACCCAAATTCAAACTCCGCCCCGACATTATTGTGCGGCAGGCCGACCGAACGCTGTTGTTCGATACGAAGTGGAAACGCATTACGGGCGACCGGCCTGGCAACGGTAATTATGGCATAGAACAGGCTGATTTATACCAGCTTTATGCGTATGGCAAAAAGTACGCAGCCAGCGACTTGTTTCTGGTGTATCCGGCCAACGAAACCTTCCGCGAGCCGCTACCCGTGTTCGGCTACGACGCCCAAACCCGCCTGCACGTAGTGCCGTTCAGCCCAACCAACCCGCTGGCGCAGGAAGTAGAAAAGCTGGCGCGATATGCTTTGGAGTCTTAAATCCAAACCCACCTCATGCCGCTCATTCTCACGCTTATTGGCATTCTTGCCCTTGTTTTTTTAGTTGCCTATATTCGGTTAGATACGTTTATTTCGTTCGTAATTGTCTCGTTAGGCATCGGGCTGGCGTCGGGCATGAGCGTAACGGCAGTGGGTAAATCGATTCAGACGGGCATTGGCAGTACGCTTGGCGATCTGGTGCTTATCATCGGGTTTGGAGCCATGCTGGGCCGGATTGTGGCCGAAAGCGGTGCCGCCCGGCGCATTACCAACGTACTGATTAACCTTTTCGGAGTGAAAAACATCCGGTGGGGACTGGCTCTGGCAGGGTTCATTGTTGGTATTCCCCTGTTTTATAATGCCGGATTTATCATTGTCGTACCGCTGATTTTCACTATTGCGGCTTCGTCGCGGTTGCCACTGCTGTCGGTTGCCATTCCAATGCTGTCAGCATTGTCGGTGGCGCATGGCTATCTGCCCCCGCATCCGTCGCCCTCAGCCGTGGCCGGACAGCTAAACGCCAACATTGGGCAAACGCTCATCTACGGTATCATTATCTCGATTCCGGCTATTGTAATTGCCGGGCCGCTGTTTGGTAAAACGCTCGTTAATCAGAAAGCGTCGCCAAACCGCGAACTGTTCGACATCCGCGACGTACCCGATCACGATTTACCGGGGGCAGGCATCAGCTTTTTTGTTGCTCTGTTACCGGTATTGCTGCTCACCACCTTCGGCCCACTCAAAGCTGCCCTGCCCGATACGTCGCCCCTTAAGCCTGCTGTCACGCTCATGGCTGAGCCGTATATCGGTATGCTGCTCAGCGTGTTAACTGCCGCCTACGCATTGGGTCTCCGGCGCGGGCAGAGCATGAAAGCCGTGATGAAAGACCTCGAAGATGCCATTAAAGCTGCCGCGCCGATTTTGCTGGTTATTGCCGGAGCGGGTGCTTTGAAACAGATTTTCAGCGACAGCGGTACAAGCAAATACATTGGCGGTTTGCTGGCCGGTGCGCCCATTCCGCCGTTGGTGCTGGCGTGGGGTATTGCGGCTTTCATTCGCGTGTGTGTAGGTTCGGCTACGGTGGCAGGTCTGACAACCGTGAGTATTATTCTGCCACTTATTCAGAGCCAGCCGATTAAGCCCGAACTGATGGTACTGGCTATTGGGGCCGGGAGCCTCATGTTCTCGCACATCAACGACCCGGCTTTCTGGCTCTACAAAGAATATTTCAACCTGACTATTCCACAAACTATCCGAAGCTGGTCGTTGATGGAAACATTGGTCTCTATTATCGGTCTGCTGGGTGTGCTGGCGTTGAATCTGGTTGTTTAATATTGCTTCCCTTACCATGAAAACTGCACTTTATTGCCTACTACTGTCAATGGCTGGCCTGTTAGCGTTGACCCCGGCCAAGCCAACACGCGTAGTCTTTTTCGGCGATTCCATCACGCAGGCGGGCGTAAATCCCGGCGGCTACATCGACCGGCTGCGCAAAGCTCTGCCCGCCGATCAGTTCGAGCTGATTGGCGCGGGCATTGGCGGCAACAAAATTTACGATTTGTACTTGCGGATGGAAGACGACGTGCTGGCTCGTCAGCCCGACGTGGTGATAATCTGGGTGGGCGTCAACGATGTATGGCACAAAAGCAGTTTCGGCACCGGCACTGACCCTGATAAGTTTGTGAAGTTTTACGAAGCGGTTATCAAGAAACTACGGGCGGCCAATGCCCGAGTCGTGCTTTGTACGCCCGCTGCTATCGGCGAAAAAACTGATTTCACTAACCCGCAGGATGGCGACCTGAATCAATACAGCCAACTCATCCGCGACCTTGCCAAACGGCAAAACCTCCCGCTGGTTGATTTGCGCCAGACGTTTTTAGCGCATAATTTGAAAAATAACCCCGACAATAAAGACCGGGGTATTCTGACAACTGACCGGGTGCATCTGAACGAGACCGGTAATCAGTTAGTGGCCGATGAAATGGCGAAGGTGTTGAAGGAAATGTAATTGACCTTCCCGATTTCCGTAAGGGGCCGAATAGCAAAAAAGTTTTGAGCCAATTCCGTAAGGGGCCGAATTAATTCGGCCCCTTACGGAATTGGCTCAAAACTTAATGATTCGCACAACCACGTCGCGCATACTGACTGGTGCGGCCAATGATCCACTGGCGTTAATGGCATCGCTGCTGAGCACTTTGCCCGTCTCAACGTCGGTCCATTCGGCGTGATAATCGCCTTTTGGGAGGTTTAGTTGCAGCAGAAACGCGCCTTTTGTGAGTGGTTCAGCATAGATAATCCAGCCACTTTTGCCGTTGCGCAACGCCCAGGTCATGGCTCCCGGCGATGCCCGAACTACGCTGCGGTCGGGAGTGAGCTGGGCAAGGTCGGCGCGTTCGAGGTATTGTTTCAGAAGACCCAACTGTTTACGGAGCAATGGACTGCCACCACCGGGCGTAGTGCCACGCCGGTAGGTAGTATCTAAGCCATTTTCGGAGCCAACCGCAAACGAATAATCAAGGTGATTGAACAGGCTGCCGCCCGCCATCAAAAACCGCCATGCCTGCCGCCTATAGGTTTGGTCAGATTGCCCGGCAAAACCCGTTTCGTTAAAACCAATGGCCTTATTCAGCGCGTAGTTATCGGTCACGGCTTCGGGCAGGGCATAGTGAAAATTATAGATCGACACATTTGGGTCGAGGCCAATAATTGGGTAGCGAAAATTGCCGATATTCTGCGAAATCAGGTGTTTTTGGGGCAGCGTCTTTTCTTCGTCAGCAATCCACGAGGCCACGCGCCGTTGCCATTCATTGGCTATTTCGCTCGTAACTTCGTAGGTGGCCCGCCAGTCGGGTTTTCCCTTTGTATCGGCATGGTACTCGTTCCGAACCAGTATGGTATCTTTCAGGTCGGCCTGCGGTTCGTTCTGTATCTCGAAGTAGATATTTTGAAAATTATTTAATTCGCGAACAATCTTACGTGCATACTGCTCCTGATGCGCCAGTATATTGCCATTCTGTAACGTGTTGGCTTGCAGCGGTTTAATATTGTCGGTTTGATTGATGTTATTGATACGGTTGAACGCGCTGTAAGGCCAGCCGGTGCCGTAGTACGATGAAAACAGGTTCACTTCCACAATAACCCCCAACTGCTGGGCACGGCCCACAAAATCGCGAAGCCGCTCGAAATACGCATCGTCCCAGCGGGTCAGGTCAAATTTATTGCCACCGAGCGTATAGCCGGGCTGTTCGCTGCGTGCCCACGGCAGAATCAGCCGCCCGCTGCGGGGAGCCAGCGTATTGCGCTGAATGCCAAAATCGCCGAGTTTTTCGATATATGCGCCTGTGAACAAGCGGGTTACGTTCAGGCCATCGGCAGCCAGTGTGGCTAAGTATGTCCGGTAATCGAAATCCAGATTGACCACCGCCCCGTAGTGTTCGCCCGACCCCACAATTAGTGTGGGTTTACCATCGTATTGAAAGTAATGTGGGTTTTGGGGCAATAGCCGAAGCGGTTGGGCGATGGCGGAGAAAACGCCGAAAAACAGTACGAGCAGGAGGGTTAGGCAACGCATTCGTCAGCAAAGAATGATGAATGTGCAAACATAACACATTCAGGCCGATTGCCCGGCCCGGTTAAAAAGAGGAGCACAGAGCAAGCAGACCGAATAGATAAACGCGGATCTGTTTACTCTGTGCTCTCCTTAAACCCTTAGCGGTTCATCGAAATCAGGAATTCTTCGTTAGTACGGGTGCCTCTCATACGGTCGAGCAGGAATTCCATCGATTCCATTGGGTTCATGTCGGCCATGTGTTTACGCAGAATCCAGACGCGCTGTAGCGTTTCTTTGTCCAACAGCAAATCTTCCCGGCGCGTACCCGACGATAAAACATCAACGGCGGGGTAAACGCGCTTGTTGGCCAACTTGCGGTCGAGTTGAAGTTCCATATTGCCGGTGCCTTTGAATTCTTCAAAAATCACCTCATCCATTTTCGAGCCGGTATCAATCAGAGCCGTAGCGATAATGGTGAGCGAACCACCGTTTTCTACGTTCCGGGCCGCGCCGAAGAACCGCTTGGGCCGGTGGAGCGCATTGGCATCGACACCACCCGACAGAATCTTACCCGACGATGGCACCACCGTGTTGTAGGCCCGTGCCAGACGCGTAATCGAATCGAGCAGAATCACCACATCGTGACCGCATTCGACCATACGCTTGGCTTTTTCCAGCACCATGCTCGATACTTTCACATGCCGGTCGGCCTGCTCATCGAATGTCGACGAAATCACTTCGGCATTGACGCTGCGGGCCATGTCGGTCACTTCTTCCGGGCGTTCGTCAATCAGCAGCACAATCAGATATACCTCCGGGTGGTTGCGCGTAATGGCGTTGGCAATCTCCTTGAGCAGCACCGTTTTACCGGTTTTGGGCTGTGCCACAATCATACCCCGCTGCCCTTTGCCGATAGGGGCAAACAGGTCGAGTACACGCGAAGAGTAGTTTTCGGGTCGGTTGCTGAGGTGCAGTTGCTCTTCGGGGAACAAGGGCGTCAGATACTCAAACGGAATCCGGTCGCGAATTTCCTCGGTAGTTTTGCCGTTTACGGTCGTTACCCGCAACAGGGCAAAATATTTTTCGCCTTCTTTCGGCGGGCGGATTGCTCCTTTCACCGTATCGCCGGTTTTCAGGCCGAAAAGCTTGATCTGCGAAGGCGATACGTAAATATCATCGGGGCTGGCAAGGTAGTTGTAATCTGCCGACCGCAGGAAGCCGTAGCCCCCATCGGACATAATTTCCAGAACCCCTTCGTTTTCAATAATGCCATCGAACTCGCGAATGTGCTGATTATACTGCCGACGGATACGATTCTGGTACTCCTGGGCTTCGCGTGAAGGTTGGGGTAACTGCGGCTGCTGGGCCATAGCCGACGCATCACCAGTCTGACTCTCAGCAGATATGTCGGTTGGAGACTGATCGCCTTCAACTGCCGGGGCCGTTGGAACAACCGCTGCTTCCATATTGGCTGCATTGTCGTCTGATACCACTGTTGGTGTCAGAAACTCCTCGTCGGGCTGACCACCGTAGTTGAGTGCGGTTTCATCGGTCACAACGCGCTGCGTGCGGGGTCGCTGACCAGGGCCACCGTCGCGCCGACCACCATCGGGGCGGGGCCGTCCGCTGTTTGTATCCCGCTGATTTCCTATATTGCTATCGGGGCGCATAGGCCGCTGATCGCGCTGTTGTCGGTCGTTATCGAATCGCGGTGGGCCACCACCGTTGCGGTTATCCCGATCATTGCGCATACGCGGCTGTTGCTGATTGTTCGGCGCGTTGCGCTGACCGTTCGGCTGATTGGGCACCCGTCCGTCAAAGCGGGGTCGCGTAGGAGGAGCCGGTTCGGTTATCGGGCGATCAACCGGAGCCACCGCTGGTTCTGAATCGGCAGTTGGAGCGGTATTTTCAGCGGGTGCCGTTTCTGTTGGCGTTGATTCGGCAACAGGGCTTTCGGTTTGGGGCGTCATGCCATCTTCTGGCGTAGGAGCCGGGATGTCCGATGCGCCAGCGTCGCGCCGGGCACGCTGACGGGTGCGGGCAACCGGGGGTACTGTTTCGGTATCTTCGGTTGCTGCCTGCTCGGTTTGCTCGGCAGGAGGGGCAATCGGCGCGGGCGTTTCGGCTTCGGCCTGTACGGCTTTAGGGCGTCGACCACGCCGGGCAGGCTGTGCAATAGCTTCTTCCTCGGCTGCGGAAACGGGTTTCTTCGACTGTTCGTCGATAATTTTATAAATCAATTTTTCTTTGGTGTATTTCGCACTATCTCGAATACCGAACTGCTCGGCAATTGGTTGAAGCTCAGATAAGAGCTTCATACTTAGTTCTTCTTTGTTATACATACAGTGTAGGTTATACTAACCTGAAGAGGGCCGCTTAGGCGGTGATGGTGAACATGAGGATTAGTTAAAGTGCAGGAACGAATGTTCGCTGGGCGTGTTCAATAGGGGCGTATCGGGGCGTTAGGCCAGCATACGAACCACCAACTTGAATGAACCGTGAAGGTCTGGAAACGTAAACAATGAAATTCGGTTAACTGTGAATAAGACTTAGTTGCCTGATTCAAACACGGAAGTCTGGTGGGGCCAGACGCGGTGACGAATAAAACGGTTGGGAATGAAACACCGGTCGCTGTTCGGGGCAGGAACTAAGACAATCGGTAGTTCTGATGCAAGCAAAGATAGATTATTCTTTTGCTATTGTCAACATAACGCAAGCTGAATAAAAATGTTTCCATTCAATCTTAAAAATCTTTTTGTACTGAATTTCCTGACGTTGAGCATGGTTGGTGTGGGATGTCTGGCTATGCCGAACAACTTTGCCGTTAAAAATGGTTAAAATGCCGTGAATCGCCAAATTTTGCCGGTTCTTTAAACGTTGACCTTACGATTACGCATGAATCCACTCGTACCGATAGCGAAACCTGACGTAGTAAACGTTGTTGTCGATTGGGGTAATTCGAGCCTGAAAGTCGGCTGGTTTATCGGTCCAGACCAGCTTGAAACAGCCCGCTACGAGTCGCCCGAGGCACTGATGCGGGTAGTACAACAACGCTGTCCGGCGCATGTGCTGGTATCGTCAACGAGCCGGTCGGCAGACGAAATCCGGGCTGGTTTGCGCCATACGCCCGCAACGGTATGGGTGCTGGACAGTCGAACGCCAGTGCCGATTGGTAAAGATTACGACACCCCGGCCACGCTTGGGGCCGACCGGGTGGCGGCTGCTGTAGGAGCTGCAACGCTGTTTCCGGGCGAAGATTGCCTGATTTTCGATCTGGGCACCTGCCTGACCGCCGACTTTGTCGACCGTAGTGCTGTGTTTCGGGGAGGGCTGATTTCGCCGGGCCTGCGAATGCGGTTCCGGGCCATGCATGAGCAAACGGCCCGCCTGCCGCTGATTGACCTGCCAGATTCGCCGGGCAACTGGCCGGGTCTGACCGCCAAAAATACGCGGCAGGCTATGCAGGCTGGTGTAGTAAACGGGCTGGCCTTTGAGATGAATGGAATTATTGACCAGTACCGGCGCGAACAGCCCGGCATTGTGGTTATCCTGTGTGGCGGAGACGCACCCACCTTTGAAAGTCGTCTGAAACCGCCGATATTTGCAGTGCCCGAACTGGTGCTGATTGGATTGAATCGAATTTTACGCTATAATGTTGAGAATTTACAAGCGGATACGCCAGACGTTAACGCATAGTTTACTGGCCGTTGCCGCTACGTCGCCTTTAGTGCTGGGGCAGGGTTTAGGAAATTCACCCTACTCGGCTCTGGGTGTGGGCGAGTTGTATAGTGAGGGCAACATCACGAACATGGGCATGGGTAATCTCGGCGTCAGCAATGCCAGCCCATTTTATCTGAACATGCAAAATCCGGCTTTGCTGGCCCGCCGAAGCCGCTTCACAGTCTACGAAATCGGGTTGATGGGGCAAGTGAAATCGTTGGCCCAGAACCTTAACGGGGGTGTGCAAAACCAGCGCGATTTCGGAGCAAATCTTGGTTATCTGGCTTTGGCGTTTCCGGCCAACTCCCGCTGGAGCATGGCGGTGAGCCTGCGCCCGTACTCGTATGTCAATTACAACACCCGGCAGTATCGGCCCGTCGGCACTACTATCTACGAAGCCGTTTATAACTATACAGGTCGGGGTGGGCTAAATAAAGCATCGTTTGCCAACGGGTTTCGTATTGGCACAAACATCTACCTCGGTGCTGAAGCTGCGTTCCTTTTCGGTAACATTACCAACGCATCCGATTCGCGTGTGCTGATCAACGACAACACGTCGGCTGGTGAGCAGGATTTGCTCGTGTCGCGGTTTAATCGGGTCAACTACAGCGATGTAGTCTGGCGGCTTGGGGCTGCGTGGCGTCCCAAACTGAACGAAAAATGGACCCTCAACGTCGGTGCCGTGCTCGATCCACAAACCCGAATCAATGGTCGGCAAACGGATATTTACCAACAGTCGTCGTTGGGTGGCCAAACTGTTTCGGCTCCCGATACGATACTGAACAGCTCGAATGGGCGTGTGGTTTTGCCGTCTAAAATGCAGTTCGGGATTAGCCTGGAAAAAAACAATGTGTTTGTGGCTGGTGTTGACATTGGCTATCAGCCGTGGGGTATGTTTCGCACAGTGAGCGATGTGCCCACTAACTTCGCCAGCGGCCTGAGCGTGGCAACCGGCATGGAATATACGCCCAAAGCCAACTCGACCCGCTATCGCGACCTGATTACGTACCGGGTTGGCTTTCAATACAATAGAATGCCATACCGTGTCGATGGGGCACAGGTTAACGATGTTAATGGCAGTATTGGTTTATCGTTGCCGCTGGGTGCCTATCTGGTTAACCACATTACGATCTCAGCCGTGGGCGGTCAGCGTGGGGTGCTGACAGGTTCGCAGATTCGCGAACAGTACATACGCATCGGTTTGGGTTTCTCGTTCAACGACTGGTGGTTCCGTAAACAGGTAGTAGATTGATTTTTTTAGTGAAAAATGAAAAGTGAAAAGTTAATAGTGAACCGAGTAAATGCAGTCTGGCGCAACCTGCCGTCCCGTGTGTGCTTTTCACTTTTCGTTTTTCACGTTTCACTTCTTCTTTTGTCCTGCGAAGGCCCAAAGCAGGTAAAGAAAGTCGAACCTTTCAAAGGGCCAATCGAAGAAATTAACGACGTGAAAATGCTGTTTAGCGAAGCTGCTTTGCTAAAAGTGAAGTTAACTACGGCCAAACAACTACGTTATATCAACGACGACCGTAAATATCCGAAGCCTGTTTCTATTCTGTTCTACGGGCCAACGGGTGAAGAAGTAACCACCCTCAAATCCGACTCCGGGCGGTACGACAAGGCCAAAGACATTTACACCGTGATGGGCCATGTGGTGGTTATCAACAAACAAAAGCAGGAAAAACTGCTGACGTCCGAACTGAACTGGAACCCCGTTACGAAGAAAGTATTCACCAACAAGCCGGTGACTATTATTAGTCAACTTACGGGCGAAAAACTGAACGGTGGTTTAGGACTGGAATCTAATCAGGATTTTACAAACTATAAAGTTCTTAAACCCACGGGCGTGTTCAATGTAGAAACCTCGCCGGGGTATTGATACGCTTATTCTTATAAAAATGTACCCCGCCATATCAGCAGGGTACATTTTGATTACTACGGTATTAGATGTGTAAAAACAGAGGAATAGAAGCCCAACAGTCTAATGCTAATTGCTTGTCGTAAATACGGCCAACTCATCGGCGTAGCTGTATAGTGTAAGTCGATTGCCGTCAATTTGGTAGCGATTGGTGCGTTTCAGTGCGTCTAAGAAGCGGTCTTCCGTGCGTCCGTCGTTGCAGGGGTCGTAATTCTGAAACTGAATGTTTCGGAAAGTGATGTACCGCGACGAAGCGTTTGCACTGAAATTACAGCGAAACTGCCGACACCCGGTAAAGCCTTCTCCATTTCCCCCTGCTGGCAGATAGATTGAAGGGCCTGCGGAACGCATCGTCAACGGATTGTTTGTATTGCCAAAACGCACTAAGCCCCATCGATACCGCGTCAGGTTATCCACAACGGTAGTGCCTCCGCCTGCGTTGCCATTGCCGGTATTTCCTCCGCCGAAATCACCGCCAGGATGATGCAGGACGCAGGAATGAACGCAAAAAATAACGGTCAGTAGTTGAACGTAAGGAACGAACTTCATAGTAAAAGTATGTTTTGAGTGAAAGCGAGGTATCCTGAACAAGATGTTTGCTACACAATGACGCCCTGCTGTAGTTGAGTGGCCACCGATCTGATGCGCCTACGGGAAATCCGCAGCACAACCCCTGTGCGGAGAACAGCCTTGACATTGCGAGACCCGGCCCAGTTCAGATGCGTTACGTAGGCCGGATTAACCAGTGTTGATTTATGCAGCCGAACAAACTGGGGTAACTGTATATCAAACCATTTCAAGGTTCGGGTTAGCGTATGGTAGCGGCCATTGATCAGGTGCATACGTACATAATTCTCGTCGCCCTGAATCCAGACAATTAGTTCTACCGGCAGGGGTGTGTAAATGCCTGGAACCTTAAGTGTTGTCATGATGCGTTAAATAGCTGGATTGGAGAAAACCAAAAGTTAGTGCCAGCACCCCGGCGGGCTTATTTTTTAATGTACTTATCCACCCTCCAGGTAGTCAATACGGGGGGTAATTTCCCCTTCTTTTCAGCATAGGTTTTCGGCACACGGTCAATGCGTATGCCTGCAAACATCTCGTCGGTGTTAAAGTCATACACGACCATGAAGTCGGTGAAGCCGCATGAATGACGCTGGCAGGCTTCCGCTACAAATTGGTCGTTCTTATACACCATCGGCATATCGATGTGCCAGTTTCGCTTCAGAAAGGCATACCTTTTAGGGCCAACCAACCGTTCGAGCCGTTGCGTAAAGGCTCGTTTTTTAAATAGCTGCACTTTATACGAAAACTTACCATCGTAGGTTTTCAGAAAATTCAGCGCGTTTGCGGTAGGCTTAGTCGCCTGACCGCCAGTGGTTTGACTTGTAGTAGAGAGTAGTAAACAAAAGAGGAAGGTCTTCATATGGAGACGATTGATTAGTTTACAAAGCTTTATTTCGTGAGCACAAACGATTGAGCAGGGGGAGCCGCCACATTGAGGTTTGGAAACACCCAGGTGTTTGTTACAGGGTTTTTGTAACTGTTGCTCTGGAACGAATCGGTGTAGATACGGGCATAAATCGTTTGCCCGGTTTTGAAACCTGCGGCCAGCAGATCATTTTTGGTGAATCCACTGGTCGCATTGTTACTAATCAGTGAAGTGAGTGGCGACGCAAACGTAAATCTGGTATTGGAAACAGTCGAATCGTTGCTCAGAAAGTGGCGTATGTACACCCGATCCGAAACAGTTGGGTTGGGACTAACCGTCGTTTGAAAGCTGACTCCACTGTTACCAGTATAAGTAGTTCCTGTAATCGTGAATGAGCGTATCGAGGTCGTTGTTTGCTGCCCCAATTGAACAGTATTGACCATCGTAGTCGGGGCCGTGGTAGCTTGCCTATGCGCTACATTGAACAACCGGTAGGTGCCATAACCATTTTTAACAAACGTCAGATTGTAATCGCCATAGCGCAGGTCTTTGAAAACGTAATTGCCCGAAGCGTCGGTAAGAGCGGTTTCAGCAGAGGGGCCATCTATGGATACCGTTACACCGCTGTGGTCGGCAAGCGTATTTGTCCGGCTATCCCACAGTTGAACCTGCCCGCTTAATTGCCCGCCAACTGGCACAACCGGATTATCCTCTTTTTTGCAGGATACGAATCCAGTAGCTAAAGCACTGATCAACAAAAGGTTTCTAACTGAGAAGCACATAGGTTTTAAGAAGCGAAGCAAAAGTATAGGCTTCGCAAAGAAGCAGAAAAGCCAACGTAGTCATATTGATGAATCGTATGATTCTACTGACAAACCGGCCTGTTTTGTACAGTAATTCTGGTAATAGATGCGTCATTATTAGGCGCAGCTAATCCAGTGAGGCAACCCGTTCCCGGTACAGTTGCCGCAGCCGCGCCCTGACCCTGAACAACCGCGTTTTTATAATACTTTTCTTGGTCTGATAGCGGAACGCCAGCTCATTCAAGGGAAGACGGTTGAAATAGAAATCCGTTAAGAGCTGAATTTCAGCCGGTTTTAGCTGTTTCATTACTGTGTCGAGTTGTTCCCATTGCTGATTCTGTTGCTCACTGACATCGGGCAGATTTAACAGCAGCAATGATTCGGGGTCGTAGTATAAAATGCGCAGACGACTTTGTTTATGAATATAGTCGAGGCAATAATTATGGGTGACGGCACACAGCCAGGTTTTAAAACGCGCACGCCCGGCAAAGCTCGTCATGCCCCGTGCCAGTCGGATGAATACCTCCTGCGTCAGGTCTTTCGCTTCTTCGTGCTGATGAGCGTATTGCCGACAGTATCGGTAGATCATGCCGTAGTAACGGGTATAAATTGCCTGAAAATAAGTTGCCTGTTGGGTCTTGATGAATAGGGAAACAAGTTCTTCGTCTGTTAGCGTAGAGGTCATATTGCTTACGGGTAAACCGCTATTTCAGGAATGTTGGATAACGGTAAATAAGAAAAAGCAGGTCTGTAGGTTTTATTAAGTAGATTTGCTCAATAGAATCTATCAGAACCTATAGTCAAAATTATCTGCCCACACCCGCTGTGCCAAAGCGAAATAAGAAACGTTGATGAACCTATTCTATCCGTGGGTTAACACTATCGATTCGTACATTAAATAAAAGTATCCATCAGTTTACCACCGTTCGTATGAAAATCAATAGCGTGATTATTGACGATGACAGTCAATGGCGGACCATTCTGACCAAAATGGTACAGATGAATCCGTTACTGCATCTGATTGGTAGCTGCTCATCGGCTATGGAAGCTTACGCGCTCATGACCGGCCACGAGGTCGATTTATTGCTCTGCGACATAGAGATGCCGGAAATATCAGGGCTGGCGTTTATCCGTAGCATGAAGCAGCCGCCTTTGGTGATTTTTGTTACATCGCACCGCGACTATGCGCTGGATTGTTACGAAGTATCGCCGGTCGATTTTCTGCTGAAGCCCATCGACTTGGCTCGTTTCTTACACAGTGTCGAGAAGGCACGGCTGCGCCTGCAACAACCTGCCGATCAAACCGCGCCGGTTCCCTACTTTTTTGTTCGCGAAAATCAGCAGTACGTACAAATTACCTACGACGACGTGCTGTATATGCAGGCACAGGAGAATTTTCTGCATATCGTTACTACGACGCAGACTATCGTTCCCACGCTATCCATCGCAAAGCTTGAAGAACAGTTGAAGGGCGACCATTTTCTGCGGGTTCACCGTTCGTTCATTGTTCACCGGGCTGCCATCAGTCGGATTGGTAAGAATGAGTTGATACTTACTACAGGGCAAACCATACCCATTGGCGATCAGTATCGGTCGCAACTGCACCGCAAGCATATTGGCAATCAATTGGTTAGCAGAACAATATAGTATGTGCTACTATTTCGTAGGCTGTAGAACCATCATTTTGCGGCATCTGCTTTTCCTGTCTATGATGGGAATCGGAACGAGGGCCGTCTGTAGCCCCGATTCTCTACGGCGGCAGTTGATAAGCACAACGTCGGATTCGGCACGCGGTCAGATCGCCTGGACATTAGCTGTCTATTACGAGCCTGAACAGACCGACTCCTGCCTGTATTATTTATACCAGTCGCTGGGTTCGATGCAACGCGCAGGTAATACGTCTGGCGTGGCGCGGGCTATGCACCGATTAGGCCATATGTATTTGTATGTAGTAAAAGATGAAGCTCGTGCAATACATTGGATAACAAAAGCGAAAGCCATAGCCACCCGTCATAACGACCACCGGCATCTGGCTGCGTGTTATCAGCTTTTGTGTGTCGTAGCCGTACATCAGCGGATGCAGAGCCTCCCTGAGCTGATGAATTTAGCTCTGCTTCACGCGCAAAAGACAAACGATTGGGAGGTCAGGGCCGACGTTTACGGCTTATGTAGTGAAATTAATATACTGCAACAACGGTATTCGCAGGCTAAGCCGTACTGCCTGCGGACTATGCACATTTATGAGCAGCATGATGTAGACCGCTGGATTACGATTGGTCTGGATTACTGTAAAATCTTACAGGCTCAGGGCCAACACAAACAAGCGTTGGCCGTTGCACGTCGTTTGGCTGCGGCTAAAAGTAAGTTACGTCAATCGAGGGGTTTTTTTATTTATAGTAACGATATGGCTCAACTGGCTATTTTTCTGAAGCAGTATGACGAGGCCGAATCGTATCTGCTGAAGGGGTTGAGCCATGAGCAAAAGCGTGTGAAGCCCGACACACTGCATTTACTCCACTATTACCGAACGCTTACAGAACTATATCTGGCCCAGAACGACTACAAACGTGCTTACGGACTAAGTAAGACGATAAATCAAATACAGTTATGGCTACAGCGCGTTCGCCAAACCCGTGATGCCAAAATTCAGGTGGCTGAACTTAAGGCGGCTGTAGCTATTGAACGGAAAGAAAAGGAATTGGCAACCCTCGAAACAAAGCAACGACAGCAACGTATTTATAACCTTATAGTTTTTAGCGTCTCTGTACTATTGTTAAGTTTTTTGATCGTACTCTTTCACAGTCGATGGCGTATCGAGCGACAGCGCATCCAGCTAATGCAGCTAAATCAGACGAAAGACAAGCTGTTTACCATTTTGTCGCACGATCTTCGGTCGCCGGTTGCGGGCCTGAAAAACTTTATTGCCCTCCACGATTGGGGTGTATTGAGCAAAGCCGAATTTAATCAATCAGTACAAAGCTTATCGGATCGGCTCACTCAGGTTAGCAACCTGTTAGAGAGTTTGTTAAGCTGGTCGGTGGCGCAGCTTGGCGGCCTTCGTGCCGAACCAGCCGTTGTATCTCTATCGGCCATAGTAGCGCAGGAAATTCGTTTGCTACAGACCGTTGCCGATGACAAACGCATTGACTTACGATCTGCTTTACCCGAAAATCTATGTGCTTTTGCTGATCCGAATCACTTATCAATTATCATTCGTAACCTGCTCCAAAACGCGGTGAAATTTACCCGACCTGGTGGTTCAATTGCAGTTGCGCACAAATATCATAGGCATAAAATTTGTCTCATAATAACCGACACGGGGGTAGGTATTCCTGCCGATACGCTCACTACGCTCTTCACACTATCCCGGAAATCAGTCCGGTTCGGGACCAGAAACGAACCCGGATTAGGCATAGGGCTAAATTTTGTGAAAGAGCTTGTAGACGCTAATAAGGCTGAAATTCAAGTAGAAAGCAGTGAAAACGAAGGCACTACATTCCGTCTTTATTTGCAGCGCGATTACAAGTATGAACCCACCGAAGCCGAAACCGTTGGTCATACCGTAGAAAGCATCTGACAAATCGCCGGAAGAACCACTACCGTGTCGTTACCTCCGACATGCTTCCAGCACCGGCTTTACTTCTTTGACGTCGGTTACTTTGGTTTCATTGCCCCACTCGTTGTAGATGTAGGTCACTAATTCAGCAATTTCAAGGTCACTAAGTTGGGGTTGGGCGGGCATCGGGCGGTTGTATCGCTTGCCATTCACCACAATCGGGCCCTGCTGACCATACCGAATCAAACAAATTACGCTGTCTTTTTTGGCTAAATAATCAGATCCGGCGAGGGGCGGATAGAGTGCCGCCAGACCTTTCCCGTCTGTTTGGTGGCAGTTGGCACAGTTATTTTTGTAGACCAGAATGCCTTCCGTAATGTAGCGTTGCCGTTTAATTTCATCATCGCTCTGACAGGAAAGGCTATAGAGCAGCGTAGCGGTCAACAGGGCCATGCCTGCCGGAAATCTGATTTGGTTAGCTCTCATCTAAAAACTTTCTGGCCTGCTGAATGCTGCCGTCAACTTTCGTTTTGATATGCGTAATCTGCTCTTTTTGGGTGTCTAAATAACGCAAACCATCTTCCTCCGATAGCTTATCGAGCGTATCGCTGTTGTATTGGTTCATCCATAACAACATCAGGCTGTCGGCTTCGGTTAAGTTTCGTTTGATGCGTAACGCCTGTTCGCGTTCTTCGTCGGTACGCAGGGTGGCAACTGCCGAACCTGTTTGTTTCAGACTATCTAATTCGGCTACGCGCTCCGTCAGGCGTTTTCGCAGCGCAAGAATCTGACTGGTCTTGGGCATAACCTGATCATGAATGGCGAAAACCTCGTTTTCGGCCTGATCAACAGCATCTTGCATACGACATGCCGATACCAGCAAACCCGAAAGCACCAGCACACAAGTGGTAAACCAGTTTCTCATAGACACATAACTATTTTTTCTACGAAGACAGTTTTACCGGTTTACTACTTGACGGTTGCAGCCGTTCGCTGTTTCAGAATCTCGCGGGCATTTTTCAGCGCACTCGCCGATGGATTCTTACCGCCAATCATCTGGGCAATCTCATTCACGCGCTCGTCAAACGTCAACTTTCTGATACGGCTAACGGTTTTATCGGCAGAGTGATCTTTATACACAAAATAATGCGCGTTACCCTGACCCGCAATCTGATGCAGGTGTGTAATGGCAATGAGTTGGTGGTTATGCGCCATTTCACGCATCATATTGCCCATTTTAATGGCAATTTCGCCGGATACGCCCGTGTCAATTTCATCGAAAATGATTGTTGGCAACGAGCGTTTGCTGGCTAAAATGTATTTAATCGCCATCATCAATCGCGAAAACTCACCGCCTGAGGCCACGTTTTTCAACTGCTGTGGCTTTATACCCTTGTTGGCACTGAACAGAAATGAGATAGTATCGATGCCGGTAGGTGTAGGTTTACCCGTTTCAGCCTGAATTTTCAGCGATGCATTGGGCATACCGAGGTCGTGTAGCAGCCCGCCAATTTCGGTTTCTATAGGCTGCAACACCGCGAGCCGGGCCGCAGACAAAGCCTGCGCACTGACCAGCAACTGGGCGCGGGCGTTTTCGGCGTCGGCTTTAGCAGCGGCTAAGCTGTCGTCCAAATTCAGTACTTTGCTCACCTTCTGCCCCAGCTCGTCGCGCAGGGCAATGAGTGCAGCTACGTCTTTAGCCTGGTGCTTGGTCTGAAGCTGATACAGCAGGTTAAGCCGTTCGCGGATGGTTTCGGCGCGGGCGTCGTCAATGTCTACCCGGTCCTGTTCAGTACTGATTTCATCGGCCAGGTCGCGCAGTTCAATCAGGCTGCTTTGTGCCCGTTGCTGCAATTGTTCGTATTGGTCCGAGAGCTTACTGATATAGGCCAGATTACTGACTACACCTTTTAAAAAGTCAATAATCGACTGTTCGGTATTGTCTAAATATTCATACGCCAACTGGAGCCGGGCTTTTATATCTTCTGCATTCTCCAGAATGGTCAACTCCTGTTCGAGTGTTTCCTGCTCGTCGGGTTGTAGCTGTGCTTTGCTGAGTTCTTCATACAGAAAACTGTTATAATCAAACTCTTTACGCATAGCCGCAGCCTCGCTCTGAAGCTGATCGTAGACAGATTTTTTGACTCTATACTCTTGATAATCAGTTCGATACTGGCGCAGTAAAGCATCGTCCTGGGCATAGGTATCTACAATTTCCAACTGATATTCATTGGAGCCGAGCAGTACGGAGTCGTGCTGCGAATGAATGTCCATCAACTGGCTCGACACCCGACGGAGCGTTTCTAAATTTACGGGTGTGTCATTGACAAACGCCCGCGATTTACCACTTACGCTAATCTCACGACGGACGATGCAGGTATCGGAAAAATCTAATTCTTCTTCTTCGAAAATGCGCTCGATGGCGTAACCTGAAACGCCGAACGACCCTTCGATGACGCACTTTTTTTCGGGATTATACAACACCCGCGTGTCGGCCCGATTACCCAGCAGTAGCCCAATAGCTCCCAGCATAATCGACTTTCCTGCGCCAGTTTCGCCCGTAATAATGTTGAGCTGACGGTCAGGGGCGAGTTCGAGTTCGTCGATGAGGGCGTAGTTTTTTATCAATAGATGCGATAGCATACAGCAGATTCCTTACAAAGCTAACAACGAGGGCGGATACTCGGTTCTGATTTTTTATTGCAACGCCGTATGTTCTCCATAGAAGACGGAGAACGTTTACTGCCCCGTGGTTATCAGTTTTCGGTACAGCTCGGTTTTGGCGGGGTCTAAAAACGAGAGGAGGTCGAAGGCTCGTTTCCGTTCGGTGGGTGTACCTTCGGCCAGGATGTTATACAGTTCCTGCGCTTTCGCATCAAAAAACGAGTTAATCACCACCGAAACAGGTAGTTGCAGGCCAATAGTGCGGATAGTAGCGAGCAGGTCGAGGGTTTGTTTTCGAACCTGTACGGGGTTAGCCGCAAACACGTCCAACCCCTGTCGGTGATACGCGTACATGCCATCGCGGAATGGCAGTAGTTGCTGATTCTGCAAATTTTCGATAAGCCAGTACCGGCTTCGCCGATCACCGCCTGCCTGCCACGCCGGATTCGGCGAACCCTGCTGAGCCAGATTTGTAATGGCGTAGGCTCGTTGAATAAACAGGTTGCCACCCTGCTTGCTGAACGTGTCGTAGTCAACGGCTAAAATTACGTTGGCATAGAAGGCCAGTAACGAAGTCAGGTCGTCGGAAAACTGGTTCTCACGAAAAAAAACAGGCGTAGTTGGTAGGTAAACGAAGTTGAAATTTCGGTCTACGTAACTGAAGATAGTACTCTCATAGTTGGAGCCATACACAGGCCGCGTGACCACAATTTGCGCCGTAGCTTCAAATGCGCCCTGTTGTAATGACTTGATCAGGTTGATATTCAGCGAACAGTTAATCCGCTCGGAAGTAGCAAACTGATCGTTGCTCCAGCGCCGGGTATTCATGAATTCAGTGATGATCCCTTTCAACTGATCCATGTACGAAAAATCAGTCTTTTGCTGGGCAAATAGCTGATCGGAGTTTATTGTGACCTGGCAATTCAGCTCCTGCGCCCGCACCGACCCGACGAAGCCAATTAATAGTAAGAAAATATGTACAATTCTCATAGAAACGAGTCAGGCAGAAGCCAGTTTTTGCGTTACAAGATTAACCAAATCCTGTGCCAGTTCAATCTTCGACTTGAGTGCAAATTCGTAGGTTTGCTCGTCTTTGTCAATAACGGTAATTTTATTGGTATCGTGCCCGAAACCGGCCCCGGCGTCGCGTAGGGAGTTCAGTACAATCCAATCGAATTGCTTGGCGTACAGCTTTTTAAGCGCGTTTTCGCGTTCGTTGTCGGTTTCGAGCGCGAAGCCCATGATAAGTTGCCCGTCGCGTTTCATAGCCCCCAGGGTAGCGGCAATGTCGGTAGTTTTCGTCAATTCAATCGAAAACGTATCTTCCTTCTTTTTAATCTTGCGGTCGGCAGGATGGGCCGGCGTGTAGTCGGCTACGGCGGCACTCAGTACCACCACGTCGGCCTCGGTAAAAGCGACCTGTGCAGCTTCAAACATCTGCCGCGCTGATAGCACATCCACACGGCGGATAGTCGGGTGGGGCAGGGGGAGGGCCGTGGGGCCGCTCACGAGCGTAACATCAGCACCGGCCTGCGCAAGCGCCCCGGCAATGGCATAACCCATTTTGCCCGTGGAATGATTACTAATGTACCGCACCGGGTCAATGGCCTCCTGCGTTGGTCCGGCTGTTACCAAAACACGCTTATTCAGCAGGGGTAGGGGGTAAGGGGCAGGGCTGGAAGGGTTTTCCGGCTTGTCTATTGACCAGAACGTTTCGAGGGTTTGGACGATGGTTTCGGGTTCGGCCAGTCGCCCTTCGCCTACCAGGCCGCTTGCCAGTTCGCCAAACTCGGCCCGAATGATGTGGTTGCCAAAGGATTCGAGTCGGCGCAAATTCTCGACTGTTGTGGGGTGACGGTACATATCGAGGTCCATTGCCGGGGCAAAAAACACCGGACATTTGGCCGATAGATACACCGCCGACAGCAGATCGTCGCACAGGCCGTGGGCGCAGCGGGCCAGCGTATGCGCCGAGGCCGGGGCAATTATGAACGCGTCGGCCCACAAACCTAACTCAACGTGGTTATTCCATGTACCGGCGGCTTCGTCGCTCACAAATCTGGTCAGCACGGGCCGTTTCGACAGCGTACCTAAGGTGAGGGGTGTAATGAATGCCTGCGCCGACTCGGTCATAATTACCTGAACCTCAGCCCCGGCTTTGATTAACAATCGGGTCAATAGTGCTGATTTATAAGCTGATATGCTACCCGTTATGCCGAGGAGAATGCGTTTGCCGGTCATTGAACGAACGAAGATTAAACCAAAAAACCGCACGGCGAATATACCGTGCGGCTAACTATATCAACATCGATAGACCCACTTATACCTGTGGATCTTCGTCGTTATAACGCCAGTAGACTTTGCCTTCCAGAAACTCATCGGTAGCCGTCGACGTTGGCTTCGGCATCCGCTCGTAGAATTTCGAAATTTCGATCTGTTCACGATTTTCAAACACTTCTTCAAGGTTATCAACCGCCGACACAAACTCAGACAGTTTGTTGCTCAGTTCTTCCTTGTTCTTGGTCGAAATCTGACGAGCACGTTTCGAGATAATTGATACCGATTCGTAGAGGTTGCCGGTTTGAGCGGCAATCTTGTCGTTGTCGCGGGTAATGATCGATTGGTTGGTTGCCATATGTTCACTGAATTAGTTTGCTGCCGTTACCTTCGCGGGGCGGTTGGGATCAGCCGTTTTTGCTTTTTGTTTTTCCTGCTCGCGCTCTTGCTCGAGTTTAACCAGTCGCTCGATTTCACGCTGACTGATTTCATACATTTTTTCTGACTCTTTCAGAAATTTGCTGTTCGGATATTTGTCCACGAACAATTGGTGATAACCGATTGCTTCTAAATATCGTTCCTTTTGCTTCGTCTCAAGGCTATTTTGAGCCAGACTAAACTCAGCATCAACCTTTAAGAAGGCCAATTCTTCGTTGTATTCCGAATCTGGAAATTCGCGCTGAAAGTTATTGATCGCAATAACCGACGATTTGTAGGATGCAATGTTGAAACCGCTGGTTTTGTAATACAATTTAGCCTTCTCGTAGGCTTTTCGCTCTAACTTTTTGCGCAAATCCAGAATCATGCTCGTGCATTCGTCTTTGTATTTGCTGTCGGGATAGGCGTTTACGAAATCCTGCAAGGCCGCCGTAGCGGTTAACGTATTCGACTGGTCGAGGTTGAACTGGGGCGTATCTTTATACAACGACAGGGCATACATGTACATGGATTCCTGCGCGTATTCACTGCGGGCGAAGGTTTCATAAAACTTCTTGAACAGTGTAGCACCTAGCAGATACTGTTGCTGATGATACTGCGTGTAGGCATAATAAAACTGAGCCATTTCCGACTCGTTACTGCCTTTCAATACCGGAATCAGTTCTTCAAACAGCACACCAGCCCGATACCAGTCTTCTTTTTTATAGTACTCAAGGGCACCTTTGTACTTCTCGTCGTCGGTTCCGCTCTTCTGCAATTTGGAGAACGGACTACACGATCCCAGCACAAACACAACCCACGTTCCCAGCAGAACTTTAACAAAATGACACTGTTGCATACCGCACAAAGATACAAAAAAAATAGAGGGCTACACCGTTTTAACGACGGCGCAGCCCGTATAGTACCAAAGCCCGGCAGGCTTCGTGTTAAGAACTGTTAATTATTGATGCCGAACCAATAGCCGTTTGGTCGCTACTTTGCGGCCATCGACCGAAAGCTGATACAAATAATAGCCCGTCGATAAGTCACGCGTGACGAGCCGGGCTTTGCGGTCGCTTCGGTCCAGTACATACTCTGCTACGGGCGACCCCAGCACGTTCAGCAACACTAACCGGGCATCGCCAGAAGCCCCGTTGCTGAACTGATAATCAACTTCAGCTACATCGTCGGCAGGATTTGGATAAACGTTCGATACCCAGATTTTTTCGTTGGCAAACAACCGGTCTTCTGCTTTGCCTTCTACAGCTGGTGCCGAATTACGCTCTGCCGAAACAACCGGCGTTACATCGGGACTGGCCGATGTGCGCGACGCCGACTTTGCAGCCGGACGCGCTACCAGCAGGGTACGGTAATGCTCGTTTATCGGAGCGTTTTTGCGGAGGTTAACGCCCCGGTCAAGGCCCGCTTCCGATGGCTTGGGTACGAGCGTGAAGCGCGTACCGGGGAGCGTAGCGGTGTTTGTTTTACGGTTTGGCGTGGTACGGCCCAGCTCCAGCCGACTACCCTTGCGGGCGTCTGAATCCCGCTGGGCAACCTGCGCCCGAAGCGGAATGGCTGCGGAGAGCAAACCAACCAACATACCAACAAGTATAATTTGTTTCATGAAAGCCTACGTCAATTGCACTTTTATTCACCACAAACGTATTCACGGAATAAGACAAAGTCAACGGGGGAGGGTTTAAAATATTGTTAAAATCCCTACGTATTTAGTTTCGGAACCAGTTTTTTAGGTAAAGGTTTGGGTTTTGGCTTAATTTTAATCGAATTCTTATTGCCAGCCTGCTCTGCGGGGGGCGTTTCTACCCACAACACCTGCCCTTTCGTCGGCTTTTCTGCGTCGCGCCACCTGAACCCATCCAACTGTTTGATGTCGTCGGTAATCTCGCTCGGCGGCACCAACTGCGCGTCGGGTTGCCCATAGAATCGAATCTGCCCCACTTTTGTATCATTGAACTCGATGTTCATCCGACTACATTCTACGTGATTCAGGCCAATCATTCGGTTCTTTTCGTCGACGGCGTAATAAATACTCTGCCCGTTCCCTTCCACAATCACGCGGTCGATGGTGGTTTTTTCCTGCTGCGTCACGGTCACAGACACGGGTTTTGTTGCTCGATTTGAGACAACCTTCGCCAACGACGCTGCCGACGTGCTTACACTGGCTGGCCGGGTCTGTTTTGTCGACTGAATGCCAGTCTTTGTGGCCTGAGCAGTAGGCGTTACCGTTGTAACAGAAGCAATTTTCGTGCTAAAATAGGCCGTAATGGTGCGACCTTTGATCTGGTTGAAATTCTTAAGCGTGTCGAGCGAAATCACGAACGATTTGCCCTTCATGAACATGGTGTTGATAACGTTATTTTTCAACAAAGCACGCATTGAATCTGCCTCCATCTGGTACTTATTCTGGCTCCAGACAATCGGCTTTTTGTAGAAGTAAATGGTAGAGTCGGCGGTGCTGTAAATTAGCGAGTCGCATTTGCTTTGCAGGTCCGACTTGAACACAAACACGTTTTTCTGCGCCAGAAACCGGCGCGTGTTGTTTACCTTGTTGTCAAACGAAAACAGCGTATCGGCTCTTAAATAGAGCGTGTCGTTGGTAGTTTCGTTGGCAAGGCTCTTGGCAACGGCATGGCCCGTTACGCGCGAAATGCCATTTTTGCCGTTGTATCGAACATGATCGCCCAAAATAATGGCTTTCCGATCTTTGGCAACCATGAGCACATTGCCCTTCGCAATGCCGAGTTCGGTGGTGTTGTCGTAATAGAGCGAGTCGCCGGTGAGCCGGTATTTGGGCGTTTCGACCGTGGCCCGTCGCTGAAAATTTGAGATGCCGGTTGTTGTGTTATACTGCCCTGCAACAGACGTGAGTACGCCATCTTTGTTGGTAATGCGGGTTGGCCCCTGAAACGTGGCGATACGGGTGTTGGAATTATACAGCAGCGAATCGGCGGTAAGCGTACCTTTGGTGTTCACGAGCCGAACGTTCTGTCGGAAAATAAACTGCTTGATACGGGTGTCATAATATCCTTCGCGACTGGTCAGTACGTTTTCCTTATCGACAATGCGGCCCGGTTTAGGATAATAGGCCATGCCCGAAAGCATGTCGTAGTCGAGTTGTGAGGTTGTCAGTGTCATTTTGCGGTCGCGCATGGTCACGCGTCCACGCAGGTTGGCCTGTCGGGTGTTCCCGTAATAAAACATGGTGTCGCTCCGAACGCTGATGGTGTCGCCCTGCACGAGCCGCACGTTGCCATACGCTTCGATAACGTTGGTCGTTACGTTCTGGATGGCGAGGTCGCAGAACATCAGCACACCTTTTTGCCGAAATCGAACGTTATTGTAAATTTTACGAACCACTTGCCCCGGCACCGTAATGCCCACTAAACTGTCGGCTCCGGACAGCAGTTCGACTTTGTCAGCCGCTCCCGAACGACCGGGCATACCGCCCACCTGCGCCCGTGCGCCGGGCGATAGCAGCAGAACCAATAAACCAAAACACCCAAACAGGCGGGTAAGCGAGCGAACCATGATAACAAAACTACGGCTTTGGGCCGGTGCCGGATGTTGACAGACCGTTTTTTAGGATATATTAACGAACAAAAGCTTTTCGCGCCCACCGATTGCGTACTACTGGCCGTAAGCGGTGGAGTAGACTCGGTTGTGATGACCGACCTATTTGGAGCCATTCACCAGCCGTTTGCCATAGCGCACGTCAACTTCGGGCTACGCGGGGACGAGTCGGATGCCGATGCCGTTTTTGTTCAAAACATAGCCGACCGCTACGGGGTTCCGTTTCACCTGACCCGCTTCGATACGGCTACGGTGGCTGCCGAACGGGGTATTTCGATTCAGATGGCCGCTCGTGAATTGCGCTATAACTGGTTTACGGCGTTGCTTCGCGAACACGGTTACGCCTGGGTGGCAACGGCCCATCATCAGAACGACGTGTTCGAAACGCTGCTGCTGAATCTGACACGCGGCACCGGGCTGGCCGGTCTGCACGGCATCTTGCCCCGCAGCGGCCCCGTAGTTCGCCCACTGCTCTTTGCCACCCGCAACGACCTGGCTGTTTATGCGCAACAAACCGGCCTTGTTCATAGAGAAGACAGTTCCAATGCCGAAGACAAATATGCCCGCAATCGCATTCGGCATCAGGTGGTGCCAGTGTTGACAGACCTTAACCCAGGCTTGCTGACCGATACCCTGCCGCGAACCGTTGAGCGGCTTCGGGCGGCTGAAGTGCTGGTGCAAACCGAACTTGCCCGGTCGTGGCATGCGCTGGTTACAAAACAAAACGACGCTATTTTCATTCCCGCCGATGCGTTGCTGACGCTACCGGAGCCGGGCTTTCGGCTGGCCGAGTGGTTGCGGCCTTATGGTTTTGGGCCGGAGCCGGTTGCCCAGATGCTGAACGCGCTGAGTCGGCAAAGCGGGCAGGCGTTTCTGTCGGCTACGCATCGAATTACGCACGAACGCGCCGGACTGTTGCTCGAACCGCTGCCTGTTGCTGCCGATTATGAACTGGTGCTGACCGAGTGGCCCGACACACCAATCGATGTAGCCGGGCAATTTCAGCTTACCGTATCCTGTTTCGATAAACCCGACGATTTTCGCCCGCCCGCCGATGCCGCCTTAGCCTGTCTGGACGCCGACCGGCTAACGTTCCCCATCATCATTCGCCCGTGGCGGCAGGGCGACCGCTTCCGACCGCTGGGCCTGAGCGGCACCAAACTCGTTAGCGATTTGCTGAACGATCTGAAAATCAGCCGCTCCGAGCGCGAACAAACGGCGGTGCTGTTATCGGGCGGAGACATCGCCTGGGTGGTTGGTCGACGGATTGGACACCGGTTTCGGGTTACGGGTGAAACGAACCGGGTGTGCTGGCTGATGAAAGCTGATTAGCACGCATACTCAAACGTAATGACTTTCTGAGATTGATACGTCTGACCGGTATCGAAAACTTTTGTTTAGAACTACGCGCAGGTCATAGAGATTCGGTTTCGGTAAAACCAGGCATATTTATAAGCTGAAAATCAACTCGCTATGCCTTTTTAAAGGGGTTGTTTAATTTTGGCACTTTATTTGATAGCTTTCGGCAAAAGCCCAAAGTTCTTTTTTAAAATCGAATACGCTCATGAATCGAATAGTACAGGTCTTGTTGCTGGCAATGCTGTCGTTGGCAAGTCTCACAGCTCAGGCACAGAGTGCACGGTTGCGGGCAGCCAACAGGCAGTTTGATAACCTTAGTTACGTCGGTGCGGTGCGGGCGTATGAGGAACTGCTGCGGGCCGACAAAAAGAAAGATCCCGCCGAAACCCGTGAAGCCCTGATCAAATTAGGGTACAGCTACCGTAAATTGCAGGATGCCCGCAACGCCGAGCGTGTGTACGGCGAATTGGTAAAAACATACACCGATCTCGACAGCGAAATCTACCTGTACTACGCGCAGGCATTAGCCACTAACGGCAAATACCGCGAGTCGCAGAAGATGTATAGCCAATACGGTGAAAAACAGGGTCAGGACTTGCGCGGTCGCCGGTTTACGGTATCGTATATGGACATGAACCGGTTTTATCAGGATTCATCATCGTACCGGCTTTATGATCTGCCCATTAACTCGCGGCAGGCCGATTTCAGCCCGATGTATTATAAAGGAGGATTGGTATTCGTATCGGCCCGCGACGAGTCGGGGGCTATCAAGCGGGTATTCAACTGGAATCAAACTCCATTCCTCGATCTGTATTTTCACCCCGATACCAATCAGTTACGCGTGCCGGGTTCGGTTGTTACGCGCTCCTCAAACGCGGCTGTGCTGGGTGGAGGTGGCGATGCCAAAGCCAATGAAACCGAAACAATAGTTGAACCGCAGAAGCTGACGAAGGCCGAAATTTTTAGCAAAACCCTCAATACCAAGTATCACGAGGGACCCATGACATTTACGAAAGACCAGAACTTCATTGTCTTCACGCGAAACAACACCGGCAAAGGCAAGTCGGGCAAAAGTTCGGATGGTGTGAAAAAACTGAAATTGTATTCAGCCGTCAATAAAAATGGTAAATGGGTTAGCATTCAGGAACTTCCATTCAACAGCAGCGAATATTCAGTAGGCCATCCGGCGTTCTCGCCCGACGATTCTAAACTGTATTTCGCATCGGACATGCCCGGTGGTTATGGTGGCACAGACATTTACGTGGTTGAATATAACAACGGCCAATGGGGGACACCCGTAAATATGGGTAAGGAAATCAATACTGAGGGTAACGAAATGTTTCCTTATGCTGATGAAGCCGGACATCTGTATCTGTCGTCGGATGGTCACGAAGGGCTGGGCGGTTTAGACGTATTCTATGCCGAACTGCGCGACGGTGTGGCCTACAAAGGCGTTCAGAACGTGGGCGCACCCATCAACTCGGAAAAAGACGATTTTGGGTTTATCACCGACCGGGGCCGCACAACGGGTTATTTCAGCAGTAACCGCAAAAAAGGGGTGAGCGACGACGATATTTATTCGTTCCGGCGCACCTGCAAACAGTTGAACGTGCTGGTGTATGACGCCAAAACCGGCACCCCACTCGAAGGAGCCGACGTTCGTATTGTTCGGAATAGTGTAAATCAGGATTTGCGCATTACCAACGAAGCCGGGCGCACTGACCTCTGCATCGATACAAACACCGAATACGAGTTTAAAGCCATCAAAGAAGGCTACGCCATGAACAGTGTTCGGTATTCAACTCTGACGCAGTCGCCGAAACCAACGATGGATTTGAAAATTTACCTCGAACGGTCAGAAAATACGCTGGTGAAAGGGGTAATTAAAACCGAAGTGAATCAGAAACCTGCTCCCGGTGTGAAAGTGACACTACGGAACGAAAAAGATAAATCGGAACAAACGGTAACGACCGGTCTCGATGGCGGCTACGAGTTTGCTACCAAACCGAATGCGCCCTATACGATTACAGCGCAGAAAGACCGTTATGCTACTAAAAAAGCACAGTATGGCAAGGCGAAGAAAAAAGCTGTTGTTACCGACTCGCTGGGGCTTTACGGTGTGGGCGACGTATTTCAGTTGAAGAACATTTATTATGACCTGAATAAGTTCTTTATCCGGCCCGATGCCGCCCGCGAACTCGACCACGTGCTGGCGATTCTGAAAGAATACCCGCAGATGCAGATCGAATTGCGTTCACATACCGACGCTCGGGCTACTGACATGTACAACATTCGCCTTTCTGAAAACCGCGCACGGGCCGCATTGGATTACCTGATTTCACGCGGTATTCCAGCAAGTCGCTTAGTAGCGAAAGGCTACGGTGAATCCGAAATTCTGAATGGTTGCGTAGATGGAGTTGCCTGTTCGGAAGATGAACACCAGCAAAACCGCCGAACCGAGTTTAAGATCGTAGCCGTGCAGTAATACGGGCTAATGCTCGCCTACAACACGAAAAGCTTATTCTGGTTTCAGCAGCCGCGCCGTTACGGACAATTGACCAACGTGCCGCATGGTATGCTCTGCCGCGTGGACGTACAAGCCAATAACCGTAGAAGGTAGTTTAGCCCGGCCTACTTCGCGCACTTCGGTCAGCGTGGCTTCATCGACTGTTTTCAATTGCGCCAGTGCTTTATCAATCTGTTCACCGAACCGACGCAGCAATTGCGCTGTGGTCATAAACGACCCTACCGGCTTGCTTTCCATCGACAAATCGTTCAACTGGCTGGGCGACAGACTTTCGCCACGGGCGTATGTACACATCCGGTCGAGAACGCCCGACAGGTGTTGCAGGTGAAAACCGACCGATGCAACAGGCTCGCCCGATGGCGAAGGCAGGCGTTCGCGGAGCAGCGCATCAGGAAAATCGTGCATCAGGGCGTTCACTTCTTCGCGGGCCTGCAACAGCGCATGGGCCACCGGCTGGAGCAGCCCCGGAATACCCGGCACCGGGCCACGCAGCCAAACTTCACGAGCATTGAGCGGAATCATACTGGTTTAATCTTCGTAATGCCCGAGGAGACTGTAGATTATAATCGTATCCTGAGTAACCTGATAAATCAATCGGTGCTCGTCGGTAATTCGCCGTGACCAGAAGCCCGACAAATTTGCTCTCAACGCTTCGGGCTTTCCCGTACCATCAAAGGGAGTACGTCGGCACTCGGTGATTAATCGGACAATGCGCTGATAAACTTTCTTGTCTGTTCTTGCCCAGTCAGCGAACTCATCAAATGCATCGCCTACAAACTCAACAGTTCTCATGAATTAATGCGGCTGTAAGGCTGAAGGTCAACGGCCTCGTCGTTGAGGAGTTGGTTTGCAACCTTATCAAATTCATTACCTTCGAATACATATTTAACCGATGCGGACTGGTTTTTCTGTATTTTTTTTAAAATAGCATCACTCGAAATTTCTTTCTCGTCCAATTCAACTGTAACTGTTACGCGCCCGTGCTTGAACAGCGATTTGATGCTATCTATCAGGCGGTTATCGAGTTCACTGGCGTCTAAATGATACGTGATCGATTGCATAGGTTCGTGTGTTTACCGGCATAACAAAAGTAACGCAGAATTGGCTCAAATCACGGTGCCGCCATCGGCGTAGAACAAACTGCCGGTGGTGTACGACGACGCGTCCGAAGCCAGCAACAGAGCCAACGGGCTAATCTCGTCGGTTGTACCCATGCGGGCAATAGGAATGCGCTGGGTGAAGTGTTCCAGAATCTGTTCGTTCTGCCAGAGTGCCTGCGAAAATTTGGTTTTAATCAGGCCCGGACAAATGGCGTTTACCCGGATGCCATCAGGGCCCCATTCTTTCGCCAGCACTTTGGTGAGCATGTTCAGGCTGGCTTTGCTCACGCTGTAAATGCCCAAACCGGGGTCGGGGGTGTGACCGGCAATGCTGCCCATCATGATGATGCTGCCGCCACCCCGCGCTTTCATGCTGGGGTAACACAGTTTGCTCAACTCGAACGGAGCCTTCACGTTGGCCTGCATGATTTTGTCGAAAGCCGACCCGTCGCAGTCAAGAGAAGGGCCGAAAACGGGGTTCGAGGCCGCGTTGTTGACCAGAATATCAATGCCGCCATAGGCTTCGATGGTTTTTTCGACCAACTGCTGTAATTGGGCCATGTCGCCAACGTGAGCGGCAATGCCGATAGCCTCGCCCCCCTGCGCCCTGATATCGTCTGCGAGGGCATCGCAGGCATCCTGCTTGCGGCTACTGACAACGACTTTGGCACCGAAACGGGCATAGAGCCGGGCAATGTCTTCGCCAATGCCTTTGCTGGCTCCGGTAATAATGGCAACCTTGCCCGTGAGGTCAAAAACGGCTTTTTCTGTGGTTTGCATGTGGGGTAAGAGATTTGGCTATGACACAGAGATACACAGAGGACGCACAGAGATTCGCAGAGAATATTTTACTTATACTATTTTGACTTGGCTATGACGTATTGCTGACGCGAGTGAGACGCAAAGGATTGCGTCTCTACGTCGGATGGTCAACCGTAGAGACGCAACCCTTTGCGTCTCCTCATGCGTCAGCAATACGTCATAGATGATTCCATTGGGTATTAATCTCTGTGTATCTCTGCGTCTCCTCCGTGTCATAAAAGTTACTTCTCGAAGAAACACACTGTTCCGCCGACCCAGTCTTTGTTCTTGTTGAAATTCACGCCGATCATTTCGCCCCGGCTCAGACGGCCCAGATTGGTAATCAGCGTGGGCCTGCTGTCGGCTTTCGGCCAGATGAACAACATCCGAATTTCGCACTTCACCAATCCGTCGGGCGACTGAATAACTGGCTCGTATTTTACCTTGCGTTGCAGCAGATAGCCGCTGCGCTGCCCGGCAGGAATTTCGTCTATGTCGGCCTGCGTAATGTTAATTTTTACACCACTACCAGCGAACGAAAACAGCGGTTTCAATACATAATTTTCCAGATCGGATGGGTACTCGCTCAGGTCAGACAGGAAATGACTAACAGGAACATACGGGCTGTTGAGCAGGGGCAGCGTGTATTTACTGATGCGGAAAAACCAGTTCGGATGACCCACCCACTCCACGTCTACGTCATCGGTCAGTTGGAAATCGGTTTGCAGGTCGGTTATGTGCTGCAACTCATCGAAAATCAGGCGGTTATAGATGCGTTTGATCTGCACCCTGCGGCCATCGCGCTCGTAGAACAACTGCCGCCCTTCTTTGCTGATTTTGGTCAGACACACGGCTCTCACGCCAGTGGCTTTTTCGGTCAGTACAAAGTCGATGCGGGTTTTCTGCTTGTCGGGGTAGATTTCCAGCAGAATCACCTCTTCCGGGTTGCAATCACCCAGCAGGAGTTGCCGCAGGTTGTCGAGATAGGCTTCGTTGGTCGATACGGAGAACAAGTGCGACAAATCTGCCGGTATCGGATAATTGGCCCGGAACTGCGACGCCAGATAGGGCTGAAATCCATAAAGCGACGGAAATCCCTGTAATTCAATTAGCTGTGGTGTCAATTCGCCAGTATCATCATGGCAAACGGCGAAATCAACGGCCAGAAACTGAGTATGTTCGTCTTCGTTTGGTACGCGCTGACCGGCAGGAATAGCGGCCTCGGTCAGCGTTTTGAAATCGTCGCGAGTCAGCGTGTCGATAATGTCATCACAGGCCGTCAGTAGCTTATTAGTCAGAATTTTGGGCACGAACACGGGCGTTTCGGCCACGCGGAAATCCAACTGACCGGGCAGGTCGGCGTGAATCTTATCTATAAATGCCTGATAGGTTTCAGGGCTAAATGCCGAATTGAAGGTTTGGCGGGCAGACTGAATCATTTTTTGACAGGATTAACAAGACTGACAGGATATACAGCCAAAATCCTGTTAATCCTGTCTAACTAATTGATTCATTGGTTGTAGCGCACGGGCGGCTTGCCGGATGAAGCCGGGCAGCACAACCGATTCGGTCAGGGCAATTTTGGTAGGGTCCTGCAAGTAAGCCATCATTTCGTCGTACTTGGCCTGCCCAAAGTTGCGGGTGATCTGCTCGCGTTTTTCATCGGTCAGGAAATAGCGCAGCATACCTTCGTCATCAGCTTCAGGATGGAACTGCGTACCAACGATTTCGGGCGAGAACCGGATTGCCATCAGCGCACGGGGCAAATCGACGTGGGGTCTGATTTTCTCCATGCACAGGATTGTGGCTCCCATAGCATCCATGCGTTTCAGATCGGGTTCAAGTGCCTGATAATCACGTGAATCAACGGCGTAGAACGGTTCTGGCAATCCGTCGAAAACGGGGTCGGTGCAGCCGTCGTCGGTTTTGTGAACAGGAAAAATGCCGAACGACGTCGATTTGCGTTTGCTCAGTTCGGCGATTCCCAAATGACGCGTTACCAACTGGAACGAATGGCAAATCAGAAAAACGTATTTCTTACGCTTGTTCTGTTTGTTCCAGGTAAACAACTGATCGATCAGCCGGAAATACTTTTTCTCCCACTCATCATCCGTTGCCATTGGGCTACCCGGCCCACCCGACGAGATATATAGATCGTAATCCAGACCGGGGACTTCGTTGTTGCCCCGAACGTTGAACACGTCGAAGCTCAATTCCAGATGATCGTTTCCCTGGACGGTGCGAATAGCATGTAAAATACAACGCATCCCTTCGTTGGGACGGTTGTCATTCATATCGAGTACGGCAATTTTCATCATTCAGTAGTGAAAAATGCAAAGTGGAAAATGCAAAGTGGGGCGATTCTACGGTTCGCGCGCCCCCGTTACATTTTTCACTTTTCACTCTTCATTTTTCATTCTTAGTTAAGACTACCAACTACCGAACTCCGTAAGAAGTTTCGCTAACGATGTAATCCACAACGTGTTTAAGGTCGCCGGTTTGGTTGAAAACGGCCAATTGGCGATCAGCACCAGTACCCATTTCCAGAATTTTCAGTACGTATTCGCACTCGGCCCGGCTGTCTAATTCATCGACAACGTCGTCAATAAATTCGAGCAGTTCATGAATAAGCTGGTGCGTAGGCACTTCTTCCTGTTTGCCGAAATCGATGAGTTTGCCTTCAATACCGTAGCGGGCCGCCCGCCATTTGTTCTCGTTGATCAGAATACGGCGATAGGGTCTGAAATTCAGATTTTTACCCATCAGCTTGTGAATCTTGACCACCAATGCCTGCATGATGGCGGCTAAGCAAATGGTTTCGTCTACGCGCATGGGTACGTCGCAGATGCGGAACTCGATGGTGTCGAAAAACGGGTGCAAACGAATATCCCACCAGATTTTTTTGCCGTTGTCGATGCAGCCTGTTTTAACCAGCAGGTTGATATATTCGTCATATTCAGCCGCCGACGCAAAAAAATCAGGAATACCCGTGCGCGGAAACTTGTCGAATACTTTTGATCGATACGATTTGAAGCCCGTGTTACGACCCCGCCAGAACGGCGAACTGGTTGAGAGCGCGTAGATATGTGGCAGAAAATACCGCACAGCGTTCATAATGTGAATGCCCTGGTTCCGGGTTTCGATGCCCACGTGGACGTGCAACCCGAAAATAAGGTTGGAGCGGGCTACGTCGCGCATTTCTTCGATGAGCCGGTCGTAGCGTTCGTTGGGCGTAATGAGCTGACTCTGCCAGTCGGAAAAGGGGTGCGTACCGGCAGCCGCTACTTTCAGGTTTTGCTTTTCGGCCAGTTCGATAATCTCCCGGCGCAGGTACGTTACCTCTTGCCGCGCTTCTTGAATATTGTGGCAAATATTGGTCCCAACCTCGACCACGGCCTGGTGCATTTCGGCTTTTACGCGCTCCTGAAGCACAATTTTACCGCCCTCCACTAACTTCGACATATGCGAGCGAAGTTCGCGGGTTTCGGGGTCGATGGTCTGAAATTCCTCTTCGATACCTAAAGTAAATACGGGCATTCGTGTTGTCGGTTTAGCTAAATGCGGACAAAGTAGAGACGAAAAATGAAGGGGTAAGATACTATTTTTTTGAAACCCAACTGTGCTGTAGAGGTTTTAATTCACAAAAACAGGCATCATGCGAACAGAACGGGAAAAGAAATTACTACTAAAGTATTGGCTCTTTGGCGGGGGCGGGGCTATGCTGTTGGGCACCGGATTAGCCGTATTACTACACGGCTCCAACATGAAGGAAGCTAATGAGGACCTGTGGTTTTGGGTTAGCACAGGCGGTTTTGCGCTAATTATGTCGGGCCTGAGTTTTATTGGCGATGCGAATCGATTCCGTACATTGGCCGACGTGCTACGCGAACTCAATCGGCGGGGCGGTTGACCTACACTCCGTTCAATCAATGAATTGACAGTGTGTTCGTCTGCATGTCTATTTTGCCGATGAAACGCTAAACACACGTGTCATGAAAGTATTGATTTTTTCGCTGTTGCTGGTTTTGGGAACGCTCACCACGGGTTGGGCGCAGGATTGTTTAGGGTTCTCAATGAAAACCGGTATGAGTTATCAGATGAGTACCTACAATGCCAAAGATAAACTCACGGGCGTGATGTCGTATCGGGTCAACGACGTTCGTAAGGAAGGCGGGGCTACCCTTGTCGACATGACCGTGCAGGTGCAGGATGAGAAAGGCAAAACACAGCCTCCCTACACCATTCGATATACCTGCAAAGGCGATGAACTGCTGGCCGACTTGTCGGGCGCGTTGCAGGGCATGCAGACGGCCATGAAAGATGCGCAGTTGAAAATGAAAAGCAATAGCATCGTGTACCCGGCTTCTTATAGCGTTGGGCAGAAATTGGCCGATGGGCAGATCGAAGCCGATTTCCTGACTAACGGCACAACCATGATGGAGATGAACATGACGATGGTGAACCGGCAGGTCGAAGGTAAAGAGTCTATTACGACCCCCGCCGGTACGTTCGATACGTATAAAGTGGCCTCGGACATGAACTTTACAAACCGGACAATGGGTATCCCGATTCGTGGCAACATGCGCGTAGTGAGTTACCGTGCTCCCAATCAACTGCTTGATATCAAGTCTGAAACGTTTAACAAAAACGGCAAGCTAATGGGCTATACGCTGCTCACAAAAGTGAATTAAGCCATGAACGATAATCCGTAAGCCGTCGAATTAATTTGTCGGCTTACGGATGAAACGCCCTTTAATCATCCAGACGTCAACGGTTCCATCAGCCGAATACGCATTGGTGCTGGTGAGAGCCACTATGGTCGAGTCTGCCAGAATACTCAGGCTGTTCCAGAGGGCCGATTTGTTGGCGGGAATAATAAACGGAACACTCTTGCTACCGAAGTTCCGGGCACTGCTATCGCCGATGACCACCTTCATGTCGGCAAATTTTATATCGTTGACGCGGCCTTCCGTACCCTGATACGACAGCAAGGTTTCTCCAGTAGGTAGCTGCCGCAGGTAGGGTGCTCCAGCGTAGATCGAGTCGGGGAGGGGTTCGGCCAGCGCGGGCCAGCGGTCGGGGCTATTGTGCAGCACGGGCTGTTGCCAGTTCTGCGTCAGCGTTGAGCGAACGATGTAGGGTTTGAAATTCCGGAAGCCGTTATCTTCAATCGCTACTACCCACTCACGCCCGTTGTTGAGGAGCAGCGGCACCGGCATACCGTCGCGGCTACCCGCCCGAAAACTGACTATCTGCGGCTCCTGACTCCAGGTCAGGCCATTATTTGCCGAACGCAGCAGTGATATGTTCTGCTCGTTTGAGGTAAGGTAAACGCCTTCGTTGGCAAAAAATAGCAGAATCTCACCCGATGGCAGTTGCCGCGCCGAAGGCTCCCAACAACCGTCGTCGAATCGATACCCGGCTTCGTAGAGCAGCCGTTCGTCGCGCCAGATTTGGCCCCCGTCGTAGCTTTTTTTGGTCCGAATCCCGAACCGCCGGGCCGGGTCGATAGGGTTAGGCCGGGGATTGTAACATACCAAAATCGAGCGGTCGTTCAGTTCAAGCACGTCTGGAACGGCCATGTTCAGGCCGGGTTGCCGGGCCGCTATCACCACCGGAGCCGACCAGCTATTGCCCATGTCCTGACTTCTTACGGCCACAATGCTGCCATCGGCTTCATACACAGCCAGCAGCGAACGGTCGTGTAACTGAACCAGCCGGGCATACCCGCTGTACCGAATCCCCGGTCCCGTCGAAACTTTTCGGCGTGTCTGCTGATCCCACACCAGCGTACTCTGCGTCGTGGTGTTGTTGGCCTGCTTGGTTGGCGGCACCGTCCGGCTCGACGTACAGCCCGTTAAAGCCATAAGCAGAACAAGTAAGCCAGATAGCCCGGCAAGTGTTGACTTAATTGAAAAAGATAGCATTGTTCTATGACTTGTAACGTAATCACTCGCCACTGGGTTTTTTCAAAAGGGTCGTTAACGAAACGGGCGTACCAAAATCGGGCGAACCGTCGGGTTTCCACGTAAACGGCTGCATCCGTACCGAGCGGTTGTCGGCGCAACCCTGCCCGGCCTGTGGGTTGGCGTGATACACAAGCCAGTCTTCTTTCTGGTCGGGTGTCTGGAAAAAGCTGTTATGGCCTATCCCGTAGGTGCCGTTGGCGGCAGTTGGGCCGAAGACGGGCGTGGCCGATTTGGTCCAGGAGGCCGGGTTGGTCAGGTCGGCAGTGGCATTGGCCGTAAGCATACCGAGGGCGTAGGCGTCGGTGCTGCAATGACTGGCCGAATACACTAAAAAGACCTTGCCATTACGCGTCAGAAACTCTGGCCCTTCGTTCACGTTGGGTTCTCTGGGGCTTCCCTGCTTCTCCCAATCGTACTCCGGCGACGATACCCGAATGCGCGGCCCGGTGGGGGTGAGTGGGTCGGTCATGGCACAGAAGTAAATATTTTGGTGGCGACCATCGGCGGCATTCGCACTTTCCCAACCCGACCAGGCGTAGTAGAGCTTGCCGTTGAGTTGCAGCAGCGTACCGTCTATGGCCCAGCGATTGTCGGGTAGTTTCAGTTCACCCCGCGCCGTCCAGGTTCCGGTAAGCGGGTCGGCAGCATCGGTTTCGAGGACATACATCCGGTGCTGCGTGTTGGGTGCTACCAGAGCCGCGTAATAAATGTACCAGCGATTATTGGCCCGGTGGAGTTCGGGTGCCCAAACGTCGCGCGTGGCAGGGGTGCCCGGTGCCGACCATACTGTTCGATACGTCGATGTGCCTAACTGACTCATCTTCGGCGTTTTATAAATTCGCAAATCGTTGCCGGTGGTGTGCATCGCATAGTAAAAGCCGTCCTGATAAATCACCCACGGATCGGGGCCAACGGTCAGCAGCGGATTTCTGAACCGGGTACTGGTATCGGCAGGTGGAGTTTGGCTGGGCGGCACCACCGCGTTTGTGCCGGGCGTTTTGCGGCAGGCTATCGGCCCGGTCAGCAGTACGATGCCAAGTAGCGCAATAAGAAAGTTTTTCATGTGTTGAGGTTTAAAAAAGCCGACCCCACGTCAGGATCGGCTTTTGGATACTACTAACCTATGAATTACCCATGTAGAGACGCAAGATGTTGCGTCTCCTTCCCGGATGTTATTGCGTCTCCTTCCCGGATGGTTGTTGAGGCTTCACTGCCGGGTGTGCGTTGCTGACGCGAACGAGACGCAAGATCTTGCGTCTCTACATGGGCCGTTACCAGCCTGTATTCTGTTTCAGGTTTGGGTTGGCGTCGGTTTCGTAGAGCGGAATCGGATAGAGTTCGCTCTTGCCTTTCACGAACGTGCGGAAATCGGTGTCGAAGTCCGAAACGTTGGCGGGTTGTGTGGGGTTTGGCCCGGCAATTTCCGGCCCGGCAATGCCGTAGCGTTTCATGTCCCAGAAGCGTTGGGTTTCGCCCGCCAGTTCCAGTACGCGCTCGTGGCGAAGCTGCTCGCGAAACTGCACCTGCGAAATGGTCAGTGGCAGCGGCAGCATGTTTACCCGCGCCCGCACCCGGTTGGCAAACGGAATTCCCTGCGCTGTTTGCCCCTGCTCGTTCAGGGCTTCGGCATACAGCAACATTATATCGGCCAAACGAATCACGCGGTCGTTGATACCAGAGAAATAACTGTCGTTGCTTTTCCAGTAGTTGGTGTATTTGATCCAGAACCGGTCGGTGGCAGTAATAAAATCTTTACCTCCTGCCGACTGATTGAACTCGGCATACGTTTTTCCGTAGGGCTTCAGCGAACTGCCGCCGTAGAAAATCGTATAATCGAGTCGTTGGTCCACTTTACCGTCTTTGTCTTTTTCGCGCAAGAACTGGTTATACAGCCACTTGGTTGGCTGACCGTCGCACCAGCCGCCCCCGCTGAAGCCATCTGTGTTACGCAATCCGAAAAACTGTGCCCGCTCCGACGACTCCGAACCGCCCGCTACGTCGTAGTTGGGGAAGCCGAGCCGGTTTTCTTCGTAGTACTGTATCTCGAACAGCGACTCTTTGTTGTTCTCGGCTGCGGTGGTAAAGTTGTCGCGCCAGTCGGGAATCAGGTCGAACCGGGTCGGCACAACGTCGATGATCTGTTTGAACGCTGCGGCAGCTTCGGCCCACTTGCGCTGCTGCATATAGGTTTTGCCCAGCAACGCAATGGCACTGTACTTGTGCAGTCGGCCCACGTCGGCTCCGGTGTAATTTTCGGGCAAGTCGGCAGCGGCTTCCTGACAATCTTTAATCACCTGCGCGAACACATCGGCCTGCGACGCCTGCTTGGGCCGGTCGCTCAGCGTTTGTGAGGTCAACACAAGCGGCACATTGCCCCAGATATTCGCCATGTTGTAATAGAAATATGCCCGAATCAGTTTGGCTTCGGCCAGAATCCGCTTTTGCAGTGTGGCATTCATCTGAATGTTCGGCACGTTTTCCAGCACCTGATGGGTGCGGTACAGACCCTGATAGGCAGCCTCGAACGACTCGCGGTTCATCGGAATATTATAATCCGTAACGATGAACTTACTAATGTTGGCAAGGTCGGTCCAGGGGCTTTGGCTATAACCCTCGTCGGAGCTAAGGTCGGTCAGGAAGCGAATCCAGAGCGACCAACGGCGGTCCTGCATACCGCTGTACGCTGCGTTCAGGCCTTTGATGGCATCGTCCTGCGTTTTCCAGAACGTGGCCGTCGATGCCTGGTTGGGGTTTACCTGATCGAGCAGCTTGCTCTCGCTGCAGCTAAACAGCAGGCCCCCGGTCAATACGGCAGTTAGTGCCAGAGATTTCGTATTCATAATTATGTCTAATTTTTAGACCTCCAACCTCCTGAAGAGGGCTTGCGGACCCGGATGGGAAGCCCCCTTCAGGGGGTTGGGGGTATTTTTCTTAAAAACCAAGTTGAAGGCCAACACTGATTACCCGCGCAACAGGGTAGTTACCCTGGTCAATACCCCGTGCAATAAAATTGCTATTGCCATTATCACCTACAACGTCAGGATTATAACCTGAATATTTGGTAATCGTAAACAAATTCTGCGCTTGTACATAAACCCGAGCGTTACTCATTTTCATGCGCGTCAGTGCATCGGACGAGAACGTATATGCTACTTGCAGGGTGCGCAGACGGGCATAGGCACCACTTTCTACCCAGCGGTCGGTATTGAAAGCCGGGTTTAGCGTTGGGTCATTTTTAATTGGTTTTGGCGTGATAGTCGAGGTGCCGGGGCCGGTCCAGAAGGTCACGTCCGAGCGCACGTTTTGCACGTCATCGAAACGGTCGGTCCAGTTGCGGCTGCGGTTAAATAGCACATTACCCGACACACCTTGCAGGAACATCGTCAGCTCGAAATTCTTGTAGCCAACCGATATATTGGAACCGTATTCGAGCGTCGGGAATGGCGTTCCAGCTACTTGCCGGTCATCGTTGTTAATTCGCCCATCGCCGTTGATATCGCGGTAGCGCACGTCGCCGGGCGTTACATTGGGCTGGCGCGGGCCCGCGTCAATTTCAGCCTGATTCTGGAAAATACCATCCTGTCGTAGCACAAAGAACTCCCCCAATCCACCGCCCACTGTTGTGCGGGTAATTTGCCCGTAGCCGAAGATAGGCTGGTTGCCGTTTGTGGGTACCAATTGCAGCACCTTGTTTCGAATGCTGGTCAACTGCCCGTTTACGCTGTAGCGGATGTCGCCTTTCTTGTCTTGATAGGTCAAACTTAGCTCAACGCCCCGATTCCGAATCTGCCCTAAATTGTCGAAAGGATTATCGCCCTGATTGCCCGCCGAGATGGGAATAGGTACGCGTAGCAGCAGGTCTTTCGACAGCGAGTTGAAATATTCAGCCGTTACTTGCAGGCGGTTGCTGAAGAAAGCCGCATCGATGCCCACGTTTGTGGTGATTTTGCTTTCCCAGCGCAGATTTGAGTTTTGCAACTGGCGGTTGGTAGCCCCGGCCACTATCGAGTTGCCCCCGCCCAGGACATAGTTCAGGTTGGGCTGGATGGTGGGGTCGAGCGAGTACGGGTCAATAGCCTGATTGCCCACTGAGCCATAGCTGGCCCGCAGTTGCAAGTTGCTGATGCTCGAAATGCCCGACATAAAGGCTTCGCGGTTAATGTTCCAGGCTGCCGATACCGATGGGAAATACGCCACCTGATTACTTTTTGGGAAGTTCGACGACGCATCCCGACGAATGTTACCCTGGATGATGTACTTGTCGGCGAAGGTATAATTGAGTCGACCCAAATACGAAACCAGACCAGAAATACGGGCAAAACCCCGCGTTTGTGGGTTCAGCGTACCAGCACCCTGTTGCTGAAATTCGCCCACAATACCTTCGGTCCGGGCAAATACTTCGTTCTGGTCGAACCGTTGGCGTGTATAGCCTAAAAGGGCGTTGAACTGATGCTTACCAACGGTTTTGTTGTATGTCAGCGTATTCTCGATAAGCGTGTTGAAGAACCGTCCGGTAGTATTCTCGAGAATACCAAACGGCGGAGCAGGGCTGTTGTAGCTCAATGCGCCGGGCCGGGCGAAAAACTTATTCTGATAATTACTGAAGTCTAAGCTTAGGCTTAGCCGGTAGTTCAGGCCTGGTAACAGTTCGTAATCACCATAAATATTGCCCAGCATTTTGTAGCCGTTGCTGGTGTTATCATCTTTCAACTGCTGCCCAATTGGATTAGTGCCAAAAGTTGGATTGTTGGCACTGCCGTAGCCAAAACCGCTTAGGTTGTTGGGATCGTATACCGGAATGGTGGGCGGCATTCGCACAACCTGATCGAACGGTTGGCCAGTCACATTACGACTGTCAACATAAGCCAGATACAACGACTCGCCGATGTTGAGCTTACCACGCTTCACGCCCGCATTGACCCGGCCTGAATACCGGCGAAAACGTGGCCCAACGATGGTGCCGTCCTGATCGAAGTAGCCCGCCGAGATGCGGTAGTTCGAACTGTTGCCGTTGTTATCCGACCCGCCCGAAATGCTGACGTTATGATCGGTAATGGCTCCGGGTTTAATTAGCTCCTCCTGCCAGTCAGTATTGAAACCGCCCGCGCCGAAATCAGGCACCGGCAGTTTGGCGTTCTGGTAGGCTGCCGTCCAGGTGCGAATGTACTGCTCCCGCCCGGCCAGTGGCAGGCGTTTGGCAATGTTCTGAACGCCGTAGTAGCCGCTGTATTCGATGCTTGGTCTGCCTGCCTTGCCGCGCTTGGTAGTAATTACAATGGCTCCGTTCATGCCGCGTGAGCCATATAGAGCCGTGGCAGCCGCATCTTTCAGAATGGTAATGGTTTCAATGTCATTCGGGTTAAAATCAGACCCGGCACTTTCGATGATGACCCCGTCGATGATATAAATCGGGTCTTGTTTGGAGCCGAACGTGCTTGAGCCGCGAATTTTAATGCTGGCTGTTGCTCCTGGCGCACCGCCTGTTGAGGCCACCGTAACCCCGGCAGCCCGCCCCTGAATCTGATCAACTACCGATGCCGCCTGTACTTTTTTGGCTTCTACGGTATTCACAATACTCACGGCTTCGGTCAGGTTCGAGCGTTTTACCGTGCCATATGAAACCACAACCACTTCATCGAGGGTGCGGTCGTCAACGGCCATCTGCACGTTAATGGTTGTGCGATTGCCGATAGCTATTTCCTGTCGCAGATAGCCCACGCTCGAAATAATGAGCGTAGTGGCTCCATCCGACACGTTCAGTACGAAATTACCGCTGCCATCGGACGTGGTGCCGGTGGTGGTGCCTTTTTCAATGATGTTGGCACCGGGCAGGCCCTGCCCTTTTTCGTCGGTAATCTGGCCGCTGATCCGGCGAACCTGTTGGTTGTTACTGCTTTCGATTATGTTCGTTTCGTTGAGTAGTTGGGCCGGTGGCGTGGCTCCGGCCAGTGCGTTTTTTGCTGGCAACGCCTGAATCGCCACTAAGTTGTCGGTCACTTTCCGGTAACGCAACCCCTGCGATTCACTCAGTTGGGTCAGAGCCTGATCGAGTGATAATCCATTGAATTCAAGCTCGGTCCGCCGACCGGCCAATGCCTGTTCGTCATACGCGAAATTAACGTTGAATCGCCGTTCGAGTTCGGTCAGCACCCGCTTCAGCGAACGCCCCGACTGACTTCGGCTGCTGGCGGGCGTGGCGGGCTGCTCGGTAGCCGCCTGCTGCCGAAATGCCGTGCTGGCGTAGGCGGGCTGGGCGCGGGATAGCAGTTGAGCCGCTGTTGTTTGCGGTACTGCATATACCCCTATGCCTGCCACCAGCATCGAGAGAGTAATGTATGTGTTTTTCATTTGACTGTAGGGTATTAAACTATTAGTTGGTTGGTCGATTTACTGGAACAGTTGCCTTTTACCCCACCCCCGTCCCCTCCCCGTTAGGGAGGGGTGAGGAGCGCGAAGCTTTTCAGGCTTACCCCTCCCTAACGGGGAGGGGACAGGGGGGGGTATCTACGGTGAGCGTTGCAGCAATATCCGGTTGCCATTGCGCCGGATGCTCAGGTCGAAGGTGATGGATAGGGTAGTGAGCAACGTTTCGGGACTCTCGTTGGAGAGGTTGCCCGTAAATCGTCGGTCGGCTAATTCGCTGTCTTCAAATACCAGTTCGAGGCCGTACGTATCGCTTAGTTGCTGGGCGATGTCGCGCAGGGCGGTATTTTCAAAAATAAACTGCCGTTGCGTCCAGGCGGTGTGGAGTTGCGGTTTTTCGTCTCGTACTTCAACGTTGGCGATACTCGGCTGGGTAGTGGCAACCTGACCGGGTTTCATCTCGATAATCCGGCTTTGCGTCACGCCCGGTTTGCTCAACCGAACACGGCCTTCTACCAGCGTAACGGCAGTGTTGCCACGCCGGGTGTTTACGTTGAACTGCGTACCGAGCACCGTAATGTCTAAGCCGGGCGTATGCGTCACAAACTTCAGCCGCCCACCCGCTGCCTGCTTTTTGGCAACCTTAAAAAACCCTTCGCCCTCCAGCCACACTTCGCGGGTTTCGTCGGCATTCCAGTCGTCGGTAAACGTTAGAGTAGAGTTGCCATTGAGCAATACCGTTGAGCCATCGGGTAGCTGTACACTGCGGTTTTCGCCAAACGCAGTTTTTATGTACTGCTCATTCGGCTGCATCCAATACCAGACCGATGCAGCCACCAACAGAACGCCCGTCAGCGACGCGGCCATACGCCACACAAAACCGCGCCGTTGCCAAAGTGGCCGAACGGTTGTACTGATCGGTTCGGGCGCAAGCTGAACAGCCGCAGCCTGATCGAGCACCTGTTGAATCCGTTGCTGACTGGCGTCGGTGAGGTCGTCATAATTGGCCCGAAGGTGCAGCAGGAGCGAGGAAGCTTCATCCAGATCGGCCTGTTTATCGGGATGTTGAAGCATAAACGTGTGCCAGAACGTCATGCTCTGTTCGTTTGGCTCGAACACCCATCGGCGGAAGGCATCGTCGAGTACAAAATCGTGGACACTAAACTGTTCGTAGGGCTGTTTCATGCAGGCGATACGGGTTATTTATCACCAAGAGGAAACGGCGTACTGAATTATCCCCCGGAAAAAGAGGAAAATTTTTAGTAGAGACGCAAGATCTTGCGTCTCCTGATGCGGCAGCCTTTGCCATCCGGTGAAGAGCCATCCGGCAAATGAGACGCAAAGGGTTGCGTCTCTACGCTGCGGTAGCCTTTGCCATCCGGTGAAGAGCCATCCGGGAAGGAGACGCACCCGCCATTCGGTGAAGAGCCATCCGGGAAGGAGACGCAACATCTTGCGTCTCTACGCTGCTGCCACCGTTAATAGTACTGCCAGCAAATCGACGGGCATACGTTTCTGAAGAGAGGCAATTGCTTTGTAAATGACTTTGTAGGCTGAGGTGGTTTCGATGCCCATAATGCCCGCAATTTCTTCGTAGCTGAGGTTGTCGAAGAATTTTAAAAAAAGGGCTTCTTTCTGGCGGGCGGGCAGGTGGTTTAGCTCGCGGAGTACGGCTTCCGAGCGTTCTTTGCTGATTTGCGAATCGAGCCAGGTGGGTTCGTAAAAAAACTCGACTTTGAAGTCGATTTCATGGTCGGGATTGTCGGAAAAACGTTGTTGGGCGTTCAGCTTGCGGACAATTTCGCGCCGGAGCGACCGCATCAGGTAGAACTTAATCGAGTCGGTATGGCTAAGCCGTTCGCGGCTTTCCAGGATAGTCAAAAACAGGTCTTGCAGGCAATCTTCGGTAAGTTGGCGGTTCTGGGCAATCTTAAAACCATAATTGTACAGCACGCGAGCGTACTTTTCATACATGAACGAATAGGCAAGCTGATTACCGCGTAAAAAGTCGTCCCAGATTTGGGCGTCGGTAGCCTTGTGGTAGTTAAATGAACCGTTCACAGTTAATAGTACGCGAGGATTGATACGAAAGCTACGAAAAACTGCCCACAAACTTGCGGTATTTTCTGCGTATTTTTACTACTATTTCTTTAGATTTTTCTATTAACGGCCACTTGATCGTAGTTAAGGCGCGATAGGCAACAGATAATTATGCCATTTTTTTGCTTTACGGGTAGAATGATTCGTCTTTGTATGATTTACCGCGCCATACTATTGGTGTTACTAACGGGTTTAGCTGCCTGCCAATCCAACCAGCCATCGGATGCCCGCTTCACGCCAATCGGCGGGGCAGAGTCGGGCGTGACGTTCAACAACAAAATGCAGCCGTTTGAGAACGATACGCTCAACGCCAATACCTACGACCCGATGTACAACGGTGCGGGCGTGGGCGTCGGCGATTTCAACCGCGACGGTCGGCTCGACCTGTTTTTTGCGGGAAACAACGTTACGTCGCGCCTGTATCTGAACAGGACGGAGCCGGGTAAAGACGCCTTCAAGTTCGAGGACGTGACCAAAAAAGCGGGCGTAACCACCGCAGCCTGGTGTACGGGCGTGAGCGTGGCCGACGTGAACCAGGATGGCTGGCCCGACATTTACGTGAGCGTGGCCGGACGCGATACGGCCCGCGCCATGCGGCACAACCTGCTGTTTATCAACGAGGGTATAAGAGGTAAGGGCAAGGGAGTGGGGGATGTGCCGACGTTTCGGGAGATGGCCCGTGACTATGGCCTTGACGACAGCGGCATGAACACCCAGGCCGCATTTTTCGACTACGACCGCGACGGTGATCTGGATTGTTACGTCCTGAATAACGCTGTAGAACGCACAGGTCGCAACACCATCCGCCCCAAACGCCTGAACGGCGAAGGGCCAAGCACGGATCGGCTGTACCGGAATGAGACAAGTAACGCGGCTGGAAAGCCGCCAGTCAGCAACAAAAACCGGCGGCTTTCCAGCCGCGTTACACGCTTTACTGACGTTTCCCGCGAGGCCGGCATTCTGGCCGAGGGCTACGGGCTGGGCCTGACCGTGGCCGATATCAATCAGGATGGCTGGCCCGACGTCTATTGTGCCAACGATTTTCTGTCGAACGACGTAGTGTATGTCAACGACCGCAACGGCCATTTTACGGACCGTTCCCGCGACTATTTCAAACATACCAGCTACAACAGTATGGGTGTTGACATTCAGGATGTTAACAACGATACTCGGCCCGACGTGATGGTGGTAGACATGCTCCCGGAAACCAACGAACGGCAGAAAATGATGCTCATCAAAACCAACTGGGAATTTTTTCACCTCGCCCGGCAGCAGGGTTATCAGGATGAGTATGTGCGCAATACGTTGCAACTGAACATGGGTCAGGAGCGATTCTCTGAAATCGGGCAACTGGCTGGTGTGTTCCGCACCGACTGGAGTTGGGCACCGCTACTGGCTGATTTCGACAACGATGGCTATAAAGACTTATTCGTGACCAACGGCTACCGGCGCGACATTACCAACCTCGATTACGTAGCTTACCTGAACAGTCAGGCCGCGAGCTTTGGCAACCCGGCGCAATCGTCGCGCAGGCAGACGCTGGCGGAGCTTTACAAACTGCCCGAAATTAAGCTGCACAACTATATGTTCCGCAACCGCTCGGGCGAGCCGGGTGGCGAACTGACCTTTGCCGATGAGTCGGAAAACTGGGGTTTTGGCGAGAAAACGTTCTCCAACGGCGCGGCCTACGCCGACCTGGATAACGACGGCGATCTGGACCTGATAATCAATAATATGGACAGCGAAGCAGGGCTGTACCGCAACGAAACCAACCGGCCCGGCCAGCCGATAGCGAATCACGCGCTCCGGTTGCACCTGCCCGCCGATGCACACGGACTGGGGGCCGAAGTGCGCGTCAGAACACCCGACGGGCAAACACAGGCGGTGGCCGTGCATCCGGTTCGGGGCTACGCATCGTCGGTGGAGCCGTTTGTGCATGTCGGGCTGGGTAAACATACGGCGGCAACGGTCGAAATTCGCTGGGCCGATGGCGCGTATCAGCGGGTGGGCCAACTTCCGGCTGATCGGATGCATGAAATCGTGTACAAGCCGAATGCCAGCGCGTTTTCGGTAGTTCCGGCGGCTGTAGCCCCGTTATTTTCAACGGCTGATGCCGCTTCTGCGGGCCTGACCTTCCGGCACGAGGAGGCCCCACTCAACGATTTGGAGCGAACGCCGTTGCTGCCGCAGGTCTATGCCAAAAACAGCCCCGCCATTGCTATTGCCGACGCTGATGGGAACGGTTTGGACGACGTGTTTGTGGGGGCCGATGCTGGGCAGGTTCGCAGCCTGTTTCTGCAAACCAAACCCGGTCAGTTTGCTCAACGCGTACAGGGGGCCAACGACCTCGAAGACATGGGGTCGCTGTTTTTCGATGCCGACGGCGATGGCGATCAGGATTTGTACGTGGTCAGTGGCGGCAGCCGGTTGCCCGACAGCAGCGGCATCTATCAGGACCGGCTTTATCTTAACGATGGCACGGGAAAACTGACCCGCGCCGAAGGCGTTTTACCGCCCACTACATCGTCGGGGTCGTGCGTGGTGGCGGCTGATTTTGACGGTGATGGCGATCTGGATTTGTTCCGGGCCGGGCGCGTGAAAGTGGGGCAGTACCCGCTGGCTCCGAGGTCTTACCTGTTGCGAAACGATGGGAAACGGTTTACTGACGTGACCGACCAACTCGCGCCGGGCCTGCGCTACGTAGGCATGACCTGTGCGGCCCTCTGGACCGACTTCGATAACGACAACGACCCTGACCTGATGCTGGCGGGCGAGTTTATGCCCATCACCGTCTTCACAAACGAACGCGGGCGGCTCGTTCAATCAGTCAATCAGTCACTTAGTCAATACAAAGGTCTCTGGAACTCCCTCACCGGAGCCGACTTCGATCAGGACGGTGATGTGGATTACATCGCGGGTAATCTGGGCCTTAACACCCGCTACCGCGTTTCGTCTGATGAGCCGCTTCGCGTGTATGCCAAAGATTTCGACGGAAACGGCCAGCTTGACCCCATTCTGACGCAGTATCTCCAGGGGAAAGAGCATATTGTACCCATCCGCGATCTGCTCAACGATCAGATGCCGACGCTCTCGCGCAAACGATTTACCAGCTACCAGCAATACGCCCGGCAGTCTTTTGACGATGCTTTCTCTGACAATACAGAAGGGGCTACTATGTTGAGCGCAACTGAGTTACGGAGTTGCTATATTGAGAACAAAGGCAACGGTGAGTTTGCTATTCGCCCGTTGCCGACGCTGGCGCAACTATCGCCCGTGTTCGGTATGCAAACCGGCGATTTCAACGCCGATGGGTTGCCCGATGCGTTGTTGGTGGGTAACTCCTACGCGCCGGAAACCTATACGGGCTGGTACGATGCCGGGCGTGGGTGCCTGCTGCTGGGCGATGGCCGGGGCAACTTCCGGCCCGTGATGCCTGCCGATGCCGGGCTTGCCATTGACCGCGATGCCAAAGCTTTCGCGGCCCTCTCGACCGGGCAGGAATTGCTGTATCTGGTGGCAAACAACAACGGCCCCCTGCAACTCATTCGCCCAGTTAACCCCATTCGTCCACAACCCGCCAAACCCGGCGAAACACACCGCCTGGTGAAACAACCCAACGGCAAAACCCAGCGCGTCGAGTTCTATCACGGCTCGGGCTACCTGAGTCAGTCATCGCGGTGATACCTCCGCCAGTACATACGGTTCCAGCGTTTTGGGGCGGGTGTCGGGGTTCAGGAAATCGCCGGTAAGGGTGCTGACATGGAAGAACGGAAACGCAGCCAGCCGACGCAGCCCAAAGCCCCGGCTTACGAGCGAATCGGCGTAAACGCCTTCGGTGAACACCATTATGGGGCCGCGCTGAAGCCGTTGGCGCAGGGCCGAATCAGAACGCACGTAAGCCGTTGGGCCAGTGGCGTAAAACTCGTATGACCAGAAACTACCCCCCCCAACGCCTGTGCCGGGCAGGTACAGCCAAACGGGTTGCTGGACCAGATCAGGCTGCTCGTTCACGTAGCGGGCGGCTGTCATACCGGCCTGATATTGTAAAAACGCAGGGTATAAAAACAGATTCAGGATGCCGAAAAATACGGCCATTGCCCCCGTCAGGCGACCCGTCAGCGTTGATAGGTCGGCTTGCCGGAACAGCATCAGCGTCAGCAGCGAAACAACGGCAACCCAGCCAATTGCCAGACTCATCCCGGCGGGCCGAACAACCAGTATCAAACCCACTGTCAGCACCACCAGCAAACCGGCGATAACGCTCTGCCCGACTGTCCATCGACGCAGATTTTTTGGCGAAAGACCCACCAGAAACTGTGCCGTCAGAATTGCAAAAAATGGAAACACAATGTTCATATAGTGCGGCAGTTGAAAGCCCGACAGCGAGAACAGCGCGAACGTTGCCAGCCCCGACCCCAGCGACACATATTCGGGGAGCGGTTGGTGCGATTTGCCCGTAAACCGCCGGAACAACTGCATCACGGCCTTGCCTACGCCCGCGTACAACGGCAGCGACCACGGCAGAAACGCCCATAGCGTCGTATGTACGAAAAACAGTTTGTCGCCTTCGCCTTTGATGGGGCCGGTATTGAAAAATCGCCCGAACTGACTATCCCAGAAAAAGAATTTTATACCCGAAACGCCCGTTTTGCCGAACACGATCTTCTCGGGGTGCAAATTGAATTGCTGATACAGGCAATACACTTCGGGCAGCGTAAAAACAAACGACAAGACTACGGCTACATACCAGCGTGGTTTCAGCAACTCGCGCCATTGACCCGTCAGGAGCCAGTGCAGCACCAATCCCGCCCCGATAGGCACCAGCACAAAAACGCCTTTAGTCATCAGCGCGCAGCCAGTCAGGAAAGAGCCGAGGAGGAGGTCTACCCCACCCCAACCCCTCCCCTTGAAAAAAGGGGAGGGGCTTACAGGGCGGCATGGTTTGAGCCCCTCCCCTTTTTTCAAGGGGAGGGGTTGGGGTGGGGTCAATCGCCAGAAATGATATACGGCTCCGATAATCAGCCCCATCAGATACGGCTCGGCCCGAACGTCGGCGTTGGACAGTACGCCGTGGAAGGCCGTAAGCAGTACCAGCACGGCCACCTGCGCTACGACCTTCGGGTACAGAAGCCGGGCAAACCGGTATGTGTACCAAACACCCATCAGAAAAAACAGCAGGGCCGGTAGTTTGTAGGCGAACGTGTTGATGCCAAATAGCTTAAAACTCAGCGCGACCATCCAGAACGGAAAGTGCGGCTTGTCGAGCCAGTCGGTGCCAACGGCGTAGAGGTTCACGAAATCGTTCGACTGCGCCATTGTTTTGGCAATGCAGGCGTACAATGCCCCGTCGGGTTCCATGATGGGCGGAAACAGACCGGTTGCATTGATAAGAATCCCGACGGCGACGAGGGCCGCAAACCAGCGATGGGGCAGGGGAGAGGGTTGAGTAAGTTCGGTCATGAATAGGTAGACGACGCAGCCGCCAACGGCTTTGCAAAACAAACCATTTCTATTCACTCTTCCGTGCGAATGGCTTATTTACTAAGCGGTAGGTGACGGTGCATTGACAAAAGGTCTAAAAAACAAGACTCATTGTCAGGGCTTTATCCTCGATAGCTAACCCATAAACTACACTATTTGACCAAATGTCTACCACACCCTCAACCGCTGGGCTAATCCGGCGGTGCCTGAAAAGCTATGGCGTTTTGTTTGCCGTAGCCCTCTTTGCTACGTCTCTCTTCGCCCAGACGTTGCCCACCGGATTCAATAATTCCGTTGTGCAAAATGGCTACACTACCCCAATGGGCGTGGTGTTTTCTACCGACAGCCGACAGCTATTCGTCTGGGATAAAGCAGGGCGGGTTTGGGTTTCTGTCTGGAACGGCTCACAATATGTTCGGCAGTCGACCCCCGTACTCGACATCAGCGACGAGGTCGGTAACTGGCGCGATTTTGGGCTGCTCAGTCTGTGTCTCGACCCGAATTTTGCCCAGAATGGCCGGATTTATCTGTTCTATGTCGTTGATCGGCACCACCTGTTCAATGCCGGAACGGCCCAGTACAATCCAGCAACGAACCAGTATTTTGCCGCCACCATCAGCCGCCTGACGCGCTACCGGGTCAACACCGCCAGTAATGTGCTGACTGCCGACCCGGCCAGCCGCTTCGTGCTGCTGGGCGAAAGCCGCAGCACGGGCGTTCCGCTCACCCACGAATCGCACGCGGGCGGAACGGTGCTGTTTGGGCGCGATGGTACGCTGCTCGTCTCGACCGGCGACAATGCCAGCTACGCCAGCACCGACAAGGGTAGTGCTACCGAAACGTATTTCCAGCAGGCCATCGACGACGGTATCATGCGGGCCAATGAAAACGTGGGCGCATTTCGGTCGCAGATGACGGGTTCGCTCTGCGGCAAAATTCTGCGGCTCGACCCCGAAACGGGCGATGGCGTTTCGAATAACCCGTTTTTCGACACTGGAAATGCCCGCTCGGCGCAGTCGCGGGTGTGGTCGCTGGGGTTCCGCAATCCGTGCCGAATGGCCCTCGAACCAAATACGGGCAGCACGAACCCCGCCGATGCCAATCCCGGCACACTGCTCGTGGGCGACGTAGGCTGGAACGTGTGGGAAGATTTTCACCGTATCAGCCGCCCCGCCGAAAATGCCGGTTGGCCCATGTTCGAGGGCTTAGACCCGCATTCGGGCTACATGCAGGCCGCGCAAACGCTCCAGAATCTCGATGAACCGAATCCCGCCAATACCTGCAACAAGCCGTTTCTGACGTTTCAGGATTTGCTCAAACAGGCGCAAAACGAAGCACAGGGCACACTCAGCGCGTTGAATCCCTGCTCGCAGCAGCCGCTGCCCGGCCCGCAGCGACGCTATTTCCATAGCCGACCCGCCCTCGACTGGAAACACGGGGCCGACGTAGCCCGTTACCCCACCTTCAGCGGCAATACGGCTACTGCCACAACGCTCGGCAGCGTGGGCGCGGCTGTTCCGGGCAATTCGTTTCGCGGCAACTGCGCTACGGCGGGTGCCTGCTATACCGGCACCCGCTACCCCGATGGCTACCGAAATGCGTATTATTTTGCCGACTACGGAGCCAACTGGATTCGGGCCGCTACGCTCGGGCCAAACGGCGTAACGCAGGTGCGTGATTTTGCCCCGAACGGCTTTGGCAGGGGGATTATCGACATCGAATACAATGCCCTTGACGAGTCGCTGTATTATGTCAACATCAATTCGGGTGAGATTATGCGGATTAGTTACGGCGGCAACCGCCCGCCCGTAGCGGCTATCGTGGCCGATAAGCTGACCGGCAACTCGCCCCTGACCGTCAATTTCAAAGGCGATGCCTCGACCGATCCCGATGGCGACGTGCTGACGTACCTCTGGGATTTCGGCGATGGTACTACCAGCACCCAGGCAAATCCCGTAAAAACGTTTACGTCGGCCACCGCACGCGGCTTTACCGTGAAGCTGACCGTATCCGACGGGCGCGGGCTTACGGCACAGGAGCAGGTAACGGTATCGGTCAACAACGCCGTGCCGGTCGTGAGAATCACCAGCCCCGCCAACAACAGTGCCTACCCGCTCGACCGCGAGAGTCAGTACACGCTCGCAGCCACCGTGACCGACGACGATGCCACCGGCCTTGCCTATGCCTGGCAGGTGACTTTGCGGCACAACAACCACGAACACCGCGAACCTATACTGACCAACACATCGCCTACGGTGACGCTCTCGCCCGTAGGTTGCGATGGCGAAACGTATTATTATGTCATCAAACTGACAGTTACAGACCAGGGTGGATTAACGGCCAGCGATTCGGTGCGAATAAACCCCGATTGTTCGTCGGGTAATTTATCCGTCGCTAATCTGAAGGCAACTCCGCAGGACCGGGCGGCTTCGGTATCGTGGACGAATCCGGCGGTTTCCTTCGATCAGATTATGCTTGTCGCCAAAGAAGGCAGTGGTTTTTTAGACAAACCCAGCGGCACTAACTTCGTAGCTGATGCCAATTTTGGCGGGTCGGGAACGGCACAGGAAGGCGGCAAAGTGGTGTATCGGGGTACGGGTACGTCGGTTACGGTAACGGGCCTGACCAATGGCAAAACGTACTATTTTCGGGCGTACACTCTGAAAGGAACAGCCTGGAATGGCGGCACCGAAACCAGCACCACGCCCGTCGCGTCCACTCCACCACCGCCCCCACCGCCACCGCCTGTACCGACGTTTGTGCCCGACCCCGCCAAATGCTACCGGCTCACGGCCCGCGTCAGTGGCCGGGCGTTGGAAGTCGACAATGGAGCTACCACCGACGGAGCCGTTGTGCGGCAGCGCACGTATGCCACCAGAACCTGGCAGCAGTGGAAATTTCAGGATATGGGCAGTCAGTTTTACCGGCTCACGGCCCTGCATTCGGGCAAAGCATTAGACGTGAACGGAGCCAGCACCAGCGACGGCGCGGCTATTATTCAGTGGACACCGCACCAGAACGCAAACCAGCAATGGAAAGTACAGGGCGATAATCAGGGGTATTTCAGCCTGATTGCCCGGCATTCGGCCAAAGCCCTTCAGGTACAGAACAATAGCACCGCCGATGGAGCCGCAATGGTGCAGTTTACGGCCAACGGCACGTCGGCGCAGCAGTGGACCATCGACGAAGTAGGCTGCACCACAACCGCCCCGCCCACCTCGAACTCGCTTGTTTTCAACGCCACTACCTGTTATCGGCTCACGGCCCGCGTCAGTGGGAAAGTGCTCGAAGTAAACAACGGCTCAACCGGCAATGGAGCCGCATTGGTGCAGCGTACTAACAGCAATAAAGCCTGGCAGCAATGGCGACTCAGAGCTACCAGCAGCGGTTTTTATCGATTAGTGGCCGTGCATTCGGGCAAAGCTGCTGACGTGAATGCGGCCAGCACTGCCGACTGGGCTACGGTTATTCAATGGCCCGTTCACAGCGGCACAAACCAGGAATGGCGACCGCAAATTAACGCCGATGGATTTTACACGCTCATGGCCCGGCATTCGCAGAAAATGCTCGATGTTCGCAACGGCGAAACGGGTGAAGGCATTCCCATCATTCAATACATGCCGAATGGCACCGTGGCGCAGCAATGGCGTATTGAACCGGTGGGTTGCCTGTCGGGTGCGCGGGTAGGCGATCTGGCATCGGTAAACGATCTGTTTTTTGATACCGAACAGGCGTTTCGTGTTTTTCCGAACCCGGCGCAGCAATACGTCGATGTTGATTTGCGGGCCGCGCAGGGGCAACCCGTTCGCCTGAGTCTGACCGATGCTGCTGGCAAAGTGGTTCAGCAAGCCGATGTGAACGAGCCTGACAATCAGCCGTATCGCCTGACGGTGTCGCACCTGAATAGTGGTTTGTATTTGATTGACATCGAGACAAACGGGCAGGAGCGCGTAGTCCGCCGGTTGCTCATCAGCCGGTAGTGCTACAACAGGATGTGCAACTTTTGGGGTCGTCGGTTATCTTTGAGGATATGCAAGATGCAAAACTCCTCATCGTTGACGACGACCCCGACGTGCTGCTGGCCGCCCGGCTGCTTTTGAAACGACACGCCGGTTCGGTCGACATTGAAAAGAACCCCGAAAAACTACCATTTCTGCTCAATAATAACCGCTACGACGCCATTGTACTCGACATGAACTTCGAGCGTGACGTAAGCAGTGGGCGCGAAGGATTTGCCTGGCTCGAACGTATTCTCGACATCGATCCGCAGGCCCGCGTGGTGCTGTTTACGGCTTATGGCGACGTGGAAATGGCCGTTCGGGCTATGAAAGCCGGTGCTGCCGATTTCGTGCTGAAACCCTGGCAGAACGACAAGTTTGTGGAAACCGTCCGGGGAGCCGTAGTCGGTCGAACCAGATTAGATGAAACAGGAACAACGAAGCGGGGGAATAGCAGTCAATCAGCCAATCATTCTATCACTCTTTCGCTCATTGGTTCGGCCATGCGCCCCATTCTCGACACGGTGGCGCGGGTGGCACCTACCGACGCTAACGTGCTGATTCTGGGCGAAAACGGCACGGGAAAAGACCTCGTGGCGCGAGCTATTCATGAACAGTCGAACCGGCGCGATAAACCGTTTGTGTCGGTCGACGTGGGTGCGCTGACCGAAAGTTTGTTTGAAAGCGAGTTATTCGGTCATGTAAAGGGAGCTTTTACCGACGCCCGCGACGACCGCGCCGGGCGGTTTGAAGAAGCCAATGGCGGCACTATTTTTTTAGACGAAATCGGCAACCTGACACTGGCACAACAGGCCCGGCTGCTCACGGTGCTACAACAACGGCAGGTGACGCGTGTAGGCAGCAACAAAGCCCGAACTATCGACGTGCGGTTGATTTGCGCCACCAATGCCGACCTGGCCGAGCGGGTTGCTACGCTTCGATTTCGGCAGGATTTGCTGTATCGGATCAACACCATCGAACTGGCTCTGCCGCCCCTGCGCCAACGCCCCGACGACCTGAAACCGCTGGCCGAACATTTTCTGAAAAAATACGCTAAGCAATACAACCGGCCTGTAACTGGCCTGAGTCCGGCCCTGCTGACCGAGATGAAACAATACAACTGGCCGGGCAACGTCCGCGAGTTGCAGCACGCCGTTGAACGGGCCGTTATTCTGGCCGCAGGCACAGTACTCGAACCGGGAGATTTTGTGTTTCGCAAAACCGACAGCCCGACCAATGGTACGTCGCCGGTTCAGCAAACGATGCAGTTGGAAGACATGGAACGCGTTGCCATTCAGCAGGCTATGCAAAAACACAAAGGCAGCATTACCGACGTAGCGCGGGAGTTGGGCCTATCCCGGCAGGCGTTGTATCGGCGGCTGGAAAAGTATGGGTTGTAGAAATACCACGCTCAAACATCTTTATTTCGGCTGGTATGATATACGTCCAGAAAGAGAAGCGAATCCATCTGAATTTTGTAGACAATTGCATAATCATGTTTATACAAAGCGCGTCGGTAGATAGCGTCTGGTGTTTTCATGATTGTGTACTCGACATAAGCATGTGGATTTAGTGGTATCTTATTGACGGTAAAACTCATTATACCACTTGTAAGTTTACGGGCGCGAACACTGGAAAATTGGCTAACGTATTGTTGAATGGCGGCTAATTCCTCAAGAAAATTGTCGGAATAAAGTAACTCCCAGTTATTGACAGTCATAGGTTTAACCGGCGAAGGGCTTCTTCGTATGAATAAGTTTTTCCGGTCTCGGCTTTTTGTAAGCGATTCGTTAATTCATCATCTGTGAGCATGGGTCCTTCGGCTGGAAACGACTCGATGAGGTCAAACTCAATCAATTGTCGTTGCGCCAGCGCATTTAGAATATTCACAACAAAAGCCTCGTCGTTGTCGGCTAAAACCGTCACCTCTATTGTTTTCATAACTCGGTATTTTAACCAAATATACTAACTCATCGCCAAATTGTCACACCTTTTCACTTGCCTGATGCTATGGCAATGGCTTCCTGCGCCTGTTGCACAACGGCTTCAGGCGTTTGGCCCGCCGGTTCGATGCCGGGCAGCACGGTCCAGGCCATACGCGAGAACGACCGCAGCGGAAACATGCCTTTGGGATTAAACCGCCCCGTACCCGAAATAGCAATGGGTACTACCAGTGCCGACGGAGCGCGTTTGAGCAGAACGGCCACGCCAGCAGCCGCAAACGGGCGCATCGGCCCCAATGCCGAGCGGGTTCCTTCGGGGAAAATCACCGCCGAGTAATTGTGTTCCTGAATGTGCTTGCCGAGCCGCCCAATTTCGGAAATGGCCTGTTTGGGGTTGTTGCGGTCGATAAGCGCGGCCTGACTTTTTCGCAAGTTATACGACACGCTTGGCAGGCCGTGAGCCAGTTCGATTTTAGAAACGAAGATGGGCGTATGCCGACGCAGAAACCACGCAATTGGCGAAATGTCGAACATGCTCTGGTGGTTGGCTACGAAAATCAGTGGTCGGTTGGTGGGCAGGTGCTGCACGTTATGAAACGTAAATCGGCTACCCGTCAGCAGCCAGCCGTAAGCAATGCTGGCGTTCATAAGGTCGGCCATTTTTTTCTGAACCGGGCGACCAAACAGGTGAAAACTAACGACCTGCAATACGTGAAAAAAGCCCAGCAGAAACCAGAAATACAGAATATAGACAGAACTAAGTATGTAGTCGAGCAGGCGTTTCATTGAGCGGTGAGAAGCACGTAGATGAGTAAGAATCATTGATTTGGGCAAAAATACGGGTTCTGGTTTTGCGCCGGTACAGAAATTAAGAATAGAATGCAGATTGCTTTTCAATTAAGCCGTACCTTGCGGGAATTACCGTGCTTATTCAAAACGGTTTCTTGTTACATGATAACGCTGACTGGTTCTCGCCTTGAAGTGATGCGCTTTGTGGGCGAACAAATAAATACATCGCTGGCCGAGTTTCTGAAACCTATCGAAACCAACTGGCAACCGGCTGATTTGCTGCCCGATTCCACGCAGGAGAATTTCCTGGACGAGGTTCGGCAACTGCGCGAAGCCGCCCGCGAACTGACCTACGACTATGTGGCCGTGCTTATCGGCGATACCATTACCGAAGAGGCCCTGCCTACCTACGAATCGTGGCTGATGGACATGGAAGGCGTTAATCAGGGCGAGGCCGATGGCTGGAGCCGCTGGATTCGCGGCTGGACCGCCGAAGAAAACCGCCACGGCGATTTACTCAACAAGTTTTTGTACTTATCAGGCCGGGTGAACATGCGGGCGATGGAAGTGTCGACGCAGTACCTCATTGCCGACGGCTTCGACATCGGCACGGGCCGCGATCCCTACCGTAATTTTGTCTATACGTCGTTTCAGGAGTTGGCTACCAACGTCTCGCACCGCCGAACGGCTACGCTTGCCAAGCAAATGGGCTGCACACAACTGTCGAAAATTTGTGGCGTTATCGCGTCCGACGAAATGCGTCATGCCAAAGCGTATAAGGCATTCGTAAAGCAGATTTTTGACGTCGACCCGTCGGAGATGATGCTGGCATTCGAAGACATGATGCGGAAGAAGATTGTGATGCCTGCTCATTTTCTGCGCGAAACGGGCGTAAAAATGGGACAGACGTTCAGCCATTTTTCCGACGCGGCTCAGCGGCTCGGCGTCTATACCACCCACGATTACATCGATATTGCCGACTCGCTCATTCAGGAGTGGAACATTGCCGCCGTTACCGACCTGAACGACAAGGCCCAACGCGCCCGCGACTACCTGATGGCTCTGCCCGACCGCCTGCGCCGGGTAGCCGACCGCACGCGCATTCCCACGCTGGAATACCAGTTTAGCTGGATCGACTAAGCCGTATGGACCGCTTTGCCCTCGGCATTGGCTGGCGCATTGCCGGTATCGTTGTGCTGACCGGCGCGATGGTGCTGCTCTATATGCGTTCGGTTAACCTGTTGTGGCTCTTGCCATTACTCATTGTTCATAGCTCGTTATCCGTTAACCTCTACCAATACGTAACCGGCCTGAATCGTAAGCTAACCCGCTTTCTGGAGTCGGTGCGCTACGCTGATTTTGCCGTGGCGTTTCGCTCCGATAGTAATCTTGGCCCTTCGTTTCAGAATCTGAACGAGCAGTTCAATGAAGTTCTCGATGCGTTTCGGCAGGCGCGGGCCGAGAAAGAAGCCAATCTGCATTACGTCAACACGATTGTACAGCATGTCAGCGTTGGCTTGCTGACGTTCGACGGTGCCGGGCAGGTCGAATTAGTCAATCAGTCGGCTCTGCGGCTGTTAGGCATCTACCGGCTTCGCACGCTAAGCGATCTTGCCAATACGCATCCCGATCTGGCGCAGTTGCTGCGGGCTTCGTCGGGCCGGGCCACGCCCGTATCATATCAGACCGGCACAAACGGCGAACTGTCGGTGCGGTGTGTGGCGGTGCGGTTACGCGGGCGGCTCGTTACGGTGGCATCGCTGCAAAATATCCGTACCGAACTGCAACAGCGCGAACTCGAAGCCTGGCAGAACCTGACCAAAGTGCTGCGCCACGAGATCATGAACTCCATTACGCCCATCGTGTCATTGGCAGGCACCATGCGCGACATTGTAGAAACCGATCTGGTGCCGTTATCGAAACAATCCGAGGCTTTGCCCCAACAGGCTGGTGAGGCCGTGGCCGATCTGCGCGACGCGCTCCAAACTATTGAACAGCGGGGCGAAGGCGTGATGCGATTTGTAGACGCTTACCGACACTTTACGACTATTCCGCAACCCGTTTTCGCCGACGTTTCGGCAGAGCATTTATTACAGCGCGTCGTGCAGTTGGTTCAGCCCGATTTGCAAAAAGCCCGCGTCAGTCTACAAACCATGTCGCCCAATCTGACTATCCGGGCCGATGCCGGGCAGATTGAAATGGTGGTGCTGAATCTGTTGAAGAATGCCGTTGAAAGCCTCGAAAACACGCCCGACCCCGGCATTCGACTCAGTGCAGTTCTACACGGAGCGCAAGTGGTAATTGAGGTATCAGACAATGGGCCTGGCATCGAACCCGAAGCGTTGGAGCAGATTTTTATCCCGTTTTATACCACTAAAAAGACAGGCTCAGGCATCGGCCTAAGCCTGTCGCGGCAGATTATGCAGCTTCACGGGGGCCAACTCACCGCCGAGTCGACGCCGGGTAAAGGCAGCACATTTCGGCTGATTTTCTGACGTTTTTGGAGATACTTGTATGAAATAGAATCAGGTAGTATAGCTGGCGCGAAATGAGACGCAAAGGGTTGCGTCTCTACGTCGGATGATATGTGCCAATGCAACGTCAAATTGGCATTATTTCCGCAGTACGTATTTGTCGGCGTTTTCGCCCGTAATTTTTTTGCCTTCCATATCTAAATGCGTCAGCGTGTTCTCGCCAACGGCGTACTGGTTTGGCATGTCAACACCGGTTAACGTAATGGTGTTTCCGTCAGGCTTCCACTCAAATTTTCCTTTGCTTTCAGAAACCTTGCCATCGCCTTTGCCGAGGTATTTGGTTTTTTTTACAAACTCCCCGTTTTCGGTTAGCTGCACTTCGGTTTCAATGCCTTCGCAATCGGCGCAGGGAAGCGTACCTTTATACGTACCCGCATAATCGAGAGCGGTGCGTGAAGTGCTGCCATCAACGAGCGTATCCCGCTCAACAACAGCAGTCTGTTCTTTTGTCTCGGTTTTCGACTGGCAGTTCCAGAGCAGAACCGCAGTACAGAGGGTGATAATAAGCGTTTTCATATAAACGAGTCGGTTATAGTCAGCTTGCAAAGCGGGCATCAAACGTCCCGCGTCCAAACAATAAAGTCGGTAACGGGAGCTTCGGGCAGCATAGGCCGGATGAGTTGCACCACCTGCCCCCGGTGATAAGCCGCGTGGTGGCTCATGTGCGTCAGAATATCGAGCAACGTACTTTTATACGGTTCGCCTTTGGAACTCATGTAATCGATGGGTTCGAGCAGATTAGTTTCCGGTAGGCTCGTCACGTAGCTGGTAATTCGGCGGTGCTGCCGTTGGGCGGTTTCTTCCATCCAGCTCACGGGTGTATCTTCCCAAATCGACACGAACGTGGTTTCATGCAGCACCCGCCCGAACCAAACCTGTTGAGCCGCCAGAATATGACCCATCACGGCCACGGCCCGCGCCGGAGGATTATCGAGCGTTTCCAAGGCCATAATCACGCGCTGATTGGCCCACAGTTCGTAATCGAGCAAATGCAGAAGGTAGTTTTTCATTGAATACCGCGCTTAATAGCCTGATACAGAGCTTCACCTACATTGGTTCGTGTATTTAACTGACTGATGCGGTTGTTGTTTCGGGTGGGGTAGACGCGATTGCTTAGAAAGACATACGTCAGGTTATATGCCGGATCAGGATCGACCCACGTGAACGTGCCCGTAAAGCCCGAATGCCCGAAACTGGCGGGTGTTGCCGACCGTGGCGCGTTGCCGCTGTAGGTGAACGATGGCTTCTCAAAGCCCAGCCCGCGCCGGTTGCCCAACTCCCTGAACTGGTAGCGCGTAAACTCGCCGATGGTTTTTTCGGAAATAAACCGCTGCCCGGCATACTGCCCGCGCTGCCGGTACATCTCCACCAATTTCATCAGATCGTTGGCTGTGCCGAACAGCCCGGCGTGTCCCGACAGTCCGTTTAGCATGGCCGCGCCTTCGTCATGAACACGACCCCAAATGAGCGTTTTGCGGAACAGCGAATCATATTCAGTTGGCACAATCCGACTCAGGCTGTAAAACCGACGCGGGTTGTAGGTGAGCGTAGCAGCACCGAGCGGACCGTAAAAGTTGGTTTTCAGATAACCTTCAAACTCCTCGCCTGTCAGGTTTTTCACGACCTGCGGATACAAAATAAACGACAGGTCGGAATAAACGTACTCCTTCTTATCACTAACGGGCGATTCCTTGATGGCTTTGTAGATGGTTTTTACGTATTTCCGGTTCAGGAAGAGGCTGTCGGTCACTTCTATCGAATAGCGTTTCGAGCGTTTGGCGCGGAAGGTTCGGGGCTTCCAGGTTACGCCCGGTTGCCCGGCTTCGCCCGTGAGCGCGTCGCGCCAGAACGGAATCCAGGCTTTCAGGCCGGCCTGATGCGTCAGCACGTCGCGCCAGCGGAGGTTGGCTTTGTTCGATTTTTTCAGGAACGGCAGGTAATCGTCCATGGTGCCGTCGAGGTTGAACTTGCCTTCGTCGACCAACCGCATCAGCGCGGGCGTGGAGGTGCTGACTTTCGTGACCGAGGCCATGTCGAACAGGTCGTCGGGTTGTACGGGTTTTGGTTCAACACCTAACGACGCATCATAGACATGTGTGCCGTAGGCTTTACGGAAAATCACTTTACCGTCCTTCGCCATCTGCACCACACAGCCCGGAAACGCCCGCTGACTAAGCCCTACATTCACTAACGAATCGACCTGCCGGGTCAGGAACTGCCCGTCGATGCCCACTTCTTCGGGGATAGTGTATTTCATCCGTCCGATGGGTTGCAGCATAATACCGTCGCCCGTCCGAAACCGCTGATTTACCGTAACGGGCAGTTTGCCCTGTGCGCCAATGGCTCCGAAAATCAACTGGGCCGATAGCTCTTCGGTGTAGTTGGTTAACTGATAGGGCAGCACAATGGCCCGCGCCCGTTCGATGCTGTAGTTTAGCTGGGCCGTGTCGGCGGGGAAGGTGAGTTTGTCCAGTACGTAAGCATTGCCAAATACCGTCACAACGGCTTTGCCTGTCGCCACCAGTTCACTCACCAAACCAGCGGTTTTGGCTTGCAATCCGTAGCGGGCACCCGGCCTGATGTTGTTCAGGTGTACGTCGACCAGCAGCAGATTATAATTTTTGAGCGATTCGTGCACCTGCGCCAGCGTAGAGTCGGGCGTTTTGGAACTGATATTAAAATGATCGACCTGCGTGTAGTTGGCGGCCATTTTCTGAAAAGCCGTAATGCTCTCGCTTTCAACGGATACCGACGCAATCCGTAGTGTGTCGAGCCGTTGCAGGGGTAGCAGATTGGCTTCGTTTTTGAGTACGGTCAGGCTTGCTTCGGCCATTCGGCGATTCAGCAGTTCGTCCTGCACCGGATTCAGATCGCGCACTAAATTGTCGAGCACAACGGGTTTGTACTGATCCAGCCCAACCCATGCTTTAGCCCGCAGCACCTTCCGGCAGCGTTCATCAATCGACTCCTGCGAGATGCGCCCATCCACAACAGCCTGTTTGATTTGCGCCAGTGCTGCCGGAATGTCTTCGGTAAATTCGAGTACGTCCATACCCGCTTCAATGCCCATCCGGTCGGCCTGCCCCGACGGGAAATACTTTGTCACGCCTTTCATGTTCATGGCGTCGGAGAAGACAAGCCCCTGAAAGCCGAGTTCGTTTTTCAGTAAGTTGGTAACGATATTGGGCGATAGGGTAGAGGGGCGGTTGCGGGTGGTGTCGAGGGCTGGAATGTTCAGGTGGGCTACCATAACGCCTGCCGCCCCGGCATTGATAAGCTGTCGAAACGGATACAGTTCGAGCGAGTCGAGTTGGGCGCGGCTTTTGGCAATCAGCGGCAGGTCGTAGTGCGAATCGGTGCCCGTATCGCCGTGTCCGGGAAAATGTTTGATGCTGGTTAACAGCAGGTTGTCCTGCATACCACGCAGATAAGCCAGGGCTTTACGGGCCACCGCGTACTTATCTTCGCCAAACGAGCGGAAGTTGATAACCGGGTTGTTGGGGTTATTGTTGACATCGACGGAGGGCGCAAAATTGACATGCATACCGAGCCGACGCGACTGCCGGGCGAGGTTGGCCCCCATCTGGTAGATGAGCGAATCGCTACCTGTGGGCATGGCACCGAGCGTCATCTGGTAGGGGTAGCGCACGGTGCTGTCGAGCCGCATGGCAATGCCCCATTCGGCATCCATTGCCACGAGCAGTGGCACTGCCGAAAGGGCTTGCAGCCGATTGGTCAGTTTAGCCTGCCGGATAGGGCCACCCTGAAAAAACACCACTCCGCCCAGTTTGTTTGTCCTGACAAGCGTAACGAGCGAATCTTCGTAAACCGGTTTGCGGTTACTGTAGGCCGCCACCATGATGAGCTGGGCAATGCGCTCGTCGGGCGTGAGGCTGGTAAAGACCGAGTCGGCCCAGCGGTTTTTGGCTTCGGTCAGTTGCAGGAATTGGGGCGTAACAGCCTGCGAGAATGCGCGTGTGGCAAGTAAAACAAAGAGTAATAGAATCGGCAGAGACCGGCGGGTGGTCATGGGCAAACGGTTTTGGGTCATTAAAAGCCCAAAAGTACGAAGAGCCGGGGATTAAACCCCATCCCAACCCCTCCCCGTTAGGGAGGGGCTTACTCTCGTAAGCTTCTTTAGAAGCCCCTCCCTAACGGGGAGGGGTTGGGGTGGGGTTACTTCTCGTGTTCCCCTTAAAAAAACTACCGCCGATAGCGGCTGCGGTATTCAGGACCAACACCGAAACTGTAGCCCAGCGTGAGCGTGATGGTTGAGTTTTGCAGCGAGTTGCGCCGACCCCATAGGTTAGGCAAACCCGCCTGCACTTCGCTCAGACCGAGCGTATAGCGGGCATCGATCAGAAACCGCTGCCGCTCACCTGCACCGCGCCAGTTGAGTTGGAAACCGCCCGTAGCACCGAGGTCCAAGCTGTTGAAATCATTGTTGTTATCGCCGTTGATAACCGGGCCGGAGCCTTGCAGGTATTCGCCGTTGACGCGTTTGGCATTGAGCCGGACGCCGAGCGAGGGGCCAATGTATACGTTAGGCCGGAAATTGCCGTTGAGCGTCAGGAAATATTTCGCTACCACTGGAATTTCGAGGTAATTGACGCGCTGCGTAAATTCCAGATTATTACCCCGATAACGCGCTCCCCGCTGCGAGTACAGCACATCGACTCCGAGACCAAAATGATTTAGCGAACTATACATTAAGCCAACACCAGCAGCCAGACCGGGTTTCATGCTCATGCCATCGGAGTTACCCCAGTAGTTAGACAAATTCAGGCCCAAACGTGGCCCCGCGCTGAAGCGTTGCTGTGCCGAAGCGGCTGATACTGAGACTGTGAACAAAAACGTTGAGAGCGTTAAAACACGTAGTGAAATTGTACGGAACATAGACTGTTAAGATAGAATGATTTGCCCGGTTAACGCTGTGCCGCTCTGAAATGTTTTACTTCGGTAACTAACTTTTAGGTAATAGCATGAGCTTTGTTAGCAATGAAATAGATTTATTTTTTGATGTAATTGTCTTTAGGTAATTTTGATAACAAACTATGACTATGAACAGGCCCTCCTTGTACTTTACGGACGAACATGAATTGTTTCGGCAGAGCGTCCGGCAGTTTATTCAAAAAGAGGTGGTGCCGCATACGGAAGAGTGGGAGGCCAATCGGCGAATTCCAGTTTCTATTTTTCAGCGCATGGGCGAGTTGGGCTACCTCGGCTTGCCTTTTCCCGAAGCCGTTGGCGGCACCGGAGCCGATTTCTGGTACTCGGTCGTTTTTCTGGAAGAACTGGCCCGCTGCGGCATGGGTGGCTTTACTACCGCCGTCAGCGTACATGAGTACATGGCCGTGAATCATATCTTTAAAACAGGTAGCAACCTGCTGAAAGAGAAGTACTTGCGCCCGGCCATTGCGGGCGAAAAAGTGGCCGCCCTCGCCATTACCGAACCCGACGCCGGTTCCGACGTGTCGGCTATCCGGACTACCGCGCTCCGCACCGACACGGGCGATGAGTTTATTATTAACGGCGCAAAAACCTTTATCAGCAACGGCACCTACGGCGATTTCGTAACGCTCGTAGTGAAGACAAAAGCAGAGGCTGGCATGAATGGCATCAGCCTTGTGGTGGTCGATTTAGACAGCCCCGGCATCACGCGCACAAAACTCAACAAAATAGGCTGGCACTCGTCCGATACGGCTGAAATCCGCTTCGACGACGTGCGGGTGCCGGTCGAAAACCTGATTGGGCAGGAAAATATGGGTTTTTATTACCTCATGGAGAGCCTGCAACTCGAACGGTTGGTAGCTGCCGTAATGGCCGTATCGGGTGCGCAACTCGCCCTCGACTGGACGCTGCAATACCTCAACGAGCGCGAAGCTTTCGGCAAGAAAATTGGTAAGTTTCAGGCCATTCGCCACAAAATTGCCGACGTTGCCACTGAAATCGAAATGGCCCGGCAGTTTGTCTATCACACTTGCTGGCTCTTCACGCAGGGCGAAGTGGTGGTGAAAGAATGCTCGATGGCGAAACTGGCAACGTCAGAAATGCAAAAGCGCGTGGTAGATACCTGTCTGCAATTTTTCGGCGGCTACGGCTACATCGAAGATTACCCCATTGCCCGCGCCTACCGCGACGCCCGCGTAGGCACCATTGCGGGCGGCTCCTCCGAAATCATGCGCGAAATCATCGCCAAAATCGTAGTCGACGCTGTAGCGTATAAGCCTGTTTATGAGTAAAATAGCTCAATGTTTTCGAATAGCTTTTCGTGTTGCTTTCTGAAAACGCGTTCTAAAATAATTTGCACTGGCAATGCTGATCTGAAGCGTATTTCTTCGCTGACAATTGTGAAATCGTTGTCTGGCTTCAGCGTAAAAAGCATGTCGATGTGGATTAGCTTGAATACGGTTGCCTGCATAAAAACCGTATGCTGAGCAGCGTTACTTTCGATAATGGCGGGATACGTGAAAGAAAAGGAAAGGACGCCGAGAGGCAGGGTTTCAAAAACGAGGTAGTTGTTGTGCCCTGTTTCCTTTATTTGCGTAATGACAGGGTGAACCTGAGCAAATGTTTGCACATATCCGCATTAAAACAGTTCGTCGTTCGGCGATTATCTACTATGGCAATGTCTGTTTTTGTGGTCGGTAGCTCTAATACCGATATGGTAGTGAAAGCACACAAATTACCTGCCCCCGGCGAAACGGTCATGGGCGACCTGTTTTTGATGAATCCGGGTGGGAAAGGTGCCAATCAGGCTGTGGCAGCGGCCCGCCTGTCGGAACCCGGAAGCCCGGCCATCCGGTTCGTGGCGAAGGTGGGCAACGACGTGTTTGGTCATCAGGCTGTGGAGCAGTTTCGGCAGGAAGGCATCGACAGTACCCACGTGCTGACCGACCCGCAGCATCCCTCCGGCGTCGCGCTCATCAACGTTGATGCCAAAGGCGAAAACTGCATTGCCGTAGCTCCCGGTGCCAACCATCAGCTTCGGCCCGCCGAGGTGCTCGATGCACTGGAGCAGGCCCCCGCCGGTAGTCTCCTGCTGCTGCAATTAGAATCGCCACTGCCAACGGTCGAAGCTGCCGTTCGGGCGGGTCGTGAGCGTGGACTGCGCGTAGTGCTCAACCCGGCCCCGGCGCAATTGTTGCCTGCCGACCTGTTGGCCCAGCTATTTATGATTACCCCCAACGAATCGGAGGCTGAATTGCTCACCGGTATGCGCGTCACGGATATGGCTTCGGCGCATCGGGCCGCCACGTACCTGCAACAGGCCGGGGTCGCCAATGTGGTGATCACGCTGGGTAGTAAAGGTGCGTATCTGCTCGAAGCCGATGCGACTGAAGGCCAGCTTATTGCAGCCGCACCCGTAACGGCCCTCGACACCACAGCCGCTGGTGATTGTTTCAACGGCGCGTTGGTGGTGGCACTGGCCGAAGCCAGCCCCCTGCCCGATGCGGTGGCGTTTGCCTGCCGGGCGGCTGCCATTTCCGTGACACGCATGGGAGCACAAGCCTCGCTACCTTACCGAAAAGAACTGAATGAGCTGCCCTTAACTCTTTAACTCACAACTGGTTGTGTTTATCGTTTCTACCTACGGCACTGCCGTGTTTTGCTGCCTGATCACGATGCTCTGCTGGGGGTCGTGGGCCAACACTCAGAAACTGGCTCAGGCCAACTGGCGGTTCGAACTGTTCTATGTCGATTATGTGCTGGGCATTGTGCTCACGGCCCTGCTGCTGGCCTTTACGCTGGGTAGCACCGGTGCCGACGGTCGCTCGTTTCTGGCCGATCTTGGGCAGGCCAACACAGCGAATCTGGGATTAGCCATCTGGGGCGGGGTGCTGTTCAACGCGGCCAATATTCTGCTGGGAGCAGCTATTGCCATTGCAGGGATGTCAGTGGCCTTCCCGGTGGGCATCGGCCTGGCGTTGGTAATCGGCGTGGTCGTTAACTACCTCGATGCCCCGGTGGGCAACGCGGGCTTGCTGTTTGGCGGGGTCGCGCTGGTGATGGGGGCTGTGCTGTTCAATGCCGGTGCTTACCGCAAACTGGCCGGGGCCACCGCTGCCGGGGGTCGCTCCGGCGTATCGACCAAAGGGCTGGTATTGAGCGTAGTGGCTGGGGTACTGATGGGCTTTTTCTACAAGTACGTGGCAGCCTCAATGACCACTGATTTTGCCCAGCCCGAAGTGGGTAAACTTACGCCTTATACGGCTCTCGTCTTTTTTGCGCTGGGGATTCTGTTGAGCAACCTGCTGTTCAACACGTACCTGATTTACCGGCCTTTCGTAGGCGAACCAACCAGCTACCGGGCCTACTTTCGGGGTAGCCTGCGCGACCACGGCATGGGGTTGCTGGGGGGCTTTGTCTGGATGCTGGGTATGTCACTCAGCATTCTGGCGTCTGAAAAGGCTGGTCCGGCCATCAGCTATGGGCTGGGGCAGGGGGCCACGGTGGTAGCCGCGCTATGGGGTATCTACATCTGGCGCGAGTTTCGGGGTGCCCCGCGTGGTACGTCGACCCTACTTAACGCCATGCTGCTTTGCTACGTCATTGGCCTGGGCCTGATTATTGCCGCCCGGTAAGATAAACCACAGTTCATGGGTTGGTAGCCCGAAAACCCACTCCCTTATTTCATCATGAAAATCCGACAATTGCTGATTCTCCCGCTTGTTTTTTGCTGTCTACACACCACCACGCTTTTGGGACAGACCCGCAAAGCACCCGTCAACCTCATTTTTGATACCGACATCGGCCCCGACTACGACGACGTAGGGGCCATTACACTGCTGCACGCCCTGGCCGATTCGGGGCAGGTACGTATCCTGGCTACGGTAGCCTCGAATAGCTCGAAGTACATCGGCCCCACGCTCGATGTGATGAATACCTATTTTGGGCGACCCAATCTGCCCGTTGGCGTAGTGCGGGGCCGGGCTGTCGAGTTGCAGGCGTCGCAGGGCTGGGATTCGCTGCTGGTAGCCCGCTACCCGCACGACCTGAAGACCAACCAGCAAGCCGAGGATGCTACCGTACTGTACCGCAGGCTGCTGGCCGACCAACCCGACAATAGCATGACCATTGTGACGGTCGGGTTTTTTACCAATATGGCGAACCTGCTCGAATCGAAACCCGACCGGTATTCTTCGCTCGATGGTGCTGCACTGGTGCGCAGGAAGGTGAAACAAGTAGTAAGCATGGCTGCCAACTTTGGCCCCGATATGGGCAAGCATCGCGAGTTCAATGTCGAGAAAGACGCGCTGGCTTCCGTTTACGTATTCAAAAACTGGCCGACACCTATTCTTTTCAGTGGATTTGAGATTGGTTCGCGCATTTTCACGGGCCTGCCCTTAGTAGCCAGCAGCTACCAGAACTCGCCGGGTAAAGATGTATTTGCCCGGTCGATTCCAATGGACAAAAACGATAAAAATGGCCGCATGAGCTGGGATCAGACCGCCGTGCTGGTGGCTATCAAAGGCTATGAACCCTATTACTCGATAGTCGAAGGGCGGATTATCCCTAAAGCTGATGGCAGCAACGGCTGGGACCCTGCGGGCCGGGGCCATGCTTACCTGGTTGAGAAAATGCCGGCTGCTCAGGTACAGGCTGTTATCGATCAACTGATGCTGCACCAACCCGTTCGGCGTTAACCCCGGAATTGATCCATAGAAACCTGATGCGTCGACTGCGTGGTTGCCGGGCGGGCAGGTTTTAAGGGCTGAGGTGGCTGCTTGGGAGCGAAAAAGATAAAGTAAATTGCCATTGCCAGCATAAACAGAATAGCGGCTGTGGTGGTAGCGATCCAGAGCGGCCACAGCCGTTTTTTGGTGGCCGACGCGTGAATACGATCCTTGAGTGCATTACGCAGATCGGCCAGTTGCTCCGATGTTGGCGTGGCCGCCTGCTGCATGGCTTCCAGACCCGACAGTGCGTCGGCGTAGAATGGGTCTTCGAGCAACAGCCGCTCCACGCGGTGCCGTGCCGGTCCGCTGAGTCGTCCGGCCTGATAAGCCCGCAGGTCATCGAAAGTCAGGTGGTCGTTCATGGCTGTTTTTGCATACAAAGTTTCAACATTCTTCGCCCATTTTGCAAGTGGCTTTTTACCTGCTTCAGGCCATAGCCCGTTTGCTGGGCCACGTCGGCATAACTTTTCTGTTCCAAATAGAACAATGTCAGGCAAATACGCTGTTCGGCTGGCAATGTTTGAAGGCAGGCTTCCATGCGCGAGAGGTCTTCTTCGTGATCAGATTCACTAAAATCGATCAGCGAGTGGTCTTCCTCAGTGTCTTCATCCAATTCATTGGGCAACAGCGAGGTTATCACGGGCTGCGACTGTCGTTTGCGAAGCTGCATTAAACAGTAATTTCGTGCCACGGTGTGCAGCCATGACTGAAACTGCTGCACGTCGTGACGGCGCAGGTCGGTCACTAACTGCTCAAACAAGTGCATTACGGCGTCTTTGGCTTCGTCTTCGTCGCGCAGGTAGTTGAAACACACGGCATATACCAATTCCATGTGCCGTTCGTATAACTCGCCCAATACGGCCACGTCGCCCGTAGTGCGGTACGTCGCTACAAACTCGGCGTCGGTGGTTGGACGGGGTTTACGAAAACGTTTTAAAAACATTGAATGCCGCGCTGCTTGTTGAATAGATGCATTGACTAACAAAATTCCATACATGCCTGTCCGAAACCCCACCACCGGCCCGCTTCTGGGCCTTCGCATCCTGGATTTGACGCGTTTGCTGCCCGGCCCGCTCGGCACGATGCTCATGGCCGATATGGGTGCCGACGTAATCAAGATCGAACTGCCAAATGCCCCCGATTACGTTCGCGCGTTTCCGCCCTATATCAACGGCGAATCGGCTAATTATATGGCTTATAACCGCTCGAAACGAAGCATTTTTTTAGATTACCAAACGCCCGACGGCCAAACGCAGTTTCTTGAATTGGTTAAAACCGCCGACGTGGTGGTAGAACAGTTCCGGCCCGGCCATCTCGACCGGCTGGGCATTGGCTATGCTGCCGCTCGCGCCGTGAATCCGCGCATTATCTACGTATCCGTAACGGGCTACGGCCAAACCGGCCCCTACGCGCATCTGGCCGGGCATGACCTCAACTACATTGCACTGGCGGGCGTGCTGGGCCTGACTGGTACCGACCCAACCGATGCTCCCGTAATCCCCGGCGTTCAGGTAGCCGATATTGCAGGTGGCTCTTACGGTTGCGTGATGGGTACGCTGGCGGCTCTCTACGCCCGCGAACGCACTGGCGAAGGGCAGCACGTTGACGTGTCGATGACCGATGCCGTAATGCCTTTACTTTCGGTAGCTTATGCGACCTATGCGGGCGGACTACCTACCGAGCGCGGGCAGATGCCATTGGCGGGTGGCCTGCCCAATTACGGCATTTACCAGTGCCGCGACGGAAAATACGTAGCCCTCGGTACGCTCGAACCGAAGTTCTGGCAAAAGTTTTGCACCCTCGTCGACAAACCCGACTGGTTAGGCTTTATTCTACCGCAAAACCCGGCGCAACTGGCTGCGTTCAAAGCGATAATTCAGGAATTATTCGTAGAAAAAGACCGCGCTGACTGGGTTCGATTCGGTCTGGAAAGCGACATGCTCATTACGCCCGTCAATGAACTGGCCGATCTGGAAACCGACCCGCATCTGTCGGCCCGGCAGATGGTCGTGACGCAACAGCACCCCGTAGCGGGGCCATTTCAGAGTATCGGCGTACCGCTGAAGTTTTCAACTACCCCCGCCCAACCGGCCTGGCCCGCGCCAAAACCCGGCGAAGATACCTCCGGGGTGCTGGGTCACTCGCTCGGAAAATGATCTGGTACTAAACTTAGCGCGTCTATCTACGTTGATTCTTCGTCGCATGGCGACCCAATGTTTGTAGTAACAAGCGAAATGTTGGGAGCCTACCGTCGCGTAGCGACTAAACAAATCACAACGACGTTATGAAACCCTTCTTATTTCTGATAAGCGTATCAATTGCCGGTCTGTCGGGCGGTGTTTACGCGCAAAGCAATCAGGCACCAGCCATGCAGCAGTCGACCTCAACCGAGACGAGCCGCCCGGCTACCCAACCCCGGCCCGAACTGCAAAAAACAACCCCGAAGCAGCGGCAACGGATGGAAACCGGTTTAGACACTACACTACCTAAAAACCGGCCTTCGCAACCGAATCGTAATCGAAAACAACGACGGCTTCGACCCGATTCGCTGCGCCGGGGTGGAGCCACGCGCTTGGATACGGTGCGATAGGAAGGAACGTCAGGTTCGCTGACGTTCGCGTTTTCGTTCTTCGCGTTTGGCTTTGCGTTCAGCCTTTCGCTCTTCGCGCTTTTCTTTCCGTTCGGCTTTGTTTTCGGCGCGGGCCTCTTTGAGGTTATCTTTTACGCTCTTCAGCGCGTCGCCAAAGGTGATGTTGTTGTCGAGTTGCCCTTTGAATGCTTCGATGTAGGCATTGCGCAATAACCCAAAAATAGTAGGCCACACAGCGGTAGTTACGTTCTCGGTAGTACCCGATAGCGGAATGCGCGTAGCTACCTGATCCTGGCGCGGGTTAGTGAGCAGAGTCGTTCCTGCCTGCGCCAGCAATTCCGTGAAAAACTTGCCCACCGAACGGTTTTCGCGTTCGTTCAGCTTAAAGATTTTCATGTCTTTGGTCAGCGGTTTAATATAGCCGTTGAACCGCCCGTCGTACATCGCCATTTCGCTGTAAATGCTTACCGTGCCCTTCTCGAAATCAATGTTGGCATATTCGCGGGCCAGATTGTTGATTTTGGGAAGTTGCACGTCGGTGAAGCGCAGGTTATAATCAAAGTCGGGCATCACCTTCAGCAGATTCATATTGGCCGAGAAATCTAACTTGCCGCCGTAACCGGGAGCGTCGGCGGTGGCTCTTACGGGCGAAGGCAACTTGTTGGCCTTATCGTCAACATTGCGGATGTTGCGAAGTTCAGCATTGAAGTTCTGAAGCGACAAATCGGCGCGGGGCTGTGTTACCAAACTGGTGAGATCAATCCGCCCGTTGATAACGGCAAAGCGGTTGATACTGATGGGCAGCAGCTTTTTCAAATACGCTGTCCAGTCGACTTCAGCCCCGGTTTGGCTACTGGCTTCATCTTCGCTGAAGGCAAAGTTGAGTTCGGGTTTGTAGGCTTCTACCTCGCTCACTAATTCGCCCTTGAACAACGATGCCCACTCGACCGACAGGTCGGTTTTGGGCATGTATAGGAATGGTTCCTTGATTTTGCCGTTAATCTTGCGGATGCGCAGGTCGTCAATTTGATAGGCACCGCGCAGCAACTGAATATCGATGTCTTCAACGTGGCCGGTATAGCTACCCATGTCGGCCAGTGTTTTATTGACATATCGAAGAACGAAGTAAGGCAGCAACAGCCGCGCCACTACCAGCAGCACGACTAATGCGATGAGAATTTTTGTTGTGCGTTTCAAAACGTTGAGTCTATAAAGGGGAACACAGATTTAACGGATAAAACGGATTCAAACAGATTTTTGATTTAAAATCGAAGAAAGAAATCCGTGTTAATCCGTTTTATCCGTCCAATCCGTGTTCCATCCCTACTCTAACCACATCACCTTTTCGTAAGCCACTTCGTAATCCATTTCTTCGAGCGGAATCAACCCGGCGAAACGACCCGTTTCATCGGTTTTTACGGCGTTCCAGCGACCCGATGCGTCGCGGAGCAACAACCGATACCCATACAGTGGGTGCAGTGTGGCCGCGTCGGAGCGGTGGTCCCAGCCGGTTTGCAGTTCAATGGCGAAGCCAATACGATTTAGCACCTCATCCATCTGCCCGGTCAGGCTGTCGGCTCCGTCCAATTCTTCAATCCACAACACCAGCCCATCCGTGCCCCAATCGAAATGGAGCGGGGTGGGCGTAAGAGTTATTATCGATGCGTTCATGTTTTCAGTTAACAGGCAACAGTCATCAACCAACAGTAGGGAAACGTAACGGTGGCTTGATGACTACGCTTAGCTTAAGCAACTTGCAACCACGCACTGTTGGTTGTTGGCTGTTCGATGTTCACTGACTCGCGCCATTTGCGTAGCCAAAAGCGGTATTTCTTGCGACCATAGTCGACAAAGCCGGGAATCGATGTGGCTTCAACGGCAAAGAGTCTGTGTGGTGGCTGCTTCATCACGCCTACGAACACAAACCGAAACTGCCGCGTACTGGCCCATTCAAACCCATCGGCATAGCGTAGACTGTCGAGATAAAAAGCCGCCTGCCGGTCGTAATCGTAAGTATAGCACGATTCCAGAAACTGCGCCTGGGTGCGGGCCGAGGTTGTTTTAATATCGATGATAAGTGCGTTGCGTCGTTTCGGGCTGGTGTAGACCATATCTAACCGAGCCTTGCAATCGACGCCCATGGTTGGGTCTGTAAACAGCACCACCCGTTCGCGCTCCGACTGCCGCAGATACCGCCGACAAAATGCATCCTGCCGAATCTGTTTCGTCAGAGTATTCAGTTGGTCAGATTGCTTTGGGGCTAAGTCGGGCAGTAGCTGCGCCAGCACCGTGCCAATAGTTTCAGGCTCAAGCAGATGCTGGTGGAAGGCCCGGCCAAACACCTTTGCCTGCTCAAACTGCTTCGGCGGAATATCCTGACCCAGACTGTAGCCCAAATGCTCTTCTTTCAGCCGCGTCAGGTCGGAGTTCGACACGCGCATCAGCGCACGGTACTCATTGTCAGGCAACTCAATAGAAAGGGATGACGGCATTTTTAGTTAAAATTAGCCAGCAGCCAGCAGTTCGGGTTCGTCGGCGGCCTGAATGAAGGGATTGTAGTAGTTCATCGCCGTTTTGATATTGGCAATGTCGGTGAGCGTTTCCTGACGGAAAATCTTCACATCCTGCGCAAACTGCTTCAACTCGACGGTTTGTTCGGCATTCGCCATTTTGTAGGCGAACGTGGCGATGTAATACACGCCCTTCGGCTGAATTTTGGTGTTCTCTTTTTTCTCAGCTACGGCAGTAATCACCACGTCGGCCAGGGTGAGGTCGTCGTAATAAAGCGGTTCGATCAGTCGGAAAATGTTATCGACGCTGTAGCCATGAAACAGTACCGCCGAGACGCAGTTTTTGTCGTCGATGAAGAAAATTTCTGCCCAGTTTTTGGTGCCCATGTTCAGGATATTGTCCGTGAAGATGCGCCACGCAACAGGCTGGAAAGTGAGTGTGCGGCCCAGCTTTTCAGTGCCGTTGATATTAAACACACCCTCTTTGGCATCGAAGCGGTACTGACGCGGGTGGCCTTCGAGGTATTTGTATTTATTGACAACCTCGCCCGTCTGCTCATGCAGCTTTTGATACGGCTTTAACGGGCTTTCATTTTGAATTGTCAAAAGTTGGGTTTTGTTTTGTGTGTTCATTAGTATTTGTTGTTTACTGTTCAAGCAGGGGGGCCGCATTGCGCTCCCTTTTGCCTTTTACAGAGGGCTTGTTTACAGCTTTAAATATACACAGTTTTGTGTAATTCACAAAGCCACAAAAAAATGTTTTTATACGGGGAACACGGATTAAACGGATGGGACGGATAAACACGAATTTTTGGTTTTTACGTCAGCAACAAAGAAATCTGTGTTTATCTGCCCCATCCGTTCAATCCGTGTTCCCTTTTAAGATTTTACATAATTTTAGGTAAAAACCTGCATCATGACCATTCACGTTCGGCTACAGCAACTCATCGATGCCTTAGACATCAGCGTACTGGAATTTGCCCGGCAGTTGGGCGAACGGCGGGGCGAAAAAGTATATCATATTTTGCACGGTCGGCTGAAACCACGCTACGATACGCTCGAAAAAATTGTGGCTGTTTACCCGCAGGTCAATGCCGACTGGCTATTGCGGGGCGAGGGGCTGATGTTCAAGCAGCTCGGTTCGCCCTCGGCGGCAATGAATACTGAAGAACGCCTGCGCAACATGGAGTTTCTGCTGTTTCAACTCAACGAACGCATGGCACTGCTTCAGGAAACCAACGACCTGCTGCGGGTTGAAGTCGCCCGGCTGCGCGAGAGCCGATAAAGGCAGTATCAGCGGCCTGGTTCCAGCTTTATAAGCCAACCGTTGGGTCGTGTGGATGCGACCTGGGGTCGACTATCTGCCATGAAACTTCTCATTTTTCTCCTGATTACGACCACCACCGGTTGGGCGCAGTTAACGCCCCGTAATCTGCTGGCTACCCGCTATCCGGTCTCGTCGGTGCAGGCAGCGTTGATGCCTCGCGCCAACTGGAAACCTTATCCCAACACGCCCGAAGCCTGGCGGCAGGCACTGCCCGATTCGGTTCGGACGGGACTTGTCCGGGCGGGCGAACGGGCCGCGAACGAACCCTTTACGCCCCTTACGGCCACACTCACACTCGATTATGTGCGCAACACCAACCGGACGCGCTACGAGGCCGTTTCGTTCGGGCGTCGGCACACGCTGATGGATCTGGTGCTGGCCGAGTCGGTAGAAGGGCAGGGGCGATTTACAGACGCAATTCTGAACATGGTCTGGGCCATTTGCGAAGAAAGCGGCTGGGGCGTTCCGGCGCACCTCGGCGGGCAGAAAACCGGCAACGGCCTGTTCAATGTCGAAGACCGGACGGTCGATTTGTTCGGAGCCGAAACAGCCGCCGTGCTGGCCCTGACCGATTATTTCGTGGGCGACCAACTTGCCAAAGCTTCGCCGTTGGTGCGGCCCCGTATCTACCTGGAAACCAATGAGCGGCTTTTCAAACCCATTCAGGAATCGAATCGCTACGGCTGGCTGAATCCTGCTGCCAAAGTGAACAACTGGAATCCGTGGATTATGGCGAACTGGCTCACGGCCACGCTGTTGCTCGACCCCGATGAAAGCTGTCGTCAGCAAATGACTTTCGCGGCTATGAAGGGTCTCGATATTTACCTGAACGGGCTGGGCGAGAACGGCGGCTGCGACGAAGGGCCAAGCTACTGGTTTGCGGCTGGTGCCTGCGTGTTCGACGCCCTCGAACTGCTACACAGTGCCACTGACGGCAAGGTGAATATGTACCGCGAACCGCTCATCCGAAACATAGCCTCGTATGTCTACAAAATGCACATTGCCGGAGCCTATTTCGTGCCCTTCGCCGACGCCGACCCAACCCTTACGCCCGATGGTCTGATGCTGTATCGCTTCGGGCAACAGATTCAGGACGACACCCTCAGCCGCTTCGGGCGGTGGGCGTATCGCACGTTTGGCTATTCGGAGTCGAGCAGTAATACCCACCGTAGTCGGGGCTTTCATCGGCAGCGGAAAATAAACAACCTGCTTACAATCAGGCAAATGAAAGCGGGAGATGACTTTTTTGAACCAGTACGCGACGTGTGGTTTCCCGACGTACAGGTCATGACGGCCCGTTCGCCGAGGGGGCTGTACGTGGCCGCGCACGGGGGACATAATGCTGAAAGCCACAACCATAACGACGTGGGTGATTTTATTCTGTACGCCAATGGAAAGCCCGTTATCATCGACGCAGGCCGGGGAACCTACACGGCTAAAACGTTTTCGTCGAAACGCTACGAACTCTGGTGGACGCAGTCGCAATATCATAACCTGCCCATTATCAACGGCGTAGGGCAACCGGTAGGCCGGGCTTGTGAAGCCCGGAACGTTCGGTATGCCGCCGATGCCCGCAAAGCCACGCTGAGCATGGACTTGACCCGCGCCTATCCTGCCGAAGCAGGCATACAGTCGTGGAATCGGACTATTGCGCTTAACCGGGTAGCCGAGAGCCTGACCCTAACCGACGCTTACGTGCTCAAAACCGGGCCGTCGTCGCTGCAACAGGCATTTCTGACCACCTGCACCACCGATACCAATACGCCCGGCCAATTGCTGCTAACCACGCCCGACCGCTCCACAACGGTTCGGCTCCAATACGACCCCAAACGCTGGTCGGTGGCGGTGGCTCCGGTAACGCTGACGATGCCCGACGACGAAGGATTTATCAACAAATGGCCTAATCAGACCATTCAGCGCGTTTTGCTCACGGCCCGGCAACCCGGCGCAAATGGGCAGAGCGTTTTCACGTTTTCGCTCCGCTGACCGAAACATGCTTTCGCCAAACAAACCGGTTTATCTGTGGTTATACACAAAAAAAGAGCAACGTTATGGCTACTGTATCACCATTCGACCCTAACAAGGTAGACCCCGAATTTTATTCGCAAGACCCCAGCCAACATGGCGATTCTGACTACGGTCGGGAATCGGAAGGGGTTGGAAATCAGCAAACCGGCACCACGTCGGGCATGGACCAGGACACGAACACGCGTAACATGGTTGCCGAAACCCGCGAAGCAAACGTAGGCGAAGGCAGTGTAGACACGCCCAAAGGCGAAAGTTTGGGGACCACGCAGGAATGGGACGTGAATCCTGAGGCCGTGAAAAACGACGACACGAGCGAACCAAGCCGCATGATCAGCGATGAAGCCGCTGCCAAGTTGGATTCGGTAGCCGAAAACCCCTCGGACGATGCGCTGTTTCACCGGGCTGACGCCACATACCTTGAGGAAGGCGATGACCCAAATCAGGGTTATGATCCTCACAACAAAGGGTACGACAATAAAGACAAAGAGAATCCGAAGTGACTCTTTCTGTAGAATATGTATAAAAAAGAGCCGAAACGTGCGTTTCGGCTCTTTTTTGTGAGTAATAAGACCTAACTGCTTGCTTTTCACCAAACCGATTTGCTGTTTTAGTACCGAAACTTAAGCCTGTGGGTGATGCTACCCGCTTTTTGCTTTGCTAATTGAAACTCGTGCCTATGCGCGGGCGGGCCTGTTTGGCAACCCGTCCGACGGATTCTTCGGCAAAACCATTGCCATCAGCGTTCGTAATTTTGGAGCCTCGGTTACGCTCTACCCATCGCCCGAACTGACTATTGAACCGCAGGTGCAGGATACCAATGTGTTCCGCAGTCTGCACCACCTGCGCGATTCGGTTGGCATGCTTGGTTATCATGGGGGCGTTCCATTGCTGAAAGCGTCCATCAAAAAATTCGCCGAATACTGCGATAAGGAAGGTATCCGGCTGCCCAATCAGAACTTTTCGATTCGCTACAGCACGTCGATTCCACGGCAGGTGGGTTTGTCGGGGTCGAGTGCCATTATTGTGGCGACGTTTCGGGCACTGATGCAGTTCTACAACGTCGAGATTCCGCAGCCCATTCTGCCCAATCTAATTCTGGCAACCGAAACCGACGAGCTGGGCATTGCCGCTGGTTTGCAGGACCGCGTGATTCAGTGCTATGAAGGCTGCGTGTACATGAATTTCGACCGCCCGATTATGGAGCAGCAGGGCCACGGCGACTACGAACCGCTCGATCCGCACCTGCTGCCGAAACTCTACATCGCCTATAACACCGACCTCGGCAAACAGTCGGGGCGGGTGCATAACGACGTGCGGGCGCGGTGGCTTCAGGGTGAACCGCTCGTCCTCGACACAATGAACGCCATTGCCGACGTAGCGCGACAGGGCCGCGACGCCCTGCTCCGGCGCGACAACGACGCTCTGAACGATCTCGTGAACCAGAATTTCGACCTGCGCAGCCGTATCTACGCCATCAGCGACCGCAACCGGAGCCTGATCGAACTGGCGCGGGCCTGTGGCGCATCGGCTTCGTTTACCGGCTCTGGCGGGTCGATTATTGGCCTGTACCGCGACGACGCCATGCTGAACCGCCTGTTCGTTGAACTCCGAAAAATCAATGCCAGAGTGATTAAGCCATATGTTTTGTAAAATGAATGACTGGTTGAATGATTGAATGATTGAATGTGTCGGGCAAAGATTAATTCAATCATTCAATCATTCAATCATTCAACCAGTCATTCATTCCATCATTCAACCAGTCATTCATCTTCTATGATAAAAAAAGCCGTTATTCCTGCTGCCGGGCTTGGTACCCGGTTTTTGCCTGCCACGAAGGCGCAACCCAAAGAAATGCTGCCTATTATTGACCGGCCTACGATTCAGTACGTGGTGCAGGAAGCCGTTGATTCGGGTATCGAAGACATCCTGATTATAACCGGCAAAGGCAAACGAGCCATCGAAGACCACTTCGACCGGAACTACGAACTCGAAACCCGGCTCGAAGAAAAAGAAGACCAACTGCTGCTCGATGAAATGCGTCGGCTATCAGACATGGCGAATCTGCATTACGTGCGGCAGCGCGAACTCAACGGGCTGGGCGATGCCATTCGGTATGCCAGGCATCACGTTGGTAATGAGCCATTTGCGGTGTTGCTTGGCGATACCATCATGGACTCGGTGATTCCAGTAACGCAGCAGCTTATCGACACGTATGCACAGTATGGTGGCTCGGTGATTGCCGTGGAAGAGGTGCCGCACGACAAGGTAAACCGCTACGGCATTGTGGGCGGCAAACCCGTTAGCGACCGCATTCTGGCCCTGGATACGCTGGTCGAAAAACCGGCTTTGGCCGAAGCTCCGTCTAATCTGGCAATTGCGGGCCGGTATATATTGACGCCCGACATTTTTCTGATGCTGGAGCAAACGCCCGTTGGTAAAAACAACGAGATTCAGCTTACCGACGCGCTGCTGCTGCTGCTCCGGCGCGAAAATCTGTACGCCCACCACATCGAAGGCAAACGCCATGACATCGGTAATAAACTCGATTTTCTGAAAACAACCGTCGAATTCGCGCTGAAACGCCCCGAGTTCGCCGACAAATTCCGGGCGTTTCTGGAAGAGATTGTTCGGAACGGATAGCCAGTTTGGCTCACCGCACACGCAGCGTCAGGCTGGCCGTATCGTCTTCGCCGTTGGTGAAGCCGTTGCCCGGTGTGCTGTCGGGGTCGGAGGGGCTGGCCGTCTGTACCTGAGCCCGTAGGGTTCCTGCCTGAAGTGCTATCAGATGCACTGCCAGTGTATTCGACGCATCGACGGGTATGTTGGCTATGTTGCCCGTTATGATTTGCCCATTCACGCTCAAACCGTCGGTAACGGCCAGACTCCAGCCCGTTGGCAACACCAGTTGCATACTGACGCCCGTGGCTGTGGCTCCGCCCCGGTTGGTTACAATTACACTAAGCATAAATGGCTGACCGCTATTGGGTGTCAACGAGCTGCTGGTCAGCCTAAGAGCAAGATCGGCTTTGGCGGGATCGGTAGCGGGCTGATTAGCTTGTAAGGCGGGTAAGGGTGTTTGGTTCGGGTTGGGAGATACCCTGATGGGGCCGCTGCCATCAAGTGTGCGCAGGTCGGCCACGGCCATATCGTCTTGTCCGTCGCCAGTGCCGGAATTTGGCTGGCTGTCGGGGTCGGCCTGATCGGTGGCCGTAAGTTGCGCCGTAGTCAGAAACGTACCCGCCTGATTAGCCTGAAGCCGGTACAATACCGCGACTGAGCCACCTGCCGCAACACTATCGACGCCAACAATAACCGTTCCGGCTGCGGCACTTACCGACGAGGTAAGGGCGTTCACAAAAATCAAGTTGTCGGGTAACAGGCTCATTGCCCGTATGTTATGAGCAGGCAGCGGTCCGCTGTTGCTTACTGTCAGCGTAACCGTAACGGGCTGGCCGACCTTAGGCGTGCGGCTACCGAGTTGCATGCCAAGCGATAAATCAGCGCAGAACGTGAGCGGGTCGCTGGGCGCACTGCTGACCGCCGGATTGCTCGCAACAACGCGTATTCGGTAGTTGCTGGCAACCGACAACGACGCTGGTAAGGTGACAACTACCGGGCTGCTGGTGCCGGTGCCAATCACCGTTTCGCTGGTAAACGAGCCGCTGCCATCCGATAGCCGAACGCTGTAGACATTCCCCGCCGACATAGATCCGCCTTCAACGCTCACATAAACAGGAATTTGCCCGCTCAGACATACGGGTGCCGGAGTGGCCTGGCTGGTGGTAAGCACCGGCGGAACATTGCTGACCGACTCCTGCGTATAGTAGAGAATGTAACGCGTGTTGTTGAGTAGTGACTGCTCAAACCAAAGCCCGGCCCCTGTGTCGCCCTGCCGCCGAACTGAAAGCCGATACCGCCCCGGCTCTACACCCCCCACGCCCGACGCAATGGGTGGGTAGAATCGAACATAGGAAAAATCGGCAAATTGTGGGTAGTTGGGGGCCTGCGATACGGGCGGCATCAAATACCAGTTGCTGTCGGAAAAGGAGCCACCGTCGATGCGTTGCATCCGAACTTCAACGGGCTGGCTGGCATCTACCATCGCAAAAAAACCGTGGCTACCCCGTTCGTACCGATACCCTACGCGTCGAATTACCGCATCGGCAGTGCCGCCCTGAACGGCAGTTTGCAAAATCAATGGCACCCCGGTTGTCGGGGCAAAATAATCGACCCGAAACGGTTCGCTCAAAGCACCGGTAGTGGCCGGGTTGGTGGTAAGGGTTCGAAACCGATACTCGCCATCGGGGAAATTGCCGGGTAGGGTTAATTGGATCGGATTGGCTGAACTGGCGGCTGATTCCAGTACCGTTGTACCGTCGTCAGCCCGCAAAATCTGTACCTTATACTGGTTATTGGTCTCAACAGGCGAGCTACGTAGCGAGCTAAAGAAAAGCGTTTCGCCGGGTTTTCGGCGGATGGGCAGCGTGTAGCCGCTGGTAAGCAAAGCCGATTCGTCGGCGGGCGTGTAGGGGGTTGAGACGGTAAAAAAGTTAGCGTCTAAAGCCTGCACCCAGCTATTCACGAATCGGACTAAGCCTGCGCCCGAAAAATGAATGCCATCAGGTCGGTTGGTGGGGCCAACGATGCTGTCGGTGGCGGGGCCGGGAAATGTGGCAGGTAAGTTGCTAATCAGTTGATTCTGTGCGGCAATAACAGCCGGGTTTGTGTTGCCGTTGATGAAACTGACCCGCGAAACTACCCAGGGCAGCGGGGCGTTGTTTACCTGCTGCCGGCTTTTCTCGATCACGTACCGGATATTATCGTAATACGTTTGCTGACTCGTATACAGATCACTTTCGCCCTGATGCCACAACACGGCCCGTGCTCCTGTACGCCGAACATAGTGCAGCAGGGCTACGCCCAACCGCCGATAGACCGACGCATTGAGCGAACTACTGAAGTTACCTGCCGCCGACTGCTGCCACTGATCGCTGCTGGTGCCGCCCAAAGCCGCACCCAGAAACAAAACGGGTACGTTGAGCCGTCGGGTGAGCGAATCGCCCAGCATACCCCAGAGGTGATAGGGCTGTCCGGGACCAATGTTGGTGCCGCTGCTGACGCGGTTGAAGCGAAGCGGTAGAAGTTGTTCGCTGAGGCTATCCTGCCGGAAATCGACGCACGACACCCGGTCGTCGGTGGCACCCACTACGGTTTGAAACCCACCGGCTACGTTCGATTGCCCGGCTACAACAAAGACTTCGCCCACACCCACCCGGTTAACGCTGGTCTGGTCGAGAACGGTGGTAGTAACTTTGGCCCGCACGTCGAGCCGATACCAGCCGCCTGTAGTTGATATCCAGCCCCGAAAAGCCTTAGAATTAGATAGAAAAGGCAGCGACGTCCAGGCGGTAGCACTCCCCTGACCCAGCGTCAGCGGCACCATTCGGGCTTCTACCAACGTAGCCGACGCCGGGGCAAGCCCCGCTACCAGCACGTTTGCCCGGTTGGTGGCATTGCGCTGAATAACCATGCGTGTGACAGGCGTGGTTAGGGTGAGTTGAGCGAACGAAAACGATGGGAGCAGTTGCCACAACAGCCCACATAATAAAATACGAAAGGTCATTTTTGTAGAGGGTAGGATAGTTGTGTGGTGTTTTATACACCAGAACAACCTATATCAAACCCCATGCCTTATACGTATCGATAAATTTTATATTTACTATATGGTGTTTATAGTTTTATGCTATTCGTACACAAGAAACTGTTTGTACAATGTTGAATGAGGTGTTTTGTACGCCTATGCAGTATTGTGTTGAGGGCTACGTAATAAAAAATGGCAACGCCAAATTGACTTCGGCGTTGCCATTAGAGAAGACTATCGGAGCAACAGTTAAGCTACTGATTTGATTTTCAGTT